>CAIYBH010000031.1 GCA_903924405.1 uncultured Planctomycetaceae bacterium | reverse complement strand
TTGAACCACGAAAGACACGAAACACACGAAAAGAAAATCGTGTGGTTGCGATTTGTTTGGGCGGGCGAGGTTCCACCCGAGCCGGTGCGAGGTTTGCGGCTTGGCTGGAGCCGCGCCGTCCCGCAAGGTTTGTCAGCGGCCGGTCGCACTTTGCAGTCGCTTCAGCAATCGTCCAACCAGACTTTTGGCGTCCATCACGAGGCTGAATCCGGCCGGGATCAGAATCAGCGTGAACACGGTGGAAACGATCATGCCTCCCAGCACGACAGCTCCCAATCCCTGGTACAGTTCACTGCCGGCGCCCACGCTCCAGACCCACGCCCCGTCCGCAAAAATCGGTATCGGTACAACCAGCGGCAGCATGCCAAGAACCGTGGACAATGTGCTCATCAGAATCGGACGCATACGAGTCCGCACGGTTTCACAGACCGCATCGACCGGTGTCATGGCCTCTTCCCGCATGTAGTTCAGTGCCTGATGCACAATCAGAATGGCATTGTTCGCAACAGTACCGATGAGAATGACAAATCCCAGCATGGTCAGCATGTCCAGTGGCTGAAACTGAAACTCATTCATGATCTTCAAACCCGCCAGTCCGCCCACCATGGCGAGGGCCACGCTGATCATCACGACCAGCGGATATAGAAATGATTCGAACAGGGCGGCCATCAGCAGGTAGCTGAGCAGTAACGCCAGCAGCAGATTCCACTTCAGGTCATACCACGTGTCGGCCAGTTTGTCGGCGGTACCAGCGAGTCGGATCTGATAGGCACCGCTCTGAAATCGCGGTGTCTGCATCAGTACCTTGCGAACCTTTTCGTCCACGGTCTGCATGGCCAGCTCAAGAGGAATGCCGCTGGCGGGTTTCAACTGAATGGTGATCGATCGCTGCCGCTCTGAGTGATTGACCTGCTCCGGACCGCGACTGAGCACAATATCAGCAATGGCCGATAAACGCACTGTCTGTCCCGTTGGCGTGCGGATCGGCAGATTCTCGAGATCCTGGGAATGGGTGGCGTAGTTCATGTCTCCACAGATCACCAGGTCAATACGACGTCCCTCATGCCAGTAGTCGCCGGCAAATGCTCCATCTACCAGTGCGTTGACAGAGTATCCCAGTGATGTCGCCGTGACACCCAGCTCAGCAGCCGCTTCAGGTCGCGGCACCACGTGCAGTTCGGGGCTGGACAGGTCCAGTCCCGGAATAGGCCGCAGCTGATTGCCTTCGGCCATGGGGAATTCGGCCATACACATTCCGAAGGCCTTTTGTGCCTCCTGCACCAGTTCTTCCAGATCCGGCCCAGTGATCTCAAGGTCGATCGTGCGTCCGCCACTTAAGCCGCTGTCAAACAGGCTGGACTGACTGACAATCGGAATCACGCCCGGTTGCGAACCTGCAGCTTGCGCCAGCACAGGGATCAGTTCCCCGGCCCGCAGTTCGTCCACCGCCTTGGCTCCAAGGAACAGACTGCGACCGCGCGCGACAAAGAAGAAGTCATTGATGCGTGGTGATCCGGGTTTGGCTTCTCCCGTCCAGTAGGGCGCCAGTTGCCGCTCAATGTTGTTCCCCAGAGAAATCATCTGGTCGATGTTGTAACCGGGCGGTGGCAGCAGAATCGCAATAATCAGATTGCGATTGCCGTTCGGCAGATACTCCGTCGCCGGCCACAGCAGCACACTGGCCCACACACTGCCGGCGCTGAAAACGGCGACAAGGCAGGTCCGCCAGAACCAGCTGCCCCGTGCGGACATCATGCGTTTCATGCCCCGAGCAAGCAATTCATTCAGCCAGTGACTGAAACGCACGACACCAAACAACCCTGACGGCCCGAAGCTGTCGTCATAATCCAGCTTGTCGACCTTCTGTCCGCCCAGCAGCCAGGCAGTGGCGGCCGGAATCACGGTGATACTGACGATCAGCGAAATTCCAACAGAACAGGCAATGGCGAGCGAAATGTCCCGAAACAACTGACCGGCCTGCCCCTGGACAAAGATCACCGGCACAAAGACCACGATCATGGTTAATGTCGCGGCCAGGACGGCTCCCCAGACTTCCTGAGTCCCTTCAATGGCTGCCTGCTGCGCACTTTTTCCCAGCTGAAAGTGACGATAAATATTCTCGAGCACCGTGATGGCGTTGTCGGCCACCATCCCAACCGCGAAGGCCATGCCCGCCAGACTGATCACGTTGATGCTGCGACCAAACAACTTCATAAAGATAAATGTGGCAACCACACTGATCGGGATCGACAGGCCGATAATCACGACCGTTCGCAGACTCTTCAGAAACAACAGCAGAATCACCACGGCCAGCGCGCCGCCGGAGTAGACGTTGCTTTCCACCAGGGCCGTCGCCGAATCCAGATACTCTGTCTGATCATACACCTGTTCAAGATACAACCCCTTGGTCGACAGAATGCCCTGGTTCAGCTCTTCACAGGCAATCCGCAGGTTCGGTCCGTAAATGCGTTTGCATTCACCCAGCTCCAGTGTGGTGATCTGCCCATCCTGATCAAGATCCAGCTGCGACCGCAGTGGCCCCATGATTTCCTTAACGTTGGTGTTCGGTGCCTGCTGCGCATTGACGGCGAGGGCATTCAGGCCCATCTGGCGGACAACGCCGTCGGGCTTGCGATAGGCCACCTCCACCTGTGCCACATCACGCACTCGCACCGGAGAATTGTCACGAGTGGCAATGATTGTTTCGGCCACTTGTTCGGGGCTGGTGAACTGCCCCAGCGTCCGCACGATGTTACGCTGTTTGCCTTCCGGAATGTCACCCGCTGAGGTGTTCTGATTTTGTGCAATCAGGGCCGCACGCAGTTCGTCAATGGTGACCCCCAGCGCGGCCAGTCGCGAAGGATTCACTTCGACTCGGAATTCCTGCTCCTGCCCACCAAAGACGTTGGCATTCGCGATCCCGGCGATGCGTTCAAATTCGGCCTCAATGTAGTCCTCGGCAAATTTGCGCATCAACGCCGGATTGTTGCGACCTTCGGTAAAGGTCTTCAGGATCGGAAACTGCTCTGACAGCAGATTGATTTTCGGCAGACTGATCGGGCCGGGTTCCGCCATCAGGCGTTCCAGCGGCGTTTTCAATTCCGGATGCAGCGCGATCAGGTTTTTCAGATCATCCCGGTCCGGTGGAATGGGTTTCAGAATGAACCAGGCGATCGCGTTCGCGTTGGCGTTGACCGTCGAAATCACCGGCTCTCTGGCGTCATCCGGATAGTTTGGGACCTGGTTCAGCTTTTCTGCCACTCGGGCTCGGGCATCGGCGAGGTCTGTGCCGACCGCGAATTTCAGCAGGATCATGCCCATGGAATCCGAGCTTTCGCTCTTGAATTCCTCAAGGCCCTCAACACTCTTCAATTGCTCTTCCTGCTCTTCAACAATCTCCTTTTCCACCTCTTGCGCGCTGGCGCCGGGCCAGAGTGTCGTGATGGTGATCTCCGGTTCGGTGACGTCCGGCGTCAGCTGCACCGGCGTGGCGAGGTACGCGATGGCCCCGAACAGCATCGCCAGAATCACACCCACGGTCAGCTTCACGGGGTTTTCAATGGAAAAGCGAATCAGGTCCATAATCGCACTTACCGATCAGTATTTGTTCAGGCCCGAGCTGTTGTTTGTGCCGCGTTTCTGCCGTAGGACTGCCTCAGCCGGCTGTTCCGTTTGCAGTGCCCTGCCCTTCAGCGGCCGGTTCCCCCGTCATAATCTGTACGGCCTGAAAGGCACGCAACCGTTCGGCTCCTTCCGTGACCACCTGCTGGCCCGCAGCCAGTGATTCTCCCGTGACCTGAATCCACGTGCCGGTGCCGATACCCGTTGTGACCATCACCTGTCGAACACTCTGTGGTTCGTTGGCGGTCTGCGGGTTGACCACAAAAATGAAGGATCCTCGCGAGGTGCGGACAATCGAATCTTTTGGCACCAGAATGGCATCGACCAAACGCCCCTGAAAACTGGCTTCCGCCATCATCCCTTCTCGCAGGGCCGGGGTGGGTGGAACCGTCGTCTGGTCCACTTCATTTTCGATGCGAATGATCACCGGGAAACTGCGGGATCCCGCTTCCCAGTTGCTGCGGGGAACAATGGTGGCGACGCGTCCCTTCCACTCCCTCGCAGCTCCCGCCTGTCCATTGGTGCCCTGCACTGTCAGCAGCACTTCTCGCCCCGGACTGACCTGATCAATATACTGCTGATCAATCTGCACCTCGACTTCCACTTCATCCAGTCGCGCCAGTGTCAGGATTGGTGCTCCTTTGGACAACCATTGCCCGATGTAGGTGTGCTCTTCGACGACAAAGCCATCAAAGGGCGCTTTTGTCAGACGTTTTTCACGTTCCGAGCGGAGGAATTCGACGTGTTTCTGCTGAGCGTCCAGCCGCGCGGCTGCCTGCTGCTTCTGCTCATCCCGTGCCCCTGAGGCAACCTTCTGAAACACGGCCTGGGCGGCAACCAGATTCTGCTGGGCTGCATCAAAGGCGTCTTCGGCGTCCTTGACTTCAGAAGGATTGGCTGCCCCGCGTTTGCTCAGGGCTCGCAGTTCTTCCAGACGCCGCTGCGCGTTGGAGAATGTGACTTCCATCGCCGACTGCCGGGCACGCGCTTCATCGACGTCCTCTTTCCGCGGCGATTGCAATTCTGCCAGCTCCGCTTCGTGCGCCCGAACCATCGCTTCCTGCTCAGCCAGTTCCAGCTCCGTGGATTCCATTCGCAGTTTGGAAATCAATGTTCCCTGCTGCACAAAATCACCCACTTCAATCGGGAACTCAGCCACAACGCCGTCCGCACCGGAGGCTACGATGCTGAAGTGCCTTGGACGCACGTTGCCTGTCGCGCGAAATTCCGGTGCGATCTGTTCCTGACGAATCACGGCCGCCTTGACCAGTGTCGGCGGCGCTGCCCCGGCAGAAGCCCCGGCCGCAGCAACGGGAGGCGTGGGGCCGCCACATCCCGGAATCAGGATCAACGCGGTCAGACAGAAGACAGTTGTGGAGACCTGCAGTGGCAACATTGCACATTTCAACCTGAAAGAATGTCTCAGCCCCCCGGGGAGGGCTGTCTGAGCCAGATCCTGGCGGTTCTGAAAAATTCTGAGTCGCTGGTGAATTCTGTCTGGGAGAATCCGCAGCACTCGTCTGGCGGTTGTTCGGCCGGTGTTTCCATGAGCCCGAATCGGGGCCGCAGAAGCCGTTGGCCGGTTTGCACGGAATCTGTTGTCTGCCCGAGGGCATCGTTCTGCGGTGGAACAGATCTGAGCGGAAGGCCCGGATGGTCTGCAGGTCCATGGGGCGACAGGTGGGAGACTGTTGTGAAACCGGAGGGACAATTCAACACATCAGAGGGCGGTCGTTGCCCAGAGCCGCCTGTCTCCGGCACGTCGGAGACTGAAAACCGCGCAGCAAAAAAGCGAGTCGCACCGGGCCACTCGCTCTTTATGCACATCACAACAACCAATCAGCCCGCTGCGGCTTCGACAACCTGCAGGCCTGGAATAGTAATGTCGGTGATTCTAATGCGAGTGTGCTTCTGGCGGTGTCCAGTGTGACGACGAGAATTCTTGCGGCGTCGGATCTTCTGGATTTCCAGTTTGGGACCCTTCTCTTCGGCAATCAGCACTTCACCCGTGACGGTGGCCCCGGTGATCACCGGAGTACCAATCACGCTGGCACCGCCACCGTTCGCCAACAACACCTTGTCAAACGTGATCGTCGCACCCGCCTGGACATCATCTCGATAATCCACAGACAGGAACGAGCCCTTCTGAACACGATGCTGACGATTTCCGTCTTCGATCACAGCGAACATGAGACTAACGCCCTTCAACCAACAAAATGAAAGCCAATTGACAACGAGTGAGCCGCCCGAATTTCAAGTGTTCACGCTCTGTTCAATGTCCGAATTCAATCCGGATGGTGGCGGCCGCCGACTGAGAATCGCGTATGGTAGCGTAAATGTTCGGATTGTTCGAGTCGGAAACCCAGTAAGTTTCCGAGTTGCCGCAAGGAATTTTCCCCGATTCCTCCACCCTGCCGCGGAATCCTCCCCTGATTCGCTCACAGTTTTCAGCGTTTTCGACTTTTTCAGGGATTCCGTCCACTTCGTTTCCCAGTTTTGAAACAATAGTGGATGTTTATGTCCTGTGTTCTGATTGTGAGGGGCCGCCTGGGATGGCGAATGGACCGGGCGGGCGAATGGAACGGGAGGGCGAGGTTCCACCCGAGCCGCAATCCTGGTCCCCACGAGCCGCGACGGTGACGGAGCGGGACGAGCACGAGCACAAGGTGGTGTTGTTGGCGACCGGGTGTTTTTTTGAACCACGAAACACACGAAAAGAAAATCGTGTGGTTGCGATTTGTTTGGGCGGGCGAGGTTCCACCCGAGCCGCAGTCCTGGTCCCCACGAGCCGCGACGGTGACGGAGCGGGACGAGCACG
>CAIYBH010000030.1 GCA_903924405.1 uncultured Planctomycetaceae bacterium | reverse complement strand
CACGAGGCCGGATGCTTCTGGAACAGGCTGGTTTCGAGGTTGTGTTCCCGCCCTCGGGCATCGACCTCTACGATGAAGATCGCCTGATCCGCTATCTTCCGGGTGTCGACGCCATGCTGGCCGGGATGGAACCACTCAGCAAACGCGTTCTGGAAGCCAGTCAGTTACGTGCCATCGCTCGCTTTGGCGTCGGCTATGATGCTGTGGATGTCGCCGCCGCACGAAAATTGGGGATCGCCGTTGCCATTACTCCCGGCGTCAATCAGGTGTCCGCCGCCGAACACACGATGGCCCTGCTGCTGGCCGTGTTCCGACAGATTCTGCCCCGCGATGCCGCCGTGCGGGATGGCTCCTGGAAACGACCATGGTTCCCCCGACTGGCCGGAAAAACGCTCGGCCTGATCGGGCTGGGACGCATCGGTAAGGAAGTGGTTCCACGCGCCCAGGCCTTCGGTCTGCAGGTGATCGCTTTTGATCCCTTTCCGGATACAAATTTCGCCACGCGAACTGGTGTGCCGTTGCTGCCACTGAATGAGGTTCTCCGCCAATCGGATATCCTCAGCCTGCATCTGCCATGTTCAGAGTCCTCACGAAAAATGATCAATCGCGAATCTCTGACGCTGATGCGTGACGGAGCTGTGCTGATCAATACGGCACGAGGAGGCCTGGTGGATGAACCAGCCCTGGTGGATGCACTGCAGTCCGGAAAACTCTGGGCCGCCGGTCTGGATGCCTTTGACGTGGAACCCCCCGGCTCTGACAACCCGCTGCTGCAGTTGCCCAATGTTGTGCTCACACCGCATACCGCCGGACTTGATGATGACTCCGTCGCTGGTATGGGAACCCGAGCCTCCGAATGGCTGGTAAAACTCTATCAGGGCGGAACAGTTCCTGCAGACAGTCTGGTATCACCTGAATCGCTGTCCGAATGGACCTGGTAATTGGTTGACTTCACTGAAAATGACCTGAGGACAGCGTGTGGTGTTCCGGCATCGGGCAATCAGACGTCCTGGTGATTTGCCTCATTGCAGGTTTTCAGCGAGGGCTGGCCCGGTGTTTGTCCAGCTCAGCGTCACACGAGACATTTTGTTCAGGATCCTGTAACCTCACAGTCAATGCCAGTGCTTTCGGCATCACGTCCAGTTGTTCCACCACAGTTCATTCAAAGGACTTGCCTTTATGACAGTGTTTCGTTCTTCCACGCGGCGTCATTTTCTTCAAAGCATCGGAACTGCCGGCGCGGCCGCAGTGTTCTGTCCCTCCATGAATCGGGCTGTGGGTTACCAGTCTCCCTCCGAACGGCCAGTGTTTGCGACCATCGGGCTGAGAAATCAGGGGTGGGCCATCACCAGCAAGTCCTTCCGCTTTGCCGACTTCGCGGCGCTGGCAGACGTTGATGAAAATGTTCTGGGTGTGAATGTCGAAAACACCAAAAATGGTCAGGGACGGCAGCCCGATGCTTACAAGGACTACCGCAAAATCCTCGATCGCAAAGACATCGACGCCGTGATGATCGCCACACCGGATCACTGGCATACAAAAATCGCCGTTGAGGCCATGTATGCCGGTAAAGATGTGTATTGCGAAAAACCACTCACACTGACCATCGATGAAGGCAAACTGATCGAAAAAGTGGTCAAAGAAACCGGCCGAGTCTTCCAGGTGGGGACGATGCAGCGCACGGAGTCAGATCAACGCTTCCTGCAGGCCATTGCACTCGTAAAACACGGGCGGATCGGAACCGTCCAGCGAGTCACCTGCGGGATCAATGGCATGGAAGCGTCCCCCGTGATTCCGGTCGCACCAGTCCCTAAAGGTCTCGACTGGGACCTCTGGCTCGGACCAGCCCCCAAAGTGGACTATCGCTCCCTGCCCGAAATGCGCACCGGTTACGGTGGGGGCGTTCCGTTATTCAGTAACTGCCACTACGCCTTCCGAAACTGGCACGAATACTCCGGTGGAAAACTGACGGACTGGGGCGCTCATCATGTGGATATCGCCTGCTGGGCTCTCGGTGCTACAGAAACCGGGCCCTCAAAAATTACCCCCGTCGAATTTCAACTGCCGGTGCAGTACAAAGACGGAAATCCCACCGTGCAGGATCAGTACAACGCCGCTACCAGCTTCAAAATTCGGGTCGCGATGCCCAACAATGTCGAAATGATCATCACCAGCGAAGGGGATAACGGCATCCTGTTCGAAGGCACCGAGGGACGATTTTTCGTGAACCGCGGTAAGATCTCCGGCAAGCCTGTGGAAGATCTGAAAGACAAGCCGCTTCCCGAAGGTGCGATTGAAGAGATTTACGGAGGCATGGTCAGCGAGAACCATACGTCCAACTTCACCGATGCGATGAAGTCCAGAAAACAGCCCATCTCCGATGTCTGGTCGCATAATCGGATGCTGGAAATCTGTCACCTTTCCAATATCGCTATGCGTCTGAATCGTGAACTTCAGTGGGATCCGAAAACCCGGGAAATCGTTGGCGATCCTCAGGCCAATTCCTTCCTCTCCCGGGAAAATCGCAAAGGCTTCGAAATCCGCATGTGACAGGAAATCTGCCGCGGCTTCAGTCGCTGGGGAAACTGCCTGAACTCAACACACAGGGGACGCTGGCCATTCGCCAGAGTCCCCTGTCTGCTTTGGTATCGACTCTTCGCTTTCCTGCCGACCAGAGTTGAAGGCAACACAGGCTGAGGCAAAGCGTCGCTGGTCCGGAAATCTCGCCCGCAGACACTGCTGTCGGTGCTGCCGCTCAGGTCACATCGTCCACCGTAGTTTCCGCGTCTTTTGGTGGCAACCGCTCAGACGCTGGCGGAACCCGACGCCGACGGTTTCCGGAAAGTGCGTCTGCATCGCTCCGCGGTTTCAGACGACCCTCCTGCTGCAGTGATCGTCGCAGGAGGTATTCAATCTGAGAATTCAGGCTGCGCATTTCATCCTCGGACCACCGCCGCAGTGCGGACAGCACCTCTGGATCAATTCGCAACAAAAAACTGTCCCGTGATGCCACGGTTGCATTCCTCACAGATTTCAGGACGGAAGATTAACGACCTCCGGAACATTCCCCGGATTCCGTCATACCCGCGGTCAGTGATACAATGTGCCGGTATTGACTACCGGCTGAGCATGGCGATCACTACAAAGCACAACAAGCAGATTCGACACCATCGCTGCCTTACGCTCGTCATCAAGGTCGACAACATTGTCCTGCTTCAGGTGGTCCAGAGCCATGCGAACCATCCCTACCGCGCCCTCGACGATTTTTGAACGGGCAGCCACAATGGCCGACGCCTGCTGACGCTGCAGCATTGCCGCAGCAATTTCCGAGGCGTAGGCCAAATGACTGATCCGCGCTTCCTGAACCTCAACGCCCGCCTGATCCAGCCGCTCCTGAATGTCCAGCTTCAACTGATGACAGATCTCTTCCGTATTGCCCCGGAGCGATACCTCGTGATCTTCGCTGTCGTAGGGATAACGAGTCGCCAGGGAACGCAGGGCGGCCTCACTCTGAACAGAGACGAAATCCTCGTAGTCTTCCACCTGAAACGAGGCTTCTGCTGTGTTGACAACACGCCAGACCACCACCGCAGAAATCTCCACCGGGTTTCCGTTCCGGTCATTGACCTTCGACGGACGACCATGCGTTCGGCCTTTTTGCTGTGTCACATGTCCCGTGGCATCCTTGATTTCCGGTGTCCGCGACGACCCGGTTTCAAAGTTGCGGATACGCAGCGAGATCAGCTTCTTGCTGTAAAATGGATTTACCCAGAAAAAACCAGACTCACGCGCCGTTCCACGATAGTCACCAAACAACGTGAACACGCGGGCCTGGTTCGGGGAAATCGCCACACAACCAAACAAAGAAGTAACGCCCGCTAACCCCACCAGACTTGCCATGGTTACACCAGATCCTCGCAGAACACCTTCCGGGGACATCACGACCACTCCAGCGATCATCACCGGCGCCAGTATGCACAGCCCCAACGAAACGATCAGCCCGAACCAACCTGAAATGGGTGTGAACAGCTTCTCTGCAAACCGAGTTTCCATCAGCACAACTCCTGAAAAAACAGACGGATCACAATTCAGAATTCCAGCCGTCCCATGACTTCCCCTCCATAGCAAGGTTAGTCAAACGGAATCGATATCTCAATTATATCTTAATGATATCACTTTGCAATCTTTTTCTCTCGGCCTGTTTTAAAAAAGCGGAATGAGGGTGAGGGTTTACGCTTGACGGGCCGGTGCAAAAGTCGTGCAAAGTGCTTTGTTTCTCGCACCTTTCCCCCCAGCTGCCTCAACCCCTGGCCTGCTTCGTTGCCAGACAAATCCCCACGGGCTCGCCCACTTCTCAGGTCTGCAACCTTTGCGCCAAAACCGTCGCGGCCGTTGCTGTTTGGTCGGCAAGCCTATATCACTTCGCTATCCTGCTGGTTGTTTCACCGCAGCGATACAGACACCCCAGTCCTCGGAAGTGATTCCCCGCTCATGGATAACCCGCCGCCCACTCTGACCGAAAATGAGATCTATGCGGCGATCGGCAGCGATGGCATCCAGCGTCTGGTGGCTGCATTCTACCGGCAGATTCCCGGGGACGATTTGCTGGGTCCCATGTACCCGCCTGCAGATCTGGCCGGGGCCGAAGAGCGTTTGCGACTGTTTCTGCTGTTTCGCTTTGGCGGTCCACAGGACTACCTGCAACGCCGCGGCCATCCGCAACTACGAATGCGGCATGCCCCGTTCTGTATTGACCAGCAGGCCCGCGAGCGATGGATGACTCTCATGAATCATGCCATTGAAGAGTGTCAGTTCTCCGAACCCGTTTCCCAGGTACTGCGGGTTTTTCTGGGAAACGTCGCCACCTTCCTGATCAATCGCTCCTGATTAGCAGGGGCCGCACACAGGTGCCATTCACCTAAAGCTGCGATAGCCCCGCAGTCGGCATATCGGCAAAAATTGGTGCGGATCGGACTCAATCACAGGATCACAAAACCCACGGGCAACGCGAAAAGTTATGACTACTTATTTGAGTCCGCTGGTGGGGTGACCGCCACGTCACTTTCCGGGACCAGCGAGATTTCCACAGCAGTCCCCTGCAGATGACGATCAAAGAAATTCTGCATCAGCTTTGTGATGCCCGGCTTCCCAAAAGCTCCGCCCCCGTGCCCTGATCCCGGCAATGTCTGCAGCCATACCTCAACTCCGTGAGCTTTCAGGACCCCCTCCAGCTCCACACTTTGAGCATAGGGGACCAGCGTATCATGAGTCCCATGCAGAATCAGCATCGGCGGATTTTCCTTCGACGCATAATGCACAGGACTCACCGCATTTGTTTTCTCCGGATCAGAATTCAGGCTGACCCCGATCAAGGCGGAATAGGGATCTCCCGGCATGTTAAACTTAAACACATTCCTGACGTTGGCGTCATCTTCCGCCTGTTTCATCACTGTGGCAAAGTTCGCGGGCCCATAAATGTTGCAAACACAATTCACTCGATCCGACACATCGTCATGTCCACCAATTTTCGGGAACGCATTCTTTCCTCCGGCCATTCCCACGAGGGCCGACAAATGCCCACCTGCCGAACCGCCAATCACACCCACCTTTTCCGGATCAAGATGGTATTCAGCACTGTGCGCCCGCAGCCATCGCAGCGCCGCCTGACAGTCCTGAATCTGCGCTGGAAAAACGGCCTTCTGACTGAATCGGTACTCGATACTGGCCACCGCATAGCCTCGACCAACCATATTCAGCAGAGGACAGGGATATTTACTGCCCCCGATCCAGCCTCCGCCATGAATATGCACGATCAACGGCAGCGGACGTGCAGGTGCTGTCATCGGCAGGTAAAGATCCAGCCGTTGCGCCTCGTCTTCGTCCGGAATATACGCAAGGTCACGCTCCATTCGCACACCAGCAGGAAGTGACACCGCCGCAGCCGCCGGTTTGCTGTTCGCCTGTTTCTTCACCGGCTCATCCTCGGCCCGGACGCTCGCAACCCCCACAATTACAAGGCACACAACAGACACCAAACGCATAAGGGGTCATTCTACTTTAATTGGCAGTTCCTGGCATGCCGTATGTGCGAAGAGCCCGTCCAGTCTGAGTTCTCCCGCAGCCAAGGTCTGCTGAGGAGTATCGCCAGGCAGCGTTCCCCGAGCAAGGCAGTGTCGCAGCGATTTCTGCTTCGGTCTCCACGCTTTTTCCGCGACGTGTCCACGAAGCTGGCTTCACAATTGTGACCATCGCAAACGCAACCCCCTGGAGTACTACGGACTGAGAGATAAAGAGTTGGCAGGCACCGTTCCGGGCTTCAGCGGCCGTTCACTTTGACAGATCGACCCGGACAAGCTCCCTGTCGTTTCTCGCAAACACACTTTTCATGGCAAAGGCCGGATGCGACCAGATGGTCTGACGACGCTGCACCGGGCGAGTCGGTTCCACCAGTTTCGCGCGACTGAGCTCTTCATATCCCGTCCCCGTCAGTCTCGCAATGATCAGGTCCCCCTGCTCGTTGTGCAGGAAAACACGGTCCTCGTGAGGAATCAGGAACGCGTTCCACCAACGGCCACTTCCTGTGGCCTGCAGAGTTTCCCAGACACGCGTGCCATCATTCGTCTTCAGGCATCGGAGCTGTCCATAGCTGCACACTCCAAAAATGTAGTCCGGATGCACAATCGGAGTCGGCATAATCGAATGCAGACCATCCGTGTCGATTTCGCTGCCACTTTTTCCCTTCCAGACAACTTCAGCCGATGTGGCTCCCACCTTCAGCATCAGAGGGCCATCGTAAAACGCGGTCAGAAACAGTTGATCGCCCAGTTGACGTGGCATTGGCACGGTCAGGCCATATTTGATGGCCCAGGGATGTTGCCAGAGCAGCGTACCCGTTTCAGGATCCAGCGAGGATACCGCCTCCGGATGCCAGATGATTAGCTGTCGACGGCCCCCAAACTCATAGATCACCGGCGGACAATAACCTACCTGGCCATCGGAGAGTGACCTCCAGAGTTCTGCTCCCGTCCGACGATCAAAGCTGATGACCAGACCATTGTCCTTACCGCCCACGAGCGTGATCAGCTGATCGCCGTCGACCAGTGGCGATGCGGCCATTCCCCATGTGGGCAGGGGCGTGCCAAAGTCCTTTTGAAACTCTTTTGACCACCGTATCGTGCCATCCACAGCATCAAAACAGAACATATGGCCTTCGGCCCCGATCGTATAGCACAGGCCTTCGTGAATCACTGGCGTTGTACGCGGCCCGGCAGGATAGCTGACGGTGTAGCGAACAGGGTGCACGTGCTTCCAGAGCTCCCGCCCGGTTTCTGCATCCACGCACAGAATCCGCTCAACACCTTCGTCGGCAATGCGGTCCGTCAGGTACACGCGCCCGGCCGCAACCGCCGGCCCGGAGTAGCCTTCACCGACGGGGACTGACCA
Organism: uncultured Planctomycetaceae bacterium; assembly: GCA_903924405.1. Classification (GTDB taxonomy): domain Bacteria; phylum Planctomycetota; class Planctomycetia; order Planctomycetales; family Planctomycetaceae; genus SXXK01. The sequence continues at coordinate 1,388 of CAIYBH010000030.1, read as the reverse complement.
GACACGAGGCAATAATCCATCCGTGGAAAAATGGTCCACAATCCCCGTTTCGCGCCACGTGCAGTCCCGCTGTGGTCCGCCCCACTGCGGCCAGTCGTCAGCAGCCGCGACCGTCAAGCCGGAAAGGGTGCACAAAGCCACGAACAGTCTCTGCAGCAGCATCGGATGTCGCCTGTCTCGAATCAATAAGGAACGGAATTCTATGGCAAGCGACCGCAGCGGCTGCGCCCACCCGGCCATAGTGTAGCGAATCCGATCGAAGTTTTCTTTGCAGACAGCCAAACATCCATGGCGAAAGAACGCCAGCCAACTTTGGCAGAAGACGCCCCCGCCAGCGAACAGACTGCGAACGGAACTTCAGCAGCCCCGAACTGCTGGCCAGACGTTAGTCTCGGCAGATTGTTCGAAACGTCAGGTTGATCCGCTCCCCCACTGCTCGTTTTGTTTTTGGGACTTCATGCTGCCAGTAATGTTGCATTGTGCCTGCCATGATGATCAGTGTCCCGTTTCCCACCGGAAAGGTTCTGGTCTCCCGTGTCTCATTGTGACGGATCCTAAATTTTCTGGTCGCCCCCAGTGACAGTGAGCCGATCACAGGGCCCATCTCCGGTTCATCATCCGCATGCCAGCCCATACTGTCCGATCCGGTGCGATAGCGGTTCACCAGGCAATAGTTGTAGTCCCCTTCGACTGCCTCGATACGCTTCCTGATCTCGAGCAGCGTGTCGGTCCACGGTCGAGCCACATTGACGACGCCGGAATATTTGTAGGTAACTCCGGGATCACCATACGACGCGATCAGTCTGGGCTGCAGATAGCCAAAAATCCCCGGCTTCTGTTCCCAGTGACATTCTGCCAGCAACCGGCTGAAGTAGTGATCCGCGCACTCCGCAGAAAGGAATTCCGCGTCGAACAGCAGCAGCCCTCCGTCTTTCAGTTCTATCCTCTCCAGAAGTCAACTCCTTTAAAATCGCAGGGCGGTCAATCACCTGATAACGGCAGATGCGGTCATTCAAAGAACAATGTCTCGCGTCACTACAAAATCTCAGTCACCTGCCCGTGGCCAGGGGCTGTTTGCCGAACGTGAAGACTTAAGTGCCATGCACCTTTTTTCGTAAGTCTCTCTTAGGACGGGACTTGTAACGCATCACTCACTCAGCCTTTGTGGTTCGCTGTGCGGCAGTTTCGCCGCAGCGTACTGACCCCGGCAAGAACCTCCGGACGCCCGGCTTCTGTGCGGAATCTCCGACGGAAGTTTTGTACAAGGTCCAGCCAGGATTCCACCGTGCAGTCCAGTCGCTCCATGATCGGTTTCAGATCGCTAGAGATCACTCCCGGCTTGTCCCGACGCAATTGTCGCCCCGTCCAGTCCAGCAACTGCAGGTACT
>CAIYBH010000029.1 GCA_903924405.1 uncultured Planctomycetaceae bacterium | reverse complement strand
TGCCGGCTTTGTGCAGGCGACAATCTGTGAGTCATTGGGAGTCGTCGTCGGACAAATCGGTGTTGGCTACTCGATCAGCAGATTTTCCAGCAATTGAATGGCTGCGGGCCCGACCAGTACGACAAAGATACCGGGGAAAATGAACAGGACGAGCGGGAAGATCATTTTGACGGCGGTTTGCTGAGCTTTTTCTTCTGCCATTTGACGTCTGCGGACTCGCATTGTTTCCGAATGCGTGCGCAGGGCCTGAGCGATGGATGCGCCGAAGCGATCAGCCTGAATCAGAATTGCGGCCAGTGCGCGCACATCATCGACGCCGGTGCGTGTTGCCAGTTCCTGCAGGACCTCACGGCGAGGTTTTCCCATCTGCAACTGCATATTGGAGGCGCTGAGTTCTTCGCAGACTTCCGGTGCGCCGTCTTTCATTTCCTCGGAGACGCGGCGCAAGCCCTGGTCCAGTCCGAGTCCGGCTTCGACACAGACAACCAGCAGGTCCAGTGCATCGGGGAGCTGCAGGAAGATTTTTTCCTGTCGAGATGATCGCAGAGTGCTGAGAATCACCTCGGGCAGATAGAACGACAGTCCGCCGGCCACAACGGGAATCATCCACGCGTTGCCGATGAAGCCTTTACCGAGCAGGACCCAGGAAGTGCCGCCAACAAGACCGGTGACGAGGGCGATGGCTTTCAGGGCGAGGAAATTCCGGACGGCATTTGGACGTGAAAACCCGGCATTGGCAAGTCGATTTCGGAGTTGATTCTGTTCAATTTCAGACTTGGGTTCGAGGGCTTTTGAAAGTGTGGGGGCGGTCTTTTCGACGATTGTGGAGACGGTTGTGCGTTTCGCATCCGGCGATGTCAGATCACGACGGGGTCGAATCAGTGGGTTGCGAAATTCTTCGAGACGCTGTGTGGCTTTGGAGGTGGAGCGGATCAGCAGGCTGGTAACAGCCCAGAACCCTGCGGCTCCTGCGGCGAACAGGGTATAAGGAAGCAGCAGTTCGTAGTCCATTGTGACAGTACCTTATCTACTGGTCGTCCGGGACAGTTGCAGGCACTGTCCCTTGTATTGTGGTCTTCCGGGGAGCGAGTTGTGGCCGGCGTCCGACTGATCAGGCGGGACATCCCGTCGAATGCAGCTCAGACCTTGATGTTGACAATTCTGTGAATTACATAGCCACCGACGCACTGAGCAACGATGGCCCAGAAGATCATTGTTCTGCCAAGTTCCCGGTTGAACAGAAGGGCGACATAGTCAGGATTCAGGAAATACACGGTCAGAAACAGGACGATCGGCAGTGCCATCAGCACGACACCGCTCATGCGTCCTTCTCCGGTCAGAGCCCGGACCTGCCCAAGGATCTTGAAGCGTTCACGGACGAGCATACTGATTTTGCCGAGGATCTCGGAAAGATCGCCGCCTGCCTGGCGTTGAATGGAAACGGCGGTGACGAAGAACTGCAGATCCAGATTGGGGACTCGCTGCAGCATGTTTCGTAGTGCCTGATCAATGGGAAGTCCCAGATTCTGTTCTTCGTAAACAGTACGGAATTCCATGGAAATCGGCGCGACCATTTCTGTGGCGACGACATTCAGCCCGGCGGCCAGACTGTTTCCGGAACGCAGAGCGCGGGCAAGCAGTTCAAGGGCATCAGGCAGTTGTTTTTCGAAAGCCCGCATACGACTTCGTCGTCTGAGCAACAGCCAGATCCAGGGGATAGCAAATCCGACAAGTGGTGCGGCGGGCAGTGCGGTATTCGGCGCGCGGAGCGCGGTGGCAATGATCAGGAGTACGGCTGCGGAAACGAAGCAAATGACAAAGAAGGGTTCCGGGCGAATCGGAGAGTCTGCCTGTCGAAACAGCAGCGGCAGATTATCAAACCGCTGGATGAGGCGCCCGAAGAAACCCTGAGCCGTCGTGAGTCCATCAAGCAGGATGGTGCTGGACACTTCACCGCGGTTGACGGGTGTGCGGCCGGTGAAGGCGACGAGGCGATTTTCGAGGTCCGTATCGGTTCGACCCTGAAAAACGGACATCAGCCCCAGCACCAGAGTCAGCACTCCGATAAATGCTGAGCCGAGTATCAGGTATGTGGGGTCCATAGTCTGCAATCCTGACACCGAAGAATCATTTGTGCGTCTCTGTGAAAGAATCGTTCAGAGATTCAGGAACACGAAAAGCTTTGACGGGCGGGCATTGGCCTGACAGGAAACCTCGGAACGGACCTCGGCGCTGCCAGGTGAATCTGCGATCTGTTTTATGGAGACATTCCGGATGGCATCGGGGATAGTCGACGAATCAGTGTGTTTTCATATGACGCTGGGCAAACAGGCCGCCTGGCAGGCGAATTCCGCTCGACTCCAGATGTTCCATGCAGCGGGGGCGGACTCCTGTGGATTCGAAATGTCCATAGGCTCTGCCCTGCTCATTGATTCCATCCTGAATGAACCTGAAAATGTCCTGCATCACGATGACATCACCCTCCATTCCGATGACTTCAGTGATGTAGGTGACCTTTCTTGGGCCGCCCTGCAGACGGCTGGCCTGAATAATCAGATTGACGGCCGATGCGATCTGCTTGCGAATGGAAAGCAATGGCATTTCGTAGCCGCTCATATTGACGAGTGTTTCAATACGAGAAATGGCGTCCCGGGGATTGTTGGCATGGACGGTTGTCAGTGAGCCGTCGTGGCCGGTGTTCATGGCCTGCAGCATGTCAAGAGTTTCGCCACCTCGACATTCGCCGATGATGATGCGGTCCGGACGCATTCGCAGCGCGTTGCGTACCAGATCTGTTGCGGTGATGCGTCCCTTGCCTTCGATGTTGGGGGGGCGGGTTTCAAGTCGCAGTACGTGTTCCTGCTGCAATTGCAGTTCCGCCGCATCTTCAATGGTGATGACGCGATTATCGTTGGAGATGAAACTGGACAGGGTGTTCAGCAGAGTGGTTTTTCCGGATCCTGTACCTCCGCTGATGATCATGTTGAGGCGCGCTTTCATGGCGCCTTCGAGGAACATCACCATTTCGGGAGTGAAGGCACCGAATTTCAGCAGATCCTCCAGCGTCAGCGGGTTAGAGCCGAAGCGACGAATGGTCAGCGACGGTCCGTCCAGTGCCAGTGGCGGAATGATGGCATTCAGTCGCGAGCCATCGGGAAGGCGGGCATCGACCATTGGAGAAGTTTCGTCAATTCGGCGCCCAACGCGGGAGACGATGCGATCGAGGATCTGCAGCAGGTGATCATTGTCGCGGAACACCACTTCCGATCGCTGAATTCGACCATTTTTTTCCACGAAGACATTGCGGGGACCATTGATCATGATGTCCGCGATGCCTTCTTCCTTCAGCAGCAGTTCCAGCGGCCCGAATCCGAAGGCTTCATCCAGAACTTCCTCAACCAGGCGTTCACGTTCGGAGCGATTCAGGAGTGGGTTTTCGGTGTCGCAGAGGTGCTCCACCACCACTCGGATTTCCCGACGGAGCGAATCACCTTCCAGTTCTGAAACACGGGTGAGGTCAAGCTTTTCGACAAGTTTTCCGTGGATATGGATCTTCAGCGCTTCGAAGTCGCCGTTGTTCTGTCGTCCGGGTTTTATCGGGGCAATCATGACGTTGTCTCAGTTCCGTCTTATGAACATCGCTCTGTCAACAGCATTGGAAAAACAGCGGGAGATCCGCATCCATGGGGGGGCGATTCCGAATTGGCCGTCACTGGATGGTTTGCGGGATTGCAACCTTCCCGGGAGCCCCATGGCAGAACCCCCATCGGAAAATAGGTCACAAACTGGGGGATCGCCTGCACGATTTTCGGGAATTCCCGGCTGGAGCAAGATCCTGACCCTGGACGGCTGGAATTGCCCAGGCCCTGCGAAAGTCAAAATCCGCAGAGGCGGAACAATCACTCCATTGACGAAGGCATTCGGCGTGAGTGGGACGTCCAACACAATTTCCGGGACGTGTGCGCCGGTGCCGGACAATCTTCCTGAAGTGCAGCCTTTCATGTATTCCCATGGGAGAGAATTTCCGACTCCGAAAAACCGGAAACGGTAATCGCGATGGGCTGTTCCGGAAAAAGCTGGAAATCTCTGCCAGCGGGCGCAGGGAAATTCGGGGGAAGATTAGAATTGCGAAACGGGATGATTGAGGGAATGCGAGATTCCGGTTAAGAATCCGCATGCTTCCGTGTGCTTCACCGCAGCGGTGCTTCGAACGGGTGACTGTGCGGACACAAGCCCCGAGCCGTGTCAGGGCCTCGAGTACGTGGTGGGCCTGCGGGATCAGTTCCGGGCCACCGGACTGTGCCCGGAAATCCCCGAAAATCAAGTTCAGCAAGTGTGCCAGCACCTGGACGCTGCCGCCCAGTGGTGTCACTCGTGACGTCAGCAGTCGGCCAGGGAAGTCAACGTAGTCATCAGATCCAGGACATGGACGGAATATGAGTCGTCACATTTTTGTCACCGGTGGAGTGGTCAGTTCGCTCGGCAAGGGGCTGACCTCGGCGTCGATCGGGATGCTGCTTGAGCGCAGGGGGCTGAAGGTCCGCATGCAGAAACTGGATCCCTATCTGAACGTGGATCCGGGTACGATGAGTCCGTTTCAGCATGGTGAGGTGTATGTGCTGGACGACGGATCCGAGACGGATCTGGACCTTGGGCATTACGAACGCTTTACGTCCGGTGTGCTCAATCGGGACTCGAACTATACCACCGGTCAGATTTATTCGTCGGTGATCGAGAAGGAGCGTCGGGGCGAGTACCTTGGTCGCACGGTTCAGGTGGTTCCACACATCACCGATGAAATCAAATCCTGCATTCTCAGCCTTGCCACGCCGGATGTTGACGTGGTGATTACCGAGCTGGGCGGCACGGTGGGTGACATCGAAGGGCTTCCGTTTCTGGAAGCCATCCGGCAGATTCCTCTCGATATCGGGAAGGAAAACTGCATGTTTATTCATCTGACTCTGGTTCCTTACCTGAAGGCAGCGCGCGAGGCCAAGACCAAGCCGACTCAGCACAGCGTTCAGCAGCTTCGGGAAATTGGGATTCAGCCGGACATTCTGATCGTTCGCACAGAGCGTCCGATCGGCCGCGAGCATACGGATAAGATTGCTCTGTTCTGCAACGTGGAAAAGCGCGCGGTCATCGAAGAAGTGGACAAGGAGTTTTCGATTTACGAGGTTCCGGTGGGGCTGGTGGAGCACGGACTGGACGAGCTGATCTGCAAGAAGCTGAATCTGAATGCCGGCCCGCTGCAGATGGAAGACTATCGGCAACTGGTCCATCGCATCCGGAATCCCCAACACGAAGTGACCATCGCTGTCGTGGGCAAGTACATTGAACATCGGGATGCCTACAAGTCGATTTATGAGTCTCTGGACCACGCCGGATTCGCTCATTCCACGCAGATCAACGTCAAGCGGATTGAGGCCGAGGAGTTGGAGCGGCAGGGGCCGGAGATGCTGCTGAAAGGCGTCGATGGACTGCTGGTTCCGGGCGGCTTTGGCATGCGTGGGATTGAAGGCAAGATTCAGGCCATTCAGTTTGCCCGGGAGCACGAGATTCCATTCTTCGGGATCTGTCTTGGCATGCAGTGCGCCGTGATTGAATTCGCTCGCAATGTGCTTGGGCTGAGTGAAGCCAACAGCAGTGAGTTTTCGTCAGACACACCGCACCCGGTGATTTGTCTTCTGGAAGGGCAGAAGACCGTCAACCGCAAAGGGGGAACCATGCGGCTGGGGGCTCAACCCTGTGTGCTCACGTCCGGAACAAAAACACAGAAGGCCTATGGCACGACGGAAATCAGTGAACGTCATCGCCATCGTTATGAATTCAACCCCGAATACCGCCGTCAATTCACCTCCGCCGGTATGGAGATCTCCGGGGCCAGCCCGGATGGTGGACTGGTTGAGATTATCGAACTCACCGCACATCCATGGTTTGTGGCGGTGCAGTACCACCCTGAATTCAAATCGAAACCTCACAAACCCCATCCGCTCTTCCGTGATTTTGTCGAAGCCTGCCTGCAGCGGCGACAGGGAAGATCCGGAGTACCGACGCCGTAATCGTTCCGGGACCCCGGGATGATTCAAGCAACAAAGAGAAGTCAGTCTGCTGTGCCCTGCTGAGTTGTGGCGCTAGTGACGTTGCGGTGCGTGACATCGAAATGCACGACTTCGCCCCGCTTCGTTGCGGCAATGCTTCGGGCATAACAGCACTGGCTGTTTTCGTGTGCCAGCAATTGCAGCAGGTGGCAGAGCGATGAAGAAAAAAACGGTGACGGCAGCGCCGGAGATTTCCACGATTGATCAGTACATTGTCGGCTTCCCGGCGGAAACACAGGGGCTGCTGCGGCAGATGCGGCAACTGATTCATGCGGCAGCACCGGCGGCCACAGAAGCGATGAAGTATCGCATCCCGACCTTTGTGCTGAATGGCAATCTGGTGCATTTCGCCGCGTTCGAGCGGCATCTCGGGTTCTACCCGACTCCCTCTGCCATGATGCATTTTCAGCGGCAACTGGCCGGCTATGTGACAGCCAAAGGGTCTGTTCAGTTTCCGCTGGATCGACCGATTCCATGGGATCTGATTCGCGAGATGGTGCTGTTTCGCGTTGCTGAAGCGTCCGGCAGGACAAAAGGCAAGACTCAGTCGGCTTCCGGCGGTCAGCGAAAGCAATCCGCAGCGGCCCCGCCTGAGGATTCCACGGTTGCAGCACCGGTGGCTGCCGGAAAACGCAAAGCAGCCACCAAGGGTTCCACGTCGCCGAAAGCTGCAGCGAAGTCCGCCGCTGGTCGAGCCGTCGCAAAAAAATCGGCTGGTCCGAAGCGTTCAAAATAGTGGGCCCGGAGACTGCTGACCGCGCGGCTGATCCATGGCAGACTTCGTTGACAGGCAGAACCTGACACGAGTTTCAGTGAATCGTGTCAGGCAGTCGAGACGGTGGTTCAGCGAACCAGCAGGAATTCCGGGGTCATGATGACGGCCCAGAGTACGTCTTCAATTTCCTGAGGCGTCGGCTCGGGGCTCAGCAGTTCAAGGATTGCGGTGGATTCTGCCTCCGTTGGTGACCTTGACCATGCAGAGCGACAGACATGCTGAACGAGTCCTTCACGGTCATTCTGCCACTGTTGTTTGAGTGTCAGTGCGCCCTGAGTCAGATAACCAGCCAGGGTGGACCCGTTGGAGAGATCAATTGCTTCGAGGGTGGTGAGTTCATCGGGACGCATGGAGACGATCTGCTCGCGGTGTGGTCTTCCCAGCGAACGCATCAGAAAGTCATTTTTCATGAGTGAGGCGCGGACCATTCGAATATCACCGTTGAACGCCTGCTGCAGCAGGCTGCGTCCGGTGCCGTTGATTGCATCGGCCCAGACGGAGAGTTCAGGGACCACCGTCACGGGGAGCCATGTTCCGGATGTTTTGCCCACACGACCTTCGCGAATTGTGGGAGGCTGTGCATTCCACGTCCAGGAATCGTCCGTGGAGACACTCACGATCTGCCCCTCGCTGTTGAGCAGCCGTGCGTCGAGAAAAAGTCCGGCGGCATTGGGACCGCTGCCACCGTTGGTGGCGATGACAAGGAGTGTGTTTTCCCCTTTTTTCAGCAGGTGTTTGAAATTGAGGGCACGTGGCTGATTCCACTCCACTCCCTGTTCCGCCTGACGGCCGTTGACGAACAGTGTGAAGCTGTTGTCGCAGGTGATCAGCAGTGCAGCTCTGGTGGGGTCCGCATCGAGCGAAAACGTTTTTCGGAGGGCGATGGTTTCGCCGGACGGCGGTATCTGGCCGTTGGCGGCGCTGGCTCCCCAGATCCATTTGCCGGTGAGGGACATTTGCGACGATGGCTCAGCAGATTGTTTAGCGCGGATAACCGGGGCATCGAAAGCTGTGGGAGCCGCAGCCGTCAATTGCCAAACAGCATCGATGAACTGTTCAGCCGTCATCCTGCGTGCGACCGGTCCCTGCCACTGGAACGTGGCTTTCGGCTGGGCCTCATCCGCCGCTCGACTGCGAGTTGCGGACTGATAGGCTTCTGAGGACGCGATCAGGTGCAGGACGGATTTGAGATCATAATTGGCGGAGACAAGGGAGGATGCAAGGCTGTCGAGGAGGTCTGCATTCGAGGGGGGAGACTGCATGGCATCGAGCGGATGGACGATGCCACGCCCCATCAGTCGATACCAGAGACGATTGACGATGGTTCGGGAGAATCGTCCGTTTTCCGGATGTGTCATCAGCGCGGCCAGTTGTCGAAGTCGTTCTTCGCGGGGGGCTGCGGCATCGATCTGACCGATTTCCGGAAACAGCCAGGCGGCTTGCGCTTTGCGTCCGAGTGGTTTGTCGCAGCGATGGATTTCAGGCGGAGACGCGGCATAGACCGCAGCCAGTCCCCAGGCTTCATCCAGTTTCCAGCGATCAATGAAACTGTCATGGCACGAAGCGCATTTCAGATTGATTCCGAGGAAAGACTGCGCGACGCTCTGCGCAAACTGGATTTCCACGGTTTGTCCGGCACTGACTTCTCCACGCCAGCGAATTCCGTCGATGTAGCCCTGGCTGGCCGGAGTTGGTGGTGCAATCAGTTCCCGGGCGAACTGGTCAAAGGGTTTATTCTGCAGCAGTGCCTCGTAAAGCCACCCACTGATCTGTTGTCGACCACCTGTGATGAACCCCGTCCCACTGTAGTCGTTACGCAGCAGATCATTGAAGAACGTCAGCCAGTGATCGGCGTAGGAAATGTCGTCAGCCAGCAGCTCACGAATCACTCGGTCTCGTTTGTCCGGAGATGGGTCGCCAACGAATCTGTCCAGCGCTTCGGGTTCGGGAAGTAGTCCAACGAGGTCCAGAGAGACGCGTCGCAAAAAGGTGGCGTCATCCACGCGATCCGGAATCGCCGTCCCCTGTTGCCGCATGGCATGATCGAGGATGCGATCGACAGGATTTGTCCGCCCGTTGAAGGCTGCGGGAAGTTCCGGCTGACGTGGACGCAGCGGCGGTTCCCATGCAACCGGAGCGAAGGAAAATCCCGGTTCCCAGGGGAGATCGTCGGCAATCCAACGCGTCAGAATGTCCACTTCACGACTGGTGAGCCGTGGCTTGTCTGCCGGGGGCATTTGCTGTTCAGGATCGTTGCTGCGGATCAACTCCAGCAGATGTGATTCCGCGGGCTTGCCACGGACCACATGCCCGGAATCCACCAGCAACTCGCGGGTGTTCAGAGAAAAGCTGCCTTTGGCTTCCCGGCCTCCGTGGCAGGGGACACAGTGTGTTTTCAGAATCGGCAGAACGCTGTGCGAAAAGTCGTCCGGCATCTGTGCGATTACGGGCGTGAGTGAAGTGCAGCAGAGGCAGAGAATCAGCAAAGCGTCGTGAAGTCGATTGATCACGTTTGTCACTCGCGTCGTGTAGCAGGTATGGGAATGCGGACTGTCACGTATCGTACCACGTGAAAACTCGCGGCCTCAAGTGAACAGCCTTTCGACGGAAACTCGCGTAGGGTGGGATCCGTTATCAGCTGGTTTCGCAGGAAGTGCCTTCGTGGGCCCTGCGAACCGAAGTTCAACCAGAAGACAGTCGCGTTTCGCTCCGCCGAAACGTGCGTCCAGCTTTCTCCCGCACGGGTCGTTTTTTAAACACAGGTGGCACAGAGGGCACAGAGTATCAGGGCGAAACGCAGAGAATTCAGCAATCGTGGCGAAGGGATTGGTTGCGAAAGTGCTCTGGGAGTTTTGGTGCTGTTTTTCTTGTGTTTCGCCATCCCAGGGCCTTCGTGGGCCCTGCAATGGCAAGATGGAAAATCGGGGGCGTTTTTTGATGGATTTCGGAGACGTGTTTGTGTAGCGGATTTTGGAGGAAAAATGCAGGGTGATCGTTTCGACGGAGCGAAACGCGACTATTCCAGAGATCAACACCTTTTCGCCATCCCGGGGCCCGCGTGGGCCGCGTTGTCTGGTGGGAGTTGCTGGAAGGAAGTTTGGACCGGTGATTCAGCCACCAAAGCCCGGGGAAATCGGAGGCTTTGGCGGCGTGAATTTGTTGACAATTCGGCAGCACAGTGAATCAGCAGGGAGGACTCAGCCCTTGACGGGAACCGGAGCCACGGACTGTGGTGGTGTTGACTGTGGACGTTCCAGCAGTCCCTGTGCGATTCCATAGAACAGGCAAATCTGTTCCATGGCCGGTAGTTTATTGTTGGCGACCCATTCCAGCAGCATTTTATCCTGTTGGCGCGTGGTCATCGCCTTTCCCAGGACCTGCATTGCCTCTTCCCGCCAGATTCCGTTTTTGAGTTGCAGGATGCTATTCAGTGCGGCGGCGGGATCACCGGCGGCGACGCGTGTTCGGGTGAGATCGGACATCATGGCCTGTCGCAGTCCGGGGACGAGATCTGTGCTGGACTCAAGCGAAACGTAGGCACCTGCCCATGCATCGGACGACGTCGCCCATGCCGGCCCGGTGTAGTGACCCAAAGCAGCGACGAGTGGGGCAAAGACGCCGGTCGTGGGGACAACCACCGGGCTGTCAGCGGTGCCGGGCATGACCTCAGGAAACTCCTGGCCGGTACTGATGGCTGCGACTGCGAGCAGATAACGGGTGTCATCCAGTTGTACCTCGGCAGCGGCATCCGGAGATGAGTTGAGCAGTTCGCGCAGCGGTGCAGCACCTCCGGCATAAACGACGCGTGACAGCAGGAGCAGCATCAGCGCCCGGCGATCTTCCGCCATGGCTGAAAGTTGTCCCACACGAATACCGTAATCACGGAACATTGCGTTGAGCTTGGAGTCATTGTTTTCTCTGAGGTCCGTCTGAATCTGCTGGCGAACGGCATTTTCCTGCTGTGTCGCCTGGCTCAGGAGCACACGCAGCTCGGTCGTGGGGGGGGCCGCCGCAGAAAACGCTTCGAGGCAACGAGTGAGCGCGGGACCAGCGAGCTCGGGCTTTGCCGCCAGCAATGCAGCACGAGCAACTTCCGCTGAGGCCAGTGCGAGGGGCAGTGCTTCCGTTGTCGGCAGTTGAGTCTTCCGCACGAGGTCGGCTGTTCCGGGAACGGCAACCGCGGGGATCACCGGGATCTGCTGCAGGTCCTGAACACAGGACTGCAGCAATGTGGCGTCGGAGGAGAGGACCGAGACCGCAGCACGAGCACGGAGTTGAATCAAGGGGTTTGTCAGGCTGGACGCGGTCTGCTGCAGCAATGACTGCGCATCGGCAGGTGGTCGCAACTGCAGACCGACGTCGGCAATGGCAATCAGCGCATCGGCGGCACTGCGTGGGTCATTGGCGGCCGTTGTCCACGCAACCGCATCCTTCCAGTATCCTCGTCCCGCCAGGTTGACGGCGACGGACAGGTGCAGAGGATCAGCCCAGAGGCAGCAGTCCATCGCTGGCGGTGGATTCAGCGTCAATTCACGGAATTGCGAGGCAATGAACAGCCATGCGGTGCTGGCCACAGTATCGCGATTGGCCGGGATGGAGCGATCGAGTTGTCGGGAAGTGACCAGCATCGCAGCGTCGTTAATTCGTCCTTCGTGAACCAGAGCTGTCGCCAGTGCGAGGCAGGCCTCCGTGATGGCACGACCGCTTTTGGGAAGCTGTTTCAGCGCCTTTTCACCGGCTGCCCCTGCCTGCAGCAATTCAGATTCGGCAGACTGCAGGGCCGCAGATGCAGCGGCTGCATTCCCCGCCTGCTGTGCTCGCCAGTAGGCGCTCACCCACGGCAGGACTCGGTAGTAGCCACGTGCCTTATCCACGACTGCCAGCTGATTAAATTCTGTAGCGGCCTCGGCGTCTTTCCCGAGTTTCAGCCAGAGATCGCCGGTCATCCGGCGTGCCATGGGTTTGTCTCGCAGGTCCTGGCGAGCCAGATTGATCATGCGTTTGATCAGGCTTTGAGTTTCCGCACCGGGGTCATCTGTGGGGACAAGCTTTGCAGCAGCCTCAGCGTCGGCTTTTGCTTTCCGAGCGGCTTCTTCCTCGGCAGCAAGCTGTTCGAAGGCGCTCAGATCGCGAGCGGCACCCAGTTGGGCAGGAGGTTTTCCGGGTTTGAGCACCGACACGACGACGACGGCCAGTCCCAGCAGGACTGCACCAGCGACTCCGTAGACCACCAAAGGATTGCGTTTACGTGGGGCATTCGCCTCGGCAGCGCGGCGAAGAGCATCGGCTTCGTCCGACAACCGGACGGGCCGGCGCTCCGCCTTCTGCAGGGCCGGGTCGGTGGCGGTGAAGACGGGAACCATACACTGGGTATTCGCGCAGCGAACGCTTTTTCCAAGTGCTGTTTTGGGCACAAACCCGGTTTGCTCGCACATCGGGCAGACGACCTTCTGAAGTCGCCCTTTATCGGGCTTCAGAGTGGCCTGGATCGCCTGTCCGGCACCCGCGGCACCGATCCCGAACGGGTCATCTTCGTCAACCACGAGTTTTGAGCCGGGGCGACCCGCAGGTGTTGGTTTGGCTGGAGCCTTCGCCGGAGTTTTGTTGTCGGCGGCGGGAGTGCCAACAGGGGGGCGTTCCGCGGGCTTTTCCGGCAGCTTTCTTGCACCTGGCCGACTGGCCCCGGGTTTGCCCGGTTGGGGCGTGTTTCGTGCTCCACGCGAGCCGTCCATCGCGGCACCACAGAAAGGACAGTCCACCACATCGTCCTCAAGGACAGACTGGCCACAGGAAGGACAGGTTGGAAGCGACATGCTGGAATCTCCACGTGCTGCGTCGACGCAGCTTAGGAATTCGTGCTGAGACTGTGCAGAGAGAGTAACGTGAATCCCGGTCGTTCGTCCGGGGACTTTCCCTGAAGGATACAGGATTTGTCGTCCTCGGGCGAGTGCGTTCGATGTGAGGGTAACGTGTCAGCAATAACTTCACAGTCAGGAGACGACATGCCGTATCGCGGGGTTCCCGGAAACTGTCTGAGACGACTGATTTATGGCTGTTTGTCCACTCCACAGCGATTGGTTCGCAACGCAGGAACGGCGATTTTGGTCCCAGCTTCGGGCAACGTGTCTGAGCCTCGGTCGTCGCTGCGACTGCCGACCGCAACCCGCCCCGGGACAGAAAGAAAAAAGCCAAAGAAACCGCGGTGAAGCGATTCCTTTGGCTTTAAGGGGTCTGTGTGTGTCCGTGAGCGTCGGGTCTCAGGGAGTTGCCGGGCCAGCACAGCGGATCAGGTGGTCTTTGTCGATGTACACGACTTCCACAGACTGATCGACATGTGTGAAGGGGACTGGCCAGTAGGCTCGGATTGTCTTGTCGTAGTAGACCGTGCACTTGTAGTGACAGTGATGCAGGCGGCAGGGGCCAACCAGCGGGTAGACCTTGCAGTCGTCGAGACGATCCACGAGGGGTTCCACGACGATGCGAACATTGTTCATCTGCGTTTCCTGGAAGAAGGCAACGCCACCGGCCGGGTCATTCGGCAGTGCTCGCATGACCTGATCTTCGCTCGGAGGATCGACGCAGAAGACATCGCCTTCGACGGGATCCAGCACGGGAACGCGGTTGTAGCGTTCATCTTCCCAGAGTTTGTCTTCCATCAGCTGGCTTTGGTAAGCCGGCACAGGCACTGCGGGCAGCACCTTCCAGAAAGTGACATAGGACCAGAGCACGCTGACAAACCCACCCGTCAGCGTACATCCGCTGGAGGACAGGAGCATCAGGCAGATCGTCGTCAGCACGACCCCGCGTCGTAAGTGTCTGCCGAACTTCTGCATTGTCGTTTTCCCTGAAGAAACAGAGGGGATTGCCATGAGTCATATCCTCGCCGCGTGGTCCCAGACCCGCGACCGCCTCAATCGTGAATTCCGAAGGTGTCCGCTGAAGAATCAGCGTCCTTTCAGATATCGAACGAGACTTTCCGCGGACTTGTGAAAATATTTCGATTTTGCGGATGGATCGCGAAGAATCAGTCTTCACGATTGTGTCTGCGATATGCCTTGTATCGGCAGGACGGGCGCGTTCCTCCACGGCATTCGGGCGATCGGCAGGAAGTGCCGCAGCCGCCTTATCGCGGGAAATCGTCGCCATGCAACACCCAGGTGCCATGCACCTGCACGCTTCAGTGACTCAGGGGTGGTCGCGTGGGGGCCGTGCATCGGGGGCCATCGGAGCTGTTTGGGCGGTCATTCACGACGGTGGGCGGGTGGCCTGGATTCGAAGCAGGTTCATCACTCCTGCCGCGAATGATAGCCAGGGTGCCATGCACCGATGATAGCCAGGGTGCCATGCACCGATGATTGCCAGGGTGCCATGCACCGGGGCGGGGCCGCAGGTGCATGGCACCGCGGAGCCGCAGAGGGCCTCAATGTGGTTAGAGCCGAGGCCGTCGTGAACGCCGACGTTTGGGGGATTGCCGCGGAATGCGGCGGGGGGCTGTTAGTCGGGGATCAGCAGGTCGGAGTCGCGGAGAAAGCGAACATCGCTGAGGCTGGAGTCGGACAGCGGTTTTCCGCCGGACGGCTTCCCGGATTTTGCCTGACCGGGGAGTCCGGGCATCCATTCTGTTCGGCCGCCGGGGGAGGCATCGATGGCTGGATCGGGCCCCATATGAATGCGGAAGTTGAGGCCGGCGAAGGACAGCAGGTCGCCGGGCAACAGCGCCCCGCGAATGACTCGCTGCCCGTTAACCCGCGTCCCATTCGTACTGCCAAGGTCTCGCAGATACACCAGACCGTCAGTTTTTACCAGCATACAGTGTTGCTTGGAGATGCTGGTGTGATCCAGCACCAGATCACACTGTTAAGCATTGCGGCCGACGACGGTAATCGGGTGCGTCAGGGTGATGGGAGGACCACCGTCTTTGGGAATCAATTGAGCCAGCATGGTGTGGTCCCGCAAAGGCGGCAGTTTAGTCACCGAATCCGTCTGATCTGATCGCCGGCAGGCACAACTGCCTGCTGGACCGTACTTTTTGTATCAGCCCATTTTTCGCCGTAATTCCAGTAGAATTCTATGTTCAGAGAAGATCGGTGACGAGTGATTTTCAAAATTCGGCCTATTCCATGCGACAAGGTGCCTTTGGTTTCGCGTGATGCTGAACGCGTGCCCGGCACACCCGAGTCCCACAAGCAATGTCGTTGGCAGGCGGCCGGTGGGGGGGGCGAAATCCGGGCAATTCGCGAGATTCGGGGCGGTTTTCGCTTGATTGAGGAGAGGTGATTGTTTGCTGAATTCGCCGGTGAAAGGCCACGGCGTGCGTTTCGTCCGTACGAAACGTGACTATTTGCGGGCTAAACGCGGTTTCGCCATCTCGGGGCAGTCAGTGCCAGGCATCGGAGTGTTGAGTGCATAGCATTTCGCTGTGAGGCGTTGTGCGGACTGCCTTTTGTCCGTTTCTGTGAACCTCGTTCGACTGCGCGGTGTCAGAGTGCCGTCATTCCGCCGGTATTCGTTTGTAATGCTCGATTGCGGCATGGGATTTGCTGCAGGGTCTATCGTGAGGCTTTGAAACCGCGTTTCAAGAGAAAACAGTGACGGTCATGTTTCGGGAATCCGTTGAATATGTAACTCCCCTCGACTCCACGGCGGCGCATGCGCGGACTGGACGGCAGCAGCGTCACCTGCAGGGGCTGGAGCAAAACACGGGCAGCCTGCCGGAGAATTCGACAGTCGGTGATGATTCGGCACGATTGTCGGACGGGACATGGAGATTTCTGGAGCAGGGCCTTCTGCAGCGATTTGAAGCGATTGCTGCATTTTTGCAGCACTTTCAGACCGAACGTCGTCTACCCGGATTTTTGCAGGGGGAATCGCTGCAGGGTCTGGAGTTGCATCTGCAGCAGTGGGCGATTCCTGTGGCTCTGAAGCACCCGGATTTTCTCACGTGGGCTTTGTTTGGCGCGACGGATCTGGCTCTTGAGGCGGATGGCACGGCTGTCGTGATGGATCAGGATTTCTCGCATCCAGCCGGATTGGAGCGGCTGGTGCATGAACACTGGGACGACACTGACGACGCGGTGGAATTCGTTCGTCGTGAATTGTTTGCCAACTGGTTGCCGCGGGGGGCGGGAACCGGTGAGGTGGTGGTCCTGGATCCGGGATTTTCAGGAGCCACGTTTCGGGGAAATGACTTCCTGGCGCGCTGCCTTTCTGCGGCGATGGCGCGGAGTTCGGACCTGAAGGTGGACCGGAACGGGGTCTTTCTGCGGGTCCGAGGTGACTGGCGTCCCGTGCGGACTCTGGTGCGCCGAGTGGACGATGAGCTGTTGGATCCGAATTGTTTTCGGCCGGATTCACTGGTTGGCGTGCCTGGGTTGGTGCACAGCTGGGCAGTGGGGCGAGTTCACGTCCTGAACCCCCCGGGAAGCGGCATGCTGCGACTGCGACGTTTGGTGAGACTGATTCCTCGAATGATCCGGGAGTATCTGGGGCAGGAACCGCTGCTGGAGACCGCAGACGCGCTCTCTTGCGGGGATCCGGCAGTTCTGAAAAAAGTTCTGGCGGCTCCGGAGCATTTTGCAATCAGGCCGGACGATCCGCGGCATGCGGCACGGCCGTGGTTTGGTGGAGCAGGTGACGTGCAGGAGTCAGCACAGGTGCTGTCGCGAATCCAGCGGGCTCCAGACGCCTGGATTGCTCGTCCGTTACTGGTGCCATCTGCCGGACGGCGGAGTTTGCGGGTCTTTGCCACGAAGAATGGTCAATTCCGACTGTTGCGTGCCGGGCTGGTTCGGCCGTGTCAGGAAGACGGTGGCGCATCACTGCTGATTGGTCCGGACGAACCACTCGCGACGTTGTGGTAAGTTTCCAATTCGGAAGGCGCTCGGAAGGCGCAGCGTGACAACGCTCCTACGGCAATGAGTTGGCTCGCAGTGCTGACTGAAAGTCCGTCGACTACGAGCCCCAGAGTGCGGTGACGGGTGAACCACCATCCACAATGGAGATGGGGCGGTTTTCGGCGTTGGGAATGCGCAGTTCCGGGTCAATGCCGAGTGCGTGATACACGGTTGCTGCCAGGTCCTCCGGGCGGACAACAGCTTCTCTGGGATAGGCTGCGTCCTTGTCAGAAGAACCGTAACACTGGCCTCCGGGGATCCCACCACCGGCGATGACGCTGGAGAACAGAGTGCTCCAGTGATCGCGGCCCCATTCTGCATTGGCTTTGGGTGTGCGCCCCATTTCTCCGGTCGCGATGACCAGTGTCTCATCCAGCAGGCCTCGTTCATCGAGATCGGTGAGCAGAGCGGAGCAGGCCTGATCGAAGGTGGGCAGCAGGTGGCGTTGGACATCATTACTGTTGCGGTGGGAGTCCCAGCTGTATCCATCCACGCAGTCATAGTGAACGGTGACGTAGCGAACTCCGGCTTCGACGAGTCGTCGTGCCATCAGAGCAGACTGTCCGAACAGGTGCCGTCCATAGCGGTCGCGAATCGCGGCAGGTTCCTCACGGATATTCAGAGCGTTTCGAGTCTGAGTGGACGTCATCAGCGAGAAGGCGCGTTGCCGGAAGGCATCGAAGCCAAGTGCGGCCCCGGAAGCTTCCAGTCGCTGTCGTTCCCGGTCGAATTGTTCCAGCAGTGAGCGTCGGCGGCTGAGCCGTGTTTCGCTGACGTCGTCTGCCGATCGGAGGTCTGAGATCTGAAACGTTAATTCTTCGTCGGTGCAATTTCTCCAGAACGGGTTGTCGTCCAGTGACCGCTTCTGGATGCTGGTGGTGAGTGGGTTGTAGCGAGGCCCGAGCCAGCCGGCATGTTCGCCGGGACGAGGGTACTGGCCTTTTTCCTGAAGTGCCCCAAGGCTGTTGGGCAGCACCATGTAGGATGGCATGGTGCGTGTCAGCCCCCATGTCTGCTGATCATGGTACTCCATCACCGACCCCATGGAGGGCCAGTCGCGTGGCGTGGGCGCAAAGCCGCCGCCGATGGGAACGTGCCAGCGTTTCCCTGTTTGAAGGTAATGACCGCCGCCGCTGTGGTCATTGAAGGAATGCGACATGGTGCGAATGACGCAGTACTTGTCGGAGATCGCGGCCATCTGCGGCAGGTGTTCACCGATCAGGAGTTCCGGGGTTCGGCTGGCGATGGGCTTGAACGGCCCGCGAATCTGTTCCGGAGCATTGGGTTTCAGGTCCCATGTTTCAAGTTGGCTGGGGCCTCCGAAGAGCATCAGAAAGATGACAGACTTCGCCCGGGCGGTGGGTTGACTGACAGATTCGGCGGCCAGCAGTTGCGGAACGGAAAGGCCGAACAGTCCCATGCCGCCTGCGGAGAGTATTTGTCGCCGGGGAAGGCCATCACAGGCAGTGCGAGGATTGCCATAAATCGTGAGCATGGCAGACGTCCTGATTTTTGGGGGGGCGTTCCGGGAAGGTGGGAGGAGTGAACGGCTATAGCTGTGGCGGCGGACGCAGCAGCCGGGACAACGCATTGTGCCCCAGAAAACGTTCAGGAGCAACAGTGTGTGCGTGGGAACCGGGGCAATGCTGCAGAAACGGGTTCCGGATTGCCGTTTTCATTTGACCTCGGCACAATGGGCGGCGGAATCTGCAGCGACTTTCTTAAGGCAATCATACGGACCGGGCACCGCCGCGGTCCCGGGACGCAGGGATATGTGGCAGAGTTGGATTCAGCGCCTTCGCCGATCTTCGCGTGCGTGTGATGCGTCGGAGGGCAGGGTGCGTGCGAAAGATGTCCGGGATTGTTCGTATATTCGAGTGGTCGTCGCTGCTGTCATAGTGAGTCAGGTGTGGACGGTCATATGTCTGAACCCCGTGATGGCTCAGGAGGATACAACGCCAGAGCCTCCGGCGGTGAGTGTCGATCAGGTGGAATTACGACCTGTGGGGTTGCGGCGTGCAAAAGTGTTGTCCGGAGTGATTGAGGATGTGGTTGCGGAATCGGTGTTGATTCGCAGAACCGCGGGGGCTCCGGACGTCGTGCCGCTGCGGGACGTTGCCACGCTGCGATTTCAGAAACCTGTGGACTATGAGGCCGGGCTGAAACATCTTCAGAATTTTCGGTGGTCAGAGGCGTTGCCGTTGATCACGAAGGCGCTGGACGAAGAGCAGCGGCCGTGGGTCATTCGGGAGATTCGGGCAGCCCGAGCGGAAATTTTTCGCGCACAGCGGCGGTATGACGAATGCATTCGGGAGGTCGAGCAGATTCTGGACTCTGACCCTGACACGCGCCACTTGCTGCTTCTGCCGCTTGTCTGGGATGAACGCCTGGGGGAGTCGGCACGTTACATCGGGCGGGCGGAAGATCTGCAATCCGACTCGCAATGTCGGCGATTGGTGACAGCCACCGCATTATTGCATGAGTCGGCACATCAGCAGCAGGCAGAGGCCGTCTTGCGTGGTCTGAAGCGAAATGGTCGTGGAAGTCTGGGGGCGATTGTGGAGCTGCAGTTGTGGCGGTTGTCGCTGTTGACGCCGGGGGGGATACGAGAGTTAGCGGTGGAGCAGTGGCAAGTTCGTCTGTGTGAATTCCAGCGTGAGCTCCGTGGTCCCGGAGAGTGGATTTGTGGACGTGCGCTGATGGTGCTGAACGACTATGATCGAGCGCTGACAGCACTGCTCTGGATGCCGTTGGTAGCGCCACTGGACCCGGCATCGACAGCGGCGGCGATTCAGGATGCCGTGATGGCGGCAAAGCAGGCGGGCCGTCCAGTTGAAGCGGCAGCGTTGGCGCTGGAACGGGAACTTTGGTTGTCCCGGATGGGGCAAGCCAGTGCAGCTGGGGATGCGGCTGAGGAACGGAGTGGATCTGCAGGTGAGCAGCGAAGTGCAGAAAAATGATGAGCGAGGAGACTGAATTGGAGCCTTGCGGCCCAGGGATATTTGCTGGGGGCGGTTGCATTTGAGGCTGCGACCGCGGTTTTGCGGGCCGGACTGCCAAGGGCGGATAGCTGGGATACGGGAGAATTCCCGGAATAGCTGAAAACCAGTCCATTTTCGCAGTTTTCTCGGAACTGCCAATTGTTCCGATTCGTGCGTCCTTCGTTAAGACTGGCATTTTGTTCCATGACATGCCATGAGACTGCCTATAAAATCAGCAGTCGGGAAATGCTGAGCAGGGGAAGCCCGTGCGAGATGTCGCAGGCATCGCGTAGTAAAGCGTCCGTATGAACTCGGGGAACGCTGTGTTGAACAGGGACCAGAAGAATTTGTACCACGTGCATTCTGCCGGATGATGGTGCGCGGGGACCTCAGCGTTGAGTCTTCCTGGGATGATGCTTCAGCACGTGAGTGCTGCGACCAGGCTTACGAGCCACGCTGGTTCTGGCAGAAAATGTGTTGAGGTGTGCTGTCAACGGGGATTGACTTGAACTGAATGCCTGAGGTTTTGTTTGTTCTGGCTTCGTTCCAAACTTTTCTGGAAGATCATGGGACTGTATGTCCTGTTGACGTTGCCTGCGGTGATTGGACTGCTGGCGACTCTGCAGGCACAACTGTCAGTGCAAGCGGCTGCGCAGCATCAGCAGCAGGTGCGGACGCTGATGCAGACCGCCGCTGATCGTCTGAAGGCGGCACATGATTCGGCGGAAATTGTTCAATCAGTGCGACAGTGGCTGACGGCAGGGCAGCAGGTTTGGCTGGTGAATCGGGACGGGACAGCGGAGGGGCCGGCGGGTGCCCCTGATGACGCGCCACTGAGCGATGTCACCGTGGCCTCCGGAATTCGAGCGGCGTTTTCGCAGGGCGAGTCGGTGCGGTCTGTCAGGACGGACCCGGCACGTTCGGAAGTCCTGGTTTCGTGTCTGCGAGTCACGGTGGGCTCGGACGCAGTGGGCTCGGACGTGCGGGTGCTGGTGATGGTGTCGGACCCTGCGATGTCGATGGGGCAGACACAGATGATCAACTCCCTGACATTTCGTGCGGTGGTGTTCACGTGGCTGACCGGAACGCTGTGTCTGGCGATTGTGACTGTGGGTGTCGTTTATCCACTGCAGATGATGTCACTCAAGCTGCGGGCCTCGGTGCAGCGGGAAGATCGGGACGACATGCTGCTGAACGTCTCGGATCGGCACGATGAAGTCGGAGCCGTGGCGAGTGCGTTGTATCAGTTGGAAGATGAGCTGCAGGATCGCATTCTCGGGCTTGAGCGAGTGGGGCGCGAGGCCAGTGCTTCGGTCAACCTGCTGACTGCGGTGCTGGAATCGATGATGGAAGGCGTCATTGCCATTGATCAGCAGCAGAAGATCGTCTTCATCAATCCGGGAGCGAGGCGATTACTTTCGGTTGGGGACGTAATTGGACCGGGGCATCGGTTGTATGAAGCGGTGCGTATTCCCGCGTTTCTGGAGACAGTGGAAGAGTCCCTGAAATCCGGGATCATGCAGTCTCTGGAATATCGATCTCCGCGGGATCAATCGTATCACGTGCTTGTCGCGATACCGATCCTCAAAGGGCCTCACGCGGGGGCTGTCGTGGTGGTCCGCGACATCACCGATGTTCGTCGCCTGGAAGCGATGCGACGCGACTTTGTCAGTGGAGTCTCTCATGAGCTGAAGACGCCGCTGACGGTGATTCAGGCCTGCACAGAGACGCTGCTGAATGGTGCGATGGACGATCCTGAAGCCTCGGGCCGATTTCTGCGGCAGATCGATCAGCAGTCTGAGCGGTTGTTGCAGTTGATCATGTCGATGCTCCAGTTGGCGCGGGTGGAGACAGGCAACGAGATCCTGCACATCACCGAAGTGCCGGTGCACGAGCTGGTGGACGATGTGCTGCGTGACTTTCGCACTGTAGCAAATTCAAGATCGGTCACACTGCGACTGACGGGCGAGGACGTGCTGATCGTGCGGTCGGATGAGCAGGCCGTTCGCACGATCCTCAGCAATCTGGTCGACAATGCTGTCAAGCACACCGACGGGGGTGGGACGGTAACCGTGGATCTGAGAACGGACCTGAAAGGTGCCTGTGTGACGGTTCGCGATACGGGTGAGGGTATCCCGGAGGAGCTGCTGGAACGCATTTTTGAACGCTTCTATCGGGTGGAGCGCGACCGTTCGCGCGAACGTGGCGGATCGGGCCTTGGGCTGGCCATCGTCAAGCATCTCTGCCAGGCCCTGAAAGCAAATATCTCCGTCCGCAGTCGAATGGGGGAAGGCAGCGAATTCACGGTGCGATTTCCGGCAGAGCGAACAGGTTCCTTCCGCGCGGGTTGAGCGTCGGTTGTGGGCAGTGGGCTGTGGGCTGTGTGTTGTGGGTTTTGGTTGTCAGGCTGACTGAGAATGCCTGCGATTCAGGGCAGATCCCGAGTTTTTGGTGTTGGATCGCGCCCCCCGCAGAGCTCAGAATTCGACGTCTGCAGGCGGATCGGCGGATGGGGAGGCGGATGTCTTTGCGGAGTTGCCGCGGTGTGACGTTGTCGACAGGCGTTCGGGGTGCTTTTGCAGGAAGGCCTGCAACGCCTGGCGGGCCTGGGGATGGTTTGGATCCATACCGACAGCGGCATAGTACCAGTCTTCGGCCATTTCTGTTTCGTTCAGTTGTTCGGCGAGTGTGGCCAGCGTCAGACGTTTTTCGACGCTGGAAGTGTCCTGCACGAGTGCCTGATGGGCAGCAGAAAATTGTGCTCGGAGTTCGGCGATTTGTCCCGCGCGAGTTCTGAAGGTGACGGCTTCGTCTGTTTGACCGGCCGTGCTTAACAGGTCGGCCATCCGGTGATACATGCGGAGCTCCATCGGGTGAGCAGCGATGCCCTCGCGGAGCAGAGCGAGACCATCCTCGGATCGCCCTGTGCGTTCAAGTGAAGAGGCCGCGACCAGCAGGGCTTCCGGATGCAGGGATTGCGCTGCGAGGGCTTGATCCGCCATCTGAGCCGCCTCATCGAACCGGCGAAGGCTGAAGAAAGCGAGTGCACGTTGCGCGAGGATATCCGGCCAGTCACGAGCCGGCTGCATCACGTCGAGGGATTCCCGATAGCGACGAAGCCGGATCAGGCAGTCTCCCCAGCCAGCCCGGATTTCATCGTGGACTGCGGAGTTCACTGGTGCGAGGGATGTGGCTGTCTGAAACGCCAGTGAGGCATCTTCGAACCGTTCGAAATCCTTGAGGATGGTGGCCTTCATGTAGTGCGGCCGGTAGTCAGTCGGGGCCAGCCGAATGACAGATTCGAGACACTGGATAGCACGTTCCATTGCGCCAATGTCGTACCATGCCGAGGCGAGTAAACGCCATGCAGTCACATCGTCCGCGTTCCATTCCAGCACCTGCCTCAGCAGCAGAATGGCCTGGGAGAACTGTTTCTGCTGATAGCAGATCAGAGCTGCTTCGTAATAGGACTCTTCACGGGTCTCTGGTGACTGGTTGGCATCCGAAAAGAGCACAAGTGCGAGGTCATTGTTCCCGCGGGACTTTGCGAGGTGACCGTTCAGGAGAGCAGTTCGGGCCTTCCAGTCAGGACGGGAAGCCAGTGATCTGGCGGCGTGTTCAACAGTCGCCCAGTCGCCGCGCTGGAGAGCCTGGCGACCGCGAGCATAGATGGCGTGAGGCGTGTTATTCTGCCACCAGAGCACACCGCCGATGCCCAGCATGGCGGCCGTGAGGCCGACGAGGGTGACGATTCGGAAAGTAGACTTCCGGACCTGCATAACTGCGACGCCTGTTTTGTGCTGCGAGCCGACTGGCACCGGTCAACAGCAACGGCTGAATGCCTGCGTTGCTGACCTGATACTGAAAATGCTGAGATGACACCGGAAACTGAGCCGATGGAAGTGGCCGTCGCTGCGGAACGATTTATGTCCAATGAGCCGGGGCCGTAAATTCTGCACCATCGGACCAGAAAATCTGCAACGCACTGCGGCAAACGTCGGCCGCGACTTTGTTCGCAGAAAATCCACGCCGACTGGGAAATATCGCAGAAATCCGGCCGATTGGAAGACAGGTGAGAGGATATCGCCGAGCCATGTGCGGATGCAAAACGAAATGCGGCGATTTTCCGAACCTCTCAGGGAACAGATGTTCGGCGCAGGTGTCGTTAACTTCAGTCAACTGCAGCCCGCATGGCACTCATAAGTTGACGAACCCCCAAGGATGCCGTAGAGTAGGGAAGTCAAGGAAAAACCGACTATCGGGACTGTTTTCTGAGTCGATGATTTCCTGAAGAATTCGGATCAAAAATTGGACGTATCTGCAGACACACCAACAAGTTTTGAACAACTGGGGCTCAGCGAAGCGACGCTCCGGCAACTGGAAACAATCGGCTACGAAAAGCCCAGCCCCATACAGGCGGCGTTGATTCCCATCGCGGTGACGGGTAAGGACTGCATTGGGCAGGCCAGGACCGGAACCGGAAAGACTGCGGCCTTTATGTTGCCGTGTCTGGAGCAGGTCGATCCGCGGCTGAATCGTATTCAGGTTCTGGTGCTCGCCCCGACTCGCGAATTAAGTGAGCAGGTCTACGCAGAATCGAAAAAGCTGGCGGGCAATGTCCGAGTTCGATTTGCACTGGGGGTTGGTGGGCGTCCCATGGGACGTCAGATTGAAGACCTGCAGAATGGTGCGCAGATCATCATTGGTACTCCGGGACGTATCCAGGACCTGATGAAGCGTGGCTATCTGAAGCTTGAGCATCTGTTCATCGCGGTGCTGGATGAAGCGGATCGGATGCTGGATATCGGATTTCGTCCTGATATCGAGCGGATTCTGCGAGCCTGTCCGGAAGATCGTCAGACGCTGTTGTTGTCAGCCACCATGCCGCCGGATGTGATGAAGCTGGCGCAGCGCTACATGGTCGATCCCGCCTCAGTCGATCTTTCGGAAGATCGCGTGGTGGTGGACACCATTGAGCAGTATTACGTGACCGTGGATGAAGATCGCAAGTTGCCCCTGTTGTTGCGGATACTTGCTGCTGAAAAGCCGCAACAGGTCATTGTGTTCACTCGCACTAAACGCGGCGCTGACAAGCTGTACGAAAAATTCTCCCGACGATTGAAGTCAGATCGAATTGCCTGCATTCACGGTGATCTGCCGCAGAGAAAACGGGATCGCGTCATCCGGGATCTGCGTGCCGGAGAATTGCGTCTGTTGATCGCAACGGATGTCGTCGGCCGCGGAATCGATGTCAGCGGCATCTCCCATATCATCAACTACGACATCCCCGAATACTGTGACGACTACGTGCATCGGGTCGGGCGGACCGGGCGATTGTCATCGGATCAAAACGGCCGCGCCGTGACCTTTGTCACTCTTGCCCAGGGCGGAGAACTCACCAACATCGAGAAACGCATCAACACGGTACTGCCCGAGTATCATGTGGAGGGGTTTGAGGCGTTTCAGAAAAAAGAACGCAAGGCGCGGAGTATCCGGCGATTTGGAGTCGACTAGTCGCAATCGCCGCGAATCGGTTCGGTTCGGTTTTGACAGGTCTCTGGTGCAGGTAGACAAGGATGTCAACGGGCCTTATCCCTTCGAAAAAATCGCTCGGGCAAAGACTGAACTCCGCCCTGCATGCACTGGCGACATTTTGGCTGGCCGGTGCCGTTGCCGTGACCTCAGCAACGCTCGGCGCCCGCACCTGGTGGGTGGGCGATGTGCTTGCGAATCTGCGGATTCAGATCCTGCTGGCTCTGCTGCCCCTGCTGCTGTTGACGCTGGGGCTGCGCAGTTACCGACAACTGGGCCTCGTGCTGGTACTGCTGTTATGGCACGGATCGTTTCTGAAGAGTGCCGTCATATCCCCGGTGGCACGAGACTCAAACACTTCGGCGGCGATGTCTGTTGCCCCGGACCAGCCGGTACAGACGATTTCGATCTGCGTAGCCAATGTCTGGATGAACAACACGGATTATTCACGGATCTGCAGTACTTTTCGTGAGTCCCGGGCCGACCTGCTGGCGGTGGTGGAGCTGAGCGGCGAATTGTTGTCAGCTATCAACAGTGAATTTGCTGATGAATACCCCCACTTCCTTGCCAAAGCGAGCGAGACCGGGGCGTTCGGCATCGGACTGTGGTCACGCTATCCGCTGGCAGACGCAAAGATCGTGGATTTCGCTGTGCGCGAGATGCCGTCCATCGCTGCCGAAGTTGAGGTGGGGGATCGGCGAACGCGGATCATCGTCACCCATCCGGTTCCGCCGATTTTCGCAGATGCGTGGAAGCATCGTAACGATCACCTGCGGGCCATGGTGAATGACTCCGAAATCAAGTGGTCCGAGAAGGCGCCGATGCGAACTGTGATTGTGGGGGATTTCAATCTGACGCCCTGGTCCCCACTTTACTCGCAGCTGCTGGAAGACGTCGGACTGCTGGACGCCTCTGCCGGTGCGGGAGTGACGCCGACATGGTATCGCTGGCCACTGTTTCCCTGCGGGCTGGTGCTGGACCATGTCTGGTATTCCCCGAATCTGCGTTGTTTGCAGCGCCGCATTCTGCCGGAGATGGGATCAGACCATCGACCGATTTTTGTGGAATTTGGTCTGTAGGCGTCCCCGAGCGTCTCGGTCGGCCCGGTCCGTTTTCTGTCGGTACTTCGCCTTGGGAGCGCACAGATCCAGATGGTGAGTGACGTCTGGCGGCATGCGCTGCAGCTTTCCCCATTCGACGAAAATGTGAATTTTTGATGAAGACGCGGGATGTGTCACCTGACGGCGGGGCCCTCAGTGACCAGGATGGTTGATGGGCGAATTCCGGTCGCCCCGGCGAGAGCCTTTGAAGAACCGAGTGTCGACGTGATTGTGGCGTGGCTGATGCAGTGACAGGGCACCGATCATGTGCTCGCGACATTTGTAGCTGACAGGAAGGCGTGACAGGCAACTGTGGAGCGTCCGTCGGCTAGCGGCATGCTCTTTGGGCGAAAGCGTCTCGGCAGTTCGTGGCCCCGTCGGGCTGATGAAAATGGGTCGTGTTGAATAAGGAAATGCAAACGTGTGGACCAGCGGGCAGCGATGGATGTTGGTGGCGGGAATTCTCGGGGGATTCTGCGGAGCAGCGAGTGCTCAGCAGGAACAGCCAGCAATTGAGTACCTTGGTGCGGTGAAGATTCCGGGAGACGCACGGGATTTGTCGGGAGAAACGGCGACGCTGGAGAACGGAGAGGCGGTCAATCGGCTGGGAGGTTTCTCTGCAATTGACTATTCGGGTGCTGGAAGCCTGTATGCGTTGCTGTCTGATCGAGGTCCCGACGATGGGGCCGTCAGCTATCCGTGTCGGGTTCAGCTGGTCAACCTGGTAATTAATCCGACAGCGAAACAAAAGATGCAGCTGGAACTGGTGCGGACAATTCCGCTGGTAGATTCGCAGAAGCGACCATTCACCGGGCGTTCCTCAATTCTGACGGCAACCGATCGGATGGCGCATCGACTGGATCCGGAGGGATTCCGCTTCGGGCCGGAGCAGACCATGTACGTCTCGGACGAATACGGTCCTGAAATCCTGCAGTTCGATCGGGACGGTCAGGAATTGCGGCGGATCGCGGTACCGGCATGGTTCCGGGTCTCGGTGGCGTCCAGTGATCGGCAGGAAGAAAACGGTCAGAATGCCACTGGCCGCGCGTCAAACCGCGGAATGGAGTGTCTGGCGTTATCGGCGGACGGGACTTCGCTCGTTGGGCTGATGCAGGGACCACTGATCCAGGATGGTAAAAAAAACGCAGACAACACAAAAGTCACGGGGCGCGTCTGTCGGCTGGTGAAGATCAGCGTGGCCACCGGAGAGATTGAAGAGTATGTGTATGAGCTGGACAGTGATGCAAATGGCAACAGTGAAATTCTGAGCATGCCGGATGGTCGCTTCCTTGTGCTGGAACGTGACAGTGAAGCTGGTAAAAAGGCAGCGTTTCGCAAATTGATCGCGGTGGATCTGAAAGACGCCACAAATGTTTACGGGCGAGTCTCACTGGTGGACGGGGACCAGAAAACCACTGTGACTCCGGTTCGAAAATCCGTGTTTCTTGACCTGCTGGATCCAGCGTGGGCACTGGCCGGCGAATCCATGCCGGAGAAGATTGAAGGTCTCACCTTCGGACCTGTGCTTGCGGACGGACGGCAGACGCTGCTGGTCAGCACTGACAACGACTTCGAATCTGCTGCGGCCTCAGAGATCTGGGTGTTTGCTGTTCGCTGGACTCCATAGCAACAGCCCTCACGAGTCAGTTCCAACTTGCGGTCCGCGCTGCAGCATCACGGCGATTCGGTATGGTGGAACTGCGGGAATCATTGACAAACGCCCCGCCGGACAGAAGATGCTTCACCGAGGGGCTTGCGTGGCTGTTTGCCGGCACGGATCGCAATCAACATCTGGTTGGGTTGTTCGGGGCTGTGACGTATGGTCTGCTGGCCCCTGTGTGACTCACGCAGGGCAGCTGTGTTCGTGACGGAATGGTTCCGGCTGTGCGCGTCTTCGTGATCAGCATCCGTCAACCGCCCCGGCTCCTTCTCGTCTGGAACGCACTGTGAAGAAAAGTGGAAACACGGAAAAGGCAAGCAGTCGGAAAGTTCGTCGTCGGAAGGAAACTGCGCGGGAGCGGGAACTCCGAGCGGCGGCGATCGTGGACCGGTTGGGGGAATTATTTCCAGTCGCTGAATGTGCTCTGGTGCACCATTCAGCCTTTCAGTTGCTGGTCGCGACGATCCTGTCAGCTCAGTGCACAGACGAGCGGGTGAATCAGGCGACTCCGGAGCTCTTTCGCCGGTATCCGGACGCCGCAGCTCTGGCCGGTTCGCAGCAGGAAGACGTCGAGACGCTGGTGAAGTCTCTGGGCTTCTTTCGCAACAAGGCCACCAACATTCGTGGGATGGCACAGGAACTGGTCGAGCATTATCAGGGCGAAGTGCCTCAGGATCTTGAAGCCCTGGTAAAACTTCCGGGAGTGGGACGCAAGACGGCCAGTGTGGTTCTGGGCACGTGGTTCGGTATTCCCTCCGGAATTGTGGTCGACACCCATGTTCGTCGTCTGACGAATCTGCTGGGCCTTGTGACTTCTGAGAACCCGGAGATTATCGAGCGTCAGTTGATGACGGTGATTCCACGGGACGAGTGGATCAATTTTTCACATCGACTGATTCACCACGGACGGAAAACCTGCATCGCTCGTCGCCCGAAATGTGCCGACTGCGGACTTGCGGCTTTGTGTCACCGCGTCGGTCTGCCGCCCTTGCCGGAGTAACCGCAACGTAGCTGACCCCTCAGGGAAGTCAGCGCACACTACCAGCCACAGTGCGAGCGTAGTCCGGGCTGTCTGCATAGTCGTCAGTCGCCGTCTGCGAATCGGCGGAATCCTCGGGCTGAGTCATGTACGTGGCCTGTTCAATCCGCTGCAGCTGTTCGCCAAGCGATTGAATCCGCCGTGACATATCTTCGTTGTTTTGCTCCATCCCGCCAGAGACCAGATTGATCACTCCGAGAAACAACAGCATCTGGGCCACTGTGGTCACCAGCCAACCGGTGGGCGTGTACTCGGCGAATCCGCCAAAGTGTCCGTAGATGACCATCGATGTTCCGATGGTCAATCCCAGCACACCAATATAGGACAACGTCTGTCCGATGATGGATGTCAGGTTTGTCCGTCGTGGCGGAACTGCTTCAAAGTGTGGACCACGACCGGAAACAGCGTGAGGGGCATCGACAAACCGCTGTTGTGAAGCACGTGAGTTCATCGTTCGTCTTTCAGTTGGGTTCACCGGGGCAGGACGAAGCCGTTGAGATGTCGCAGCGGTGTCTGGCTGATCGCTGAGGGAATGGACACTACGCTGAGGTGCCGGCGCAGCAGGCGTTGTTACGGGGGATGGTGCTTCCGCATTCCCGGTCACTGCAGACGCCGCAGTGACGTCGGTGGATCGTGCTGTGGCAGGCAGCGTTTGTCCTGCGGCGCCGCTCGCCTGCAATGATTTGCGGTACAGCGCTGGTCGTGTCAACGGCGTGCGAACACGCGTTTTCACGGGCGTCATGTCCATCGCGTTGCGGTCACTCGGAGTGTGCGATGGAGGCGAAGCGACTTTGTGTGCAGCCAGTGGAACAGACACGGCAGCGGCCACGTCTGAGGAGATCTCGGGGCGAACCGAGCCGGACAATGGCTCCTGAGTCGCGGCAACGTTGCTACCTGCCGGACGATTGGTATCGGCCGACGCCGAGGAAGCGACTGCAGACGGCTCCATCAGCTCTGCACCGGATGTTTCAAAAAACGCCGCGATGAAATCCCGCGTAGCCTGCGATGAATCAACGTCGGTTGACAGGGCCTGATCCCCGTCACGTCGTGTGGTGTCGCGATCTGGGGATTGTGGAAAGCCCGGAGGGGCTGTGGGATCCGAAGCCAGTGGAATGGGGACATCCACGGCGACGCGGGTGACGGCAGGCTTTGTCGAGGAATCTGCAGATGACTGCGGTACTGCGATCACGCTGGCTGAGGGATTCGACTTGACCTGAGCCGCGTGGAGCTTCTGTACGGCGGCGACCATCAGCGGAGGCGCAGAGAAGTCTGGCGGCAATTGCGGCACTTCACGCACGACCGAGGTCAGCGGAGGACCCGAATTGACAATCCGTCGTTGACGCTTCTCGGTGTCATTCTGCGTCGGCACTTCGCGAGCCGGAGTGTCCGATGGCGAAAGCTCGGTGGCCGTTGAGGTGACTGAAACACTGCTGTTCGAAGGTGATTCGTCGGCTGAAGGCGGGGTGGAGAGACCAATTTGCCTGTCGGCACGCTGCAGTGGGATTCGTGGCGGAGTGAGGGGAGCCTGTTGCTTCTGGGGGGCTGCCGGAGCTTCTGGATTCTGAATGCGGTCGAACAGATCGCTGGACTGCCACCGCTCCAGAATTTCCCGGGCCTGGCGAATGGCCTGAGACTGACGTGTGACTGACTCTACAGTGCGACCGCACAGAGGGCAGGAAGCGGGGGACATCCCACTACTGCTGGCCTGAACCTCTCTGAGACAGTGACGGCACCACATTGCGTACGGAATCCTTTCCGAAGCGGACGAAAACCGTTTTTTAACGATTGGAACGGAAATTTCACAAGTCCAATTCCGCTGTTTCGGCAGATGGGTCGTGTTGCCCAGGGAACTCGGGGACACCGACGCTGCTAGAATGCTTCGGATGCGCTTGTCCGTTTGGCGGCACTCAGTTCGACGGCACCCTGTCTGGTGAGATGTTCAGACAGTCGCAAGCGGTTGTCATCAGTAACCGCTGCGGGGGCGTGGGGGCAGGATCCAGATTTCATCGAAGTCGGTTGGTTGTTCGGCGCGGTAGCCTTCGTGACGAATCAGCTCGAGAATGGCCAGAAAAATCCCGACGATTTTCGATTGAATTTTCTCGCCTGTGAAGAACGAGCTGAAGGAAACACGGCCTTCCTGCACGATACGGTCACGGATCTGTTCCTGATAGACGGACATCGGGGTCTCGTCCATGCGGATGGCGATGGTCTTCTGCAGGTCGGGAATCTGCACGATGCGCGATAAGGCGCTGACAAGGTCCCAGAGCTCGACTTCACGAATGCGGTCTTCGGAAGAATCCCGGGCGACTGTCGGGCGATGACTGGTCAGCCGCGGATAACGCTCCATCCATTCCGAGGCTCGATCCTCCAGCAGCTTTGAGGCTTCCTTGTAGCGACGATATTCCATCAGTCGGGCGATCAGGTCGCTGCCGGATTCTTCCGCAACTTCGTCCGTGGTGGTCACTTCCTCCTGCACCGGCAGGACTTCACGACTTTTGATTTCCAGGAGCGTACTGCCGACGACCACGAAATCGCCCAGCATTTCGTAGTCGAGCGTTTCCAGCACATCAATCCACGCGATGAAGTCGCTGGTAATCCGGGACAGGGAGACCGCGCAGATGTCCACTTCGTGACGCCGCACCAGATACAGCATCAGATCCAGCGGGCCTCCAAAGAAGCCCGTATCGACTCGATATTCTGCGAGAGTCATGAGTGTCCTGACGGCGGCCCGCAGTGTCACGCGGACGGCAGAAACTGCCGGACTTTCCGGGCAGGATCATGTCGCCAGGGTGGCAACAGGCGGTGACAGAGGGTGCAAATGCCAGAGAAATTCTGTACCCTGCGGGCGGAGGAATTGAAAGACCAGTTTTTTGACCGCACAGCACAGTTTCCCGCGGGCTCAACTGTTTTTACAGGAAGCATCGTCGGATCTGCCGGACGAACTGGACGCCTTTCCATTTCTCAGCGAAATATCGGCAGATTTCCTGCAGTGACCAACCGTGACGCTGTTGATGTCCGCTGAGTGTGGCTGGTTTTCTGCGACTGGATGTCCTGTGCCCGCGTCAAGGGGTGACCAATGGCGATCGAGTTTGAGTGTCCGTCATGTTCCGAGACGATTCGTGTACCGGACGCCTACAGTGGACGGCAGGGAAAATGTCCGTCGTGCAACCAGCGGTTGCTGGTGCCGACGATTCCGGTTCCTGACGACCTTCCCGGGAAGGGGACGCAGTTGACGTTACCGCAGGAATCGACCGGATCAGTCCCGGGGGCCTCAATTGCCGCGGTCGTCCCGCAAAAAGCCGGCTTTGTGGCCCGGCCACGTCGCAGCCGACGACGCCCCGCACGGGCTCTGGTCATCGGGATTCCGGTGATTGGGTTTCTGCTGTTGCTGGGAATTATTGCCTTCAGCATTTCCGGAAATCTGCCGGATCTTCACGGACAATTCTCTGCAACGTTACTGACAAACCGCTCCCTGCCTCGCACGGTGATTCCGTGGGCTGACACGGGGTTGAACGCGGACGATCGGGAACTGCTGCAGACGGCCTTGCGGGATTCTCCTGAACGTCTTTCCAGCGAGCAAATGTCGTGTCAGTTGATTGGCGCTGACGAAGGGCTTGAGGTGCTTGTCACCGTCCCGTCCGGCTCTGCCTGGTGTGTGGTGGAAACGGCCACCGACAACAACAAGTCGCTGCAGCTTTGGCGTAAGCGGGAGCGGGCACAACTGAATGCAGAACGACGGGCTGTTTTTCTGAAAGCGCTGAAGTCCTGGTGCAATGATAAGTTGCGTCAGATTCGTGGCGAGAAAGTCCTGCTGGACGGGGTGACTGTGAGGGACCAGGTTGCGCTGGCCTCACGACTGGATGCCTTCGGCTTTGCGGTGGAAGGCCGAGGCGACAATCGCGTATTCCGGCCGGCACTCGAAAGCGATGGCGGTCTGCTGTACTTTTCTGTGCCGGAAAACACCGTTCGTTTTTCAATTCAGGGACGAAAGTCGGCTAATGGCCAGGCGTGGTTTCATGGAGAGTATCAGGTCAACGTCACTGCGGGACAGGACGCGTCACCAGCGGAAACAGGTGATGCTCCAACCGGTGACGAGGCGAATGACATGACACCGGACGCCCGGGGCCAACGGCCAGAAAAGCCCCGAACCTGATGCTCCGACGGAACCCACCGGGGGCAAGCCCGAGGCGGATGCGATGGAACCAGCCATGAACAATTCTGCTGGTGGCATGCGTACCGAATAAGTATCGGGCACAAAGTCTCCGGTTGCGCATGCTGTTTCGGCGTCGAAAACCGGGCGCTGCGGGATCCGAACGGGGGCAGAACGGCCACGGTTGAAGCGAAGCTCTGCTTCAGAAGGCAGTTCGTCTGCGATCGACCGTGGGGCTCGCGTCCGGGGGCAGCGTCACAACAGTTCAGAATTCCCCGACCACCTGTCCGTCGGACCGCTGTCCAAGACGTTGCCAGATCGTCAGGTCAACATTGCTGCTGAACGAACGCACGGAACCATCCATCAACAGGGCATTGACCGAGCCTGTGTGGTAGCTGCGGGAATTGATCACTCCGACCGTTGCGACGGTGGTACTGCCGCCTTCCCGAGTGCTGCAGAAATCAATGTCCAGTGTCTGAGAGCCGTTGAGGTACGGCACGACTGTGTTCGGACCAAACGTCGTGGTGAATCCCGTATGGATCGCGCGACCACAGACCCATTCGGTATGCCCTGTGTTTGCATAGGCGCCGCCCGTTACAGTCGCCGCTGCCGCCATCGGATTGCTCGGACCGGTTGCTGGCAAAGTGGCATCGTGGATGCGTGGCTGCCATGCCTTCACTTCAGCCATACCCAGAGTGTTGCTCATACCATCAGTGAAGTCACGGTCACGGATTTTTGAGTTCGGTGCAAAGGCAGCCCCACCTTCGGCGCGGGTGACTGGATTCCAGATGAGGTATTGTCCGACGTTGAGTGCATAGCTCAGCGGGTAATGCTCCGGAACTCCCGCAGCGTTATTGCGGACGCGGTCGTTGACGTCGCTGGGACAGAGAAACCCGGGGATTTTCTGCGACGCGATGCCGTTCGGCGGAAAGTTGGATTTGTTGCCGGCGTCGTGGTAGCCCAGTGAGAAATTAATCAGGGCATACTGATTGCCGCCTTCCAGAAATGGCAGCAGCATGGCGTGGGCGGACCATGGCTGAGTGATCCGATTGCCATCGATGTAGCAGGCCGCAGGGAAGGCGACGTGTGAAGTCGCGTAGTTGTGCAACGCCAGTCCCAGTTGTTTCAGATTGTTTCGGCACTGCGTGCGGCGCGCGGCTTCGCGCGCCTGCTGAACCGCGGGCAGCAGCAGGGACACAAGAATGGCGATAATGGCAATCACAACCAGAAGTTCGATCAGGGTAAATCCGGATCGACGTCGAATGCCTGCAATCTGCATAAAACGAATCCTGAGGAATTCCGAGGGGCCGCTCATTCGCAGCTATCGATTGAGTTGTGGGCAGGAAACAGGAAATACTGGCGTTCTGTGCTGGAGAGTCTCATGGGCCATCAAGTGCATCCCAAAATCACACGCGTTGATATTGAGACTCATTCTCAATATGGTAGACAAGGCGAGCCGGCTTTCCAGTGTTCTCGGTGGCTTTGGCCTCCGATTCTTAAAAAAGACTTTAGTGGGGGAGCGTTGCCCGGTGAGTCAGCGGGGCCGAGCTGTGGTCGGAGACCCGGCATGCAGGCATGTTGTGGGGGCATGCTGGGCCATTCTTCCGTCTGCGAGACCTTCATGGGTGCGCACCCGATGGCCGATGCTGCTCTACCGAACCGTTTGGTATCAGCTTGTGCGGTGGTTCGTGGATTGACGATGCTGCCGGAGATGTGCGGCGGCGGATCATGCTGATTTTGAGCCCCGGCTTTAGTGACGGGGTATCGCTCGTGCTGCCGGGGGGCATCCAATGCTGGACAGGCCCAGTCCGGGGCACCGCCTTTGCGGGGAATCTGCCAACCCGGGAACTGCACAGCCCGGTAGACGGTCGTGGCGAGCGACCATCCGTTGCCGTGGGGGCTGAGAGGCCGTCTACCGGGTTGACGCGATGACCTGCTGTGCAGCAAGTCGGCCGCTGAGCATCGCGCCGTGAATTGAGGCGGATGCGGTGAAATCGCCGCAGTGAAAGAGCCCATTGGCGGTCCGAAAGGACTTTTCCGGGGCGGCAAGTGATCCGGGCGGTTGAGCGGGCAGGGCAAAGGGAATGCGGTAGGTGCGCAGCAACTTCCATGTGGTGACCGCAGAACCGAACCATGAGTTCAGTTGCTGACGCACTGCAGACTCCATTTGCTGCAGATCTGCCGTCATTTCGCCGGTCACCGAAACGCTGATGAGTGCCATGTTTTCCGGGGCGTACGAGGGAGCGACATTGCTGACAACACTGAGATTATTGATTGGACCAGTTTCATCGCCATTCAGCACCAGCAGAGGCTGAGACATGGGGGCTTTGGCTGCCGCAAAATAGAAGCAGGTCGTGGAGCAGGCGGCGGGACTGGTGATGGAGCCCTGAGAAAGCCGGGCGGCCTCCGGGCCTGCGACGGCCAGGACAACAGCACGCGCCTCAAGTGACTCACCGCCCTCCAGTTGAATGGCATGCGGAGAGACAGACGTCACCTTCGTACCGGTACGGATACTGCCAGCCGGCAGGGCCGCCGCCAGTTGTTGGGGAATTGCCGCCATGCCTTCTGCCGGAAGCGAGGCGTTGCCTGTTGCGAAAATCCGAAACAGAAACTGAAAGTAATGGCTGGACGTTGCGAGTTCCTTTTCGAGGAACACTCCGGAAAACCACGGGCGAAAGAATCGTTCGACGAGATCCGGTGAGAATCCGCAGGTCTCCAGCAGAAAGCGTCGGGTGGACAGATCAGGCGTTTTTCGAATTTCCGCATCAGTTTTTCGGCAGACGTTCCATCGCAACTTCGCAAGTCGCAGGCGGTCTGCAAAGGTACCAACACCATTGAACAGCGTGGACAGCAGTTTGTCCGGACGTCTCCACGGGTCCGACATTTCGACAAAACGCCCCTGCGTGCGAATCAGGGCTCCGGGAGCAAACGGACGGAGTTGGAGAGCCGGGTAATTCAACTGAGCTGTGGCTTCGGGATAGGCGGTCTGCAGGACCTGAAAGCCATGATCAAGTCGAAAACCATCAACCAGATCCGTTCGGACTCGGCCGCCGATTTCGGCCTCAGACTCGATCACCACAACGGGAACCTGTTGCCGTGAGAGCTCTCTGGCACAACAAAGGCCGGCAAGGCCACCGCCAACGATCAGCACAGGCTTCTGTTCCATGGCACAGGGATTCCGAGTTTTGATAAGCCTGAGACAGACGGATAACCCCATCAATCCATGGCGGCGTGGGTGTTCTGCAGGATCCGGCCGACTCAGGAAAAAGTCTGTACGCAGGCGGCAGTGGTTCAGGAATGCGAATCAGGGCCCCGCTGCATTTTTCGTCGAAATCGCCGTTTCTGGCTATCCTGGGCGCCGACCGCTTTGCTGTTTTCGCAAAAACTGAAATGGGATGAACAGTAAAGGCCTGCTATTCTTCCACGAGTTTCAGCATAGCCGTACCACTCAGGCTCCGGAGCGAGCCCTTTTTACAGATGCAAACGGGAATTGCGCAGATGGTTCAGGCAGGTCGACAGCAGGTTCGGTGGCAGGCGTCGCGTCTGTTTCTGCAGATGCTCTTTGTCATGACGGTTGCCTGCTGCTCAGTGGTCCTCAGTTCGGCCGCGAAATGCGACGAAAACGCCACTCGGGATCGACGTCATCGGCAGATTCTGGATCGTCGGGCCGTGATTCTGCAGGGGCTGTCGGACGACCTCGATAACGTCTCTGAATGGTGCCGCGAACGGCAGTTGTCATCCGCACTCGAGGAAG
Organism: uncultured Planctomycetaceae bacterium; assembly: GCA_903924405.1. Classification (GTDB taxonomy): domain Bacteria; phylum Planctomycetota; class Planctomycetia; order Planctomycetales; family Planctomycetaceae; genus SXXK01. The sequence goes on along the minus strand of CAIYBH010000029.1, from coordinate 21,766 downwards.
TGGCGGCACTTCGGGGCACACTGACTGAGACGACATCGCGACCTGAGCCACCGCGTCTGATGACGCCGGAGTTACCTGCTTCGCTCCCGGCGGAGGAGTTCGCGTGGCGTTCTCAGTTGCTGAAGGCACGGCAGACCCGTGCTGGAGAGCTGTACACGCTGGCTCGCGCCGCGTTGCGGGCCGGCTTTCCCTCATTGGCGTTTTCCATGATCGGCGACGTGATTCATTTCGATCCGGATCACAAATTTGCCCGTTCGGTGCTCGGCCAGGAACAGTATCGCGATCCCGCAGCAAAAGACGACCCGAACTATGCCGGGGAGTGGGTGTCGGCCTTCGAAAAGCAAATGCGCAGCGGCCAGAAACCTCAGATGTACGATCCCCGGTTTGGCTGGATCGCTGTTGCCAGTCTCACACGCTACGAACAGGGATTGAGACCGTGGAAAGGCGATTGGATCAGTCGTGAAAAAGAAGGGGAGCTGCGGCGCGACTTTCGCAATGCGTGGGAGATTCAGAGCGAACACTTTCTGGTGAAGACCAACGTCAGTCTGGAAGCCGGTCTGGAAATCTCTTCGAAGCTGGAGATCTTTCACGCATGGCTGCAGCAGAACTTTGCGGCATTCTTCGACACACCCGCTTCGCTGCAGGAACGCTTCGAGAATGCAGGCCGAAAGTCGTCTGCCCGAAAACGTAAACCGATGGAAGTGCACTACTACGCCACTCGTGACGAGTACCAGAAACGAATTGCCGGGAAAGTGCCTCCGAATATTGAAACCAATGGGCTCTATTGGCAGCCGGATCGCACCTGTTACTTCTATCAGAACCCCGCCCGCGAAGATTTCGCCACGTTGTTTCATGAAGCCACGCATCAGATCTTTGACGTAGACACCACAGAAGCGCGCCGAGTCGCTGCTCGGGCTATGGCCCTGAAAACACGACAGAAACGCCCCGATGAATGGATCCTGTGCGAGAGATCCAATTTCTGGCTGATTGAAGGATTGGCCTGCTACTTCGAGTCCTTTGAAGTGCATGAAGACGGGCGGGTTACACTGGGAGATCCAACCTACGTGCGGTTTGATACTGCTCGACAGCGTCTGCTTGATCCCGCTTTCCTGTTCTATCTGCCCGCTCAGCAGTTCTTTGCCCTTGGCAAGGACGAGTTTCAGAATCACCCGCAGATCAGTCCCCTGTACACGCAGGCCTCCGGATTTGCCCATTTCCTGATGCACTACGACGACGGCCTTTACCGCGATGACCTGATTCAGCTGCTGGCGGATGTCTACCGTCCCGAAGCGGACCGCATTCTGGAAGAACCCTCCTTCAGCCGCATAGCGGGAGTCTCCTGGACGGATCTGGATCACCAGTATCGTGTTCACATGCAGAACCTCGACGACCTTACCCAGTAGTCACAAAAAAGGGGTCAGGTCTCTTTTTGGGGAAAAGAGACCTGACCCCTTTTTGAGGGCTGGAGATTTGAAGGCCCGGTGTGAAGTGCCTATGATATGGCACAACAAGTGGGTTTGCGCGATTGGTCGTGGCTTCAGTGGAGGGCGTTTTGTGGGAACCCGGGTTCGTCTTTTGTGCTGTCTGCTCTGGGTCTCTGCGTTTTGCTGCGTTGCGAGGGGGGATGAGGATCCACGCCGCGTGGCGCTCGAACAGAAATTTTCTCAGTCGATGCAGAATTGTGTTCTGGTGGGTTCGTTTACGACAGACGGTCAGGCTGATAATGGGCCACCGAAACCCGAACGCTACGAAATTGAAAGTGCGGAAAAAGCCACGGATAATCTGTGGATTTTCACAGTTCGCATACGGTATGGAAAACTGGATACGAAGCTACCAGTCACAGTGCCTCTGGAGTGGGCGGGAGAGACTCCGATGGTTAATCTGACCAATGCCACGCTACCGGGTCTGGGCGAAGGATTTTCAGCGCGAGTGTTGTTCCATGAAGATCGTTACGCGGGGACATGGCAGCATGGTGCGGTTGGCGGGCATATGTTCGGGAAGATTGAACGGAAGAAAGCGGAGCCAGCGGCAGTCAAGTGAATCGGCTTTGATCGTGCAGTGGGCCGCCGGCCTCGCAGCACTCCGGCCGTGTTGCCTTCGAATCGCTTAACAGTCCAGCGCTGTGGCGGGTGGCGGGTTTGGCCTCAAAAATAGTGTCAGTGCAGTTTTTTGAAAATCAGGAGATCGGTTCGATGCGTGCTCTTCAGTGCCTGTGTCTTGTCTCAGCGGTCATGCTCGGTGGTTCGGCGGTCCAGGGAACTGCCACTGCGGACGAGCCGGCAAAGTCCGCAGAGAAAGTTTCCGTCAAGCTCAAGGATCTGACGCTGGCCCTGCCAAAGACGTGGTCTGCTTCCGACGTCAAGAACTCCATGCGGCTGGCCACCTACGATATTCCGGCAGCCGCCGGCGACAAAGAGAAAGGTGAACTCGCGATTTCGACCTTTCCAGGTGGTGGTGGTGGAATCGAGCCAAATTTGACACGGTGGATTGGGCAGTTCAGCCCGGAGGGACGCAAGTCCCTGGTGAAGAAGGGCGCCGCTGGTGAGAACGAGTATTTCATCGTCGATATCACGGGAACCTTTCAGAAGTCAGTCGGCCCTCCGATTCTGCGGAAAACAGAGCCCGCTCCCGGTTATCGGATGCTGGGGATGATTCTGGTCCTGAAGAACGAAGAGGTCTATTTCCTGAAGCTCACGGGACCGGATGCCACGGTCAAGGCCCAGGCCGAGGCGATGCGAGAAGCTGTTGGTGGCAAGAGTGAGGGAGAGACGGACTACGAACTGTAGTCGTGTTCAGACACAACTCCGGTTCCGGATCTGCTGAGGCCACAGGTTTTTGTGCGATGTGGCCTCAGCCCATTTTTACGTCAAAGCAGGCCGTCAATGTGGAGGCCCGCACGAACTCGGCTGGTACACAGGTTATCTCATTGCCGGTGATGACGGATAGAGCCGCGTCTGGCAGACAGGCAGAATTCAGAACAGAACCGGGACGAATTGACGAGACGTCTGTTGGCTGATCAGTGTCGATGAAGCTGGGGCGCCTGGGCTGGGCGGCGCCGTTGTTACCGTACGGCAGTGGTCAGGCAGCGGAATGACAGGGCAGGACATGCAAGTTCAATTGAACGGCGAGGTGCGTGAAATTCCGGATGGCTGGACTGTCAGCGATCTGCTTGCCGACCTCCGAATTGAAAGTCGTTATTGTGCTGTGGAGCTGAACAGGCGGGTGACGCCGCGTGAGCAGCATGCCACATGTTCATTGAAGTCCGGGGATGAAATCGAAGTTGTGACCCTGGTGGGTGGTGGTTGATCTTTTTGAGCAAATCGCGCGACGTGCGAGAGAGTTGAAGCAATGACTGTTCTGCCGGCTGATAAGCCGCTTGTGTTGGGAAATCATGTACTCGCCTCACGGTTGATCGTGGGGACCGGCAAGTACAGTACTCTGGAGCTCATGCAGCAATGCCTGGAGGCCAGTGGTTCTGAGGTCATTACCGTGGCCGTTCGGCGCGAGCGTCTGGTGGATGCTTCTGGTCGCAATATTCTCGATTTCATCGATCTGAAACGCTACACGATTCTGCCGAACACCGCGGGGTGTTTCAATGTGGACGATGCTGTGCGTGTTGCTCGGCTGGGACGTGAGATTCTGCGGGGGCTGGAAAATCCGGGGGCCGACTGGGTGAAGCTCGAAGTGCTGGCGGACACGCGCACTTTGCTGCCGGATCCGGTCGCCACAGTGGAAGCTTGTCGCGAACTGGTCGCCGACGGTTTTCAGGTTCTCTGCTACACATCGGACGACCCGATCACCGCGCGTCGACTGAAGCAGGCCGGTGCCACCTCGGTCATGCCTGCCGGCAGCCCGATTGGCAGTGGTCAGGGAATTCTGAACCCCAACAATATCCGAATCTGCCTTGAGTATCTGAAAGAGAATGATCCGGACTACCCTGTGATTGTGGATGCCGGGGTGGGCACAGCCAGTGACGTCGCGTTTGCGATGGAACTTGGATGTGACGGAGTTCTGCTGAACACAGCGATCGCCAGTGCCCGGGATCCCCTGCGGATGGCGGTGGCCATGAAGCAGGCCTGTGAGTCCGGCCGACATGCGGTCCTGTCAGGCCGAATTCCGAAGAAGCTTTATGCGACGGCGTCCAGTCCAACCGAAGGTGTAATCACTCGGGCTCTTGGCTGAGAGCTGCGATTTCAGGACACTGCCCAGCGCCCGCCGTATTCGCGGGTGTTCGAAGGGAATGCCGATGACCACGTCTCCGGTTACTGCTGCGAATCCCGCAAAGCCGTTTTTCCTGTCCGGAAGGACGATTGTTGCGCTGATGTTTCTGCTTGGCATTCTTGCCACTTCATTTCTGTATGCCTACTGGACGCTGCATCTGATGCCGTTCATGCCGCTGCAGGAGGCGATTGTGGCGGAGTTCCCCGGATCTGCGCCGCGAGTCGATGGCGGTCAGAAAAAAATGCACAAGGATACCCCGCTGATTCTGCGAATCGCGATGAAGTCCGAACTGGACCCGCTTTCGGAGAACACTGAGGATCAGCAGGAGATGGCCCGCATTCGTAATCGCGTCGCGGAACTGTCGCGGTCGCTTGATCCGCTGCCGGGTGTGGAGTTGCTCGAATTGCACATCTATAAGCTGGTTGAGGAAGAGGCCATTCGCAAGCGTTCATGGCGACTGGACATGCAGCAGCAATCCGAATGGTCCGAAATCGACGAACGTGGTCGCGAGTTGACTGTACAGAAGAACCCACCGAGGACTGACGCCCCGGCAACGAAGACAGTGCCGGAGACTGAGACTGAGACCGTGACTCCATGATTCCATTGATTGAAATCATGGCGGTCGTCAGCGGTGCCGTGTTCGGGGTGCTGACAGCGCGCCGGAAGGGCTTTGACTTTGTAGGCGTCGCATCTGTGGCTTTCATGACGGCCTTTGGTGGCGGCACACTGCGGGATCTGTTGCTGGACCGGCATCCTCTGTTCTGGATCGAGAACTCAAAGTATCCGGTCATGGTCTTCGTCGTGGCTGCGATCGCCGCAGTCATACCCGGGATTTCGGCCTCCTTTGAACGGTTTCTGCACCTTCCGGACGCATTGGGCCTTGGGCTGTTCAGTATCGTGGGAACGGAACTGGCTCTGGAACAAAACGTGGGGCCGTTTGTCGCTGTGTTGCTGGGGGTCATCACTGGGTCGTTCGGCGGCGTCATTGCCGACATTGTCTGTAACGATGTGCCTGGGCTGTTTCGTCCGGCCACGCCGCTTTATGCCACCTGTGCCTTTGTTGGCGGGTGGCTGCTGATACTGCTGAAACTGACGCCACTGGATCCTTCGATCAGCTTCTTTGTGGCCGCCTCCGTCGTCGTCGTGTTTCGATTGCTGGCGCTGAGATTCAATATTGTGCTGAGCAAGGTGCCTCCTCCGTAACATTCGACCGGGGGAATTGCAACGAGGCATGGGCCGGGCTGAGAAAAGTGTCTGCTGCAGCCACCTCGGCAGGCCTGTTTGAGTGACACGGCGCACGTCGGCTCGCGTCTCTGCATTTGTCGATTTATGGAATCGACGGAGGGGCAGCCTGTGAGGAATCGGTCTCCTGACCAAACTGCCTGCGAATTTCCTCAGCCCGTCGGCGTACATCGTCTGCCGTGATACGGCCGGTGCGTCGAAATCGCGTTCCCGAATTGGCCACTGTGCTTCGCATCAGTTCTTCGGCCAGCCGGACGGCTTCCTGATGCTGCCCGCGGGCTATCAGCAGATTGAGTTGCTCCAGTTGCCGTTCCGGTGGCAGTGCTGATGCCGCTGGAAACAGTCGCTGCACTTCGCTGCTGTAAAGCTCGGTCAGGCCCGCAAGGCGCAGCAGTCGCAGAAACTCGGTTTGTTCGGCGGCGCTCAGCTGCAGCCCCTGCAGTCGTGTTGCGGCGAGGTCGGTTCGTGATTGGGACCCGGAAAGGCTCCCCAGTTGCATAGCCTTCAGTTCCCGAGCGCGTAACAGCTGCGGATCGTTATCCGGCAGTTGATCCAGCCATTCGATCGCTTTGGAATAGTCGCCTGCCGACTCGTAACTGGCCATCTGTCGTATCAGCAGCGCGGGATCCTCAGGGATCCATTGCGTCAGCAAATCGAGGCCTTCGATGTGCGTTTCCGGACGCATCCGTGGATCTGAGACGAGCATCCAGGCGAGGACTGCTGGAACGTTTTCGCCGGAAGGTCGTCCTGCCAGTCCGGCTTTCCAGCGTTCGCTCCAGTCCGCCGTACGATCATTCCACTGCCGAACTGTTACGGCAAGTCGTTCCAGCAACCGTCTGTCGGCTGAGGTCAGGAATTGAGTCCCCGGCCCATCAGCATGCCGCTGCAGGCGAATCGAACTCGTAGACAACAGAGACAGTGGAAGTTGCGTTGCATCCTGTGCTGCTCTCCACTGGGGTGAGTCCGTCGCTCTTAACCGAACCCACCAATTCAGAGTCTCAGTGACTGCCTCCGGCGTGAGGGCGGGCGGTGCCGCTGCAAGGACGTCTGAGACAAGGCCGACGCTGGATTCCTCCCACTGTGCCTGTCCGGCTGCAGAGCGTGCTGGGGAGGCCTGATCCGTCGACAAGGCCGACAAGATCTCGATGAGTGATGGCGGAGGCTGTTTGGTGGTCCACGCGAAGTCCGCAGCGAGGCGCAGCGAAAGTAGTCTGTCTGACGCATTTTCGGGTGAGTGACGCAGTTTCATTGTGACCGTGGTCAGGATCTGTTGCAGTTCTGCAGGACCGGCAAGGCACGCGTTCACGATCGCCTGACTCACCCGCCGCAGGTCCTCCGCGGAGAGTTGTTCTGCAATCGCTGCACAGGTGTCCAGGATCACTGTAAATTCTGATTCCGTGAGCGGTGTTGCAACGAAAAGTGCTGTCTGGGGCGTTCCGGTGGCTACGGAATTCTGCGAATCGGCTGGGATGGCACCGAATAGAAACATGACGTCGGCCAGCACAGCAGCAGCACCATCCGGATGTCTGCTGTGGAAGAGCTGCAAAGAGTCCGCAAGGTTTGTCCATGGCTCGCCATGTCCGCTGCCCCGAAGTCGCCGCAGCATCCAGAGATCCCAGGCCGCGGTGGGACGCTGCTCGGCAGCCTGCTGAAATTCGTCAAACAGGGCGTCCAACTGATCTCGCTGCGCCGCGTCTTCGCCAAGTGCCAGTAAGGCCACCATCACCATGGACAGAGGTTGTTCCAGGCATTTCTGCAGTTCGAGAACAGCAGACTTGTCCGTTGCAAGCAAAATCCGGTTCGATTTTGCAAACTGCTGCTCCCACCACTGAAAACCGGGGATTGTTGTGGATTCTGGTGCGTGATCCTGCACACCAGAAGCCGCTGTGGGGTGGCTCGCGATGTCGCTACCGAGGGCCGGCGGGCGAGAAGTCGCCTCCAGCAGCTTTCGAAATAGTCGTAAGGCCTCCTGTCGAGACGATTGACGCCACTGACCGATGGCAACGCGGAAGAGCAATCCGGGCTCCTCGGAATCCTGCGATGAGAGTTGCTGAAGGATCGCAAGTGCCGCCGGCGTCGAGCCATCGGCCAGTAACTGATCTGCCCGCCGCAGCAACTCTTCGCGACTCCAGCGGGTTGAGATCGCGTTCACTGACAGGTCCTGTGCACCGCTGGCGACTGCTCGCAGCAGCAGTTCCTCGGCCTGAGTTCGCAGCATCTCCGGCAATTGTTCCGCATCAATTCGGGACAGCACCTGCTGGGCTGCCTTAACGTCGTTTTCCGCCAGACAAAGTTCAGCCAGTCGCAGGCTGTCTTCCGGCTGTGCCTCCGTCGAGTTCAGCAGCTGCTCAAGGGCCCGACGTGCGTTTGCCGGGTCACCGAGGGCTATCCACGCCACGCTGAGGCAGCGTGTCAGACGCCCGGAATCTTCTTCACTGGCCAACAGCAGTTCGAGCCTTGCAAGCAACTCTGAACTGCGTCCGGAATGCTGCAACAGTTCGGCAAGGACAGGAATGACATTCAGGTACAATTCGTCGTCATCGAGACGGCGTTCCAGTAGTTGCCAGCAGTATTCCTCAGCGGTCTCACGTTGCCGGGCATCGACCAGGGCTTTCAGGTAGTTCCGACAAACCTCTGGATCTTCGGGATTGGCCAAAGCGATGCGTTTCAGAATCCTCAGGGCTTCGGGAACTTGTCCTGCCTGCATCAGCAACCGGGAACTGAATGCGGCTATCTCAAGGGAATTGTCTGCCATCGCCGCCAGGTTTTTTGCCGCATTCGCGGCTTCCGACAAATGTCCCTGTTCCAGTTCCAGTTCGGCCAGTGTCTGCAGATGCACCAGTCGAGATTGGGGATCGAGTTGAAGCAGTAACTGCGTCAGGCGAACCGTATCGGCCATCCGGCCACTGGCTCGATAAAGTCGGGTCATCAGTCGCAAAGCACGCACAGACTCCGGGGCCAGTTTGAGGGCCTGTTCGGCGGCCCGAACGGCGTCAGCCAGACGCTCAGCGGCCTGACAAAGTGTGGCCAGCTCCAGCCAGCGTTCGACAGCTGGTGGTTCGATTCCGACCGCGTTGGCGGACTGCGGTGTGAAGAGCTCGCGTTGCAGCAGGTCGATACGCTGGGTCAGCTGACCGGAGTTCTGCAGCAGGTTGACCTGAAGCTGAAGAACACGTTCGGTATCCTCTTCCGAGGCGCACTGGGATTCGGCCTGTGCCAACACTTGCAGACTTTGCTCGGAAAATGGTCGGGCGGCACCTTCCTGATAGTCTCCCATGAGTTGCGCCAGGCGGAGAAGTTCCTCAAAGTCAGGGTCCAGCGTACAGGCCTGCTGAAACGTTGTGATGGCTTCGTGAGTCTGTCCGAATCGATGCAGAATCGTGGCCAGTGTCCGCAGCGGTTCTGGTCGCTGTTGCCTGCCTTCAGCAATTGCCCGCCACACCTGCAACGCGTCGTCTGTCCGTTGCAGCGTCAGCAGGTATTCACCGTACTGTTCGCGAGTCACCACGTCGCCGGGATTCAGGCGGAGTGCAGCGTCATACAGAGCGATGACTTCGTCCGAAGCTGCTGTCGAGCGAAGGCGAAACGCTGTCTGACGCAGCAGCACTGGATCGTCCATGTGGCCCTGCAATTGCTTCTTCCACACTTCCGTGGCCAGCCGTCTTTGCTGTTCTGCGGAAACTGAGGTGAGTTTCAGGCAGAGTCCGGCCCAGTCATCAAGATCGTCCGGCTGCAGAAGCGACTGCTGTTCCATGGATTCGAAAATGACAATCGCGGCTTCCAGCTGCCCCTGATCACGCAAATGACGGATTAAGGCTCGCAGAAGTCTGACGCTGGAGGGCGCTTTCAACAGGGCGTCACGCAGCCTGTGTTCCGCCTCCTGCGGTCGTCCGGACTGGGTCAGCAAAGCCGAAAGGCTGACCAGGGAATCGAGGTCGTCCGGATTCTCGTCCAGTCGCTTTTGCAGCCAATTCACGAGCCCGGGCAGATCTCCGGATTGGCGAAATCCCGCGTCGATCCGTTCCCGAATCCGGCGTGCCTGAAGGCTTTCGGAGGCCAGAGTGCTCAGCAGAACCTCGAAATCCTGAAGCGCAGCATCCGATTGCCCGGCCAGTTGTTTGAGCTCGGCAGCCTTGATGCCGAACTGCGTGGCTTTCCATGGGTCGCTGTGAGTGCGGGATAATTCTTCAAAACGGCGGATGGCCTCGGGAACATCACCCGCTGAGTGAACGAGACCGGCAATCTGTTCGGCAACACGTTCATTCGGGCCGACCTGCTTTTCGATCGCCTGCCAAAGCGCAGAAATCTCTTCTGCTCTGCCGGCCCGACGCAGCGCGAGTGACAGCTCTCTGGAGATGGGGAGCAGGTCGGGCGCGGCCGGCTGCATTGCGAGTGCCTGCTGAAGGTGCTCCACTGCGGCTTCGGCATCATTTTGTTTGAGGCAGATTTGTCCAAGCAGCCATCGCATTACGGGGTCACTCGGACGCTGAATCGTGGCTTGCTGCAGAGCCTCGCGGGCCTGTTGATCATGCCCCAGAAAGCTTTCCGTCATCCCCAGAATGGCTGCGGCAGATGTGTCGTCTGGTTGAGTCTGAGCCGCGACCAGTTCGGCAAGGAACTGCGGGAACGAGTCCTGCTCCTCGTGAAACTGCAGAACACGGTCGAGGGCCGCGCCGGGCCGGGGTTGGCGTTTGAGCAACTGCAGCGACCGCGTGTAGAGAGCCTGTTCCCGTGAGCGAGCAGTCCCCGATGTGGCTTCCGAGGTCTGCGGAGATAATTCTGTTGGTGGTGCCCCGGCGATGCCTTCGTCTGTGGCCAGTGCCGAGCGTATGTCGGGCACCAGGAGGGCGAGGACCCACATCAGCAGCCAGGCCAGGCCCGTAATCGACGAAGAACGTTCGTACCGCATTAGAACTCTGTTCCAACCTGAAGCACATCGACCGAGTTGGGGAGGCCACCGTCGATGGCACCTGACATCAACACCTTCCACAATTCCGCAGTATGACGTGGTCGGCGTGTGCTTATCCGGGCTGTCCCGGAGGTACAGCGTCTTTCAGGTATTCGTCGAGCTGCGTCTTCAGACGCCTGACGACGTCGGGGTGTTCGTTGGCCACGTTTTGGCGTTCTTCGGGATCGGAGCTGAGATTGTACAGTTCAGAATTGCCTGTGGGTTGCGGAGCCTGCCTGCGATTACCTTTTTTGGCAGCAGCGCCGACGCGTTTCCCTGAAGGTGCAGCGTCGGCTGCCGCTGATTCCGTTAGCTGCAGCAATTTCCAGTCTCCGGCACGAATCGCTGCTCGCTCCGGGGATTGCACCAGCAACAGCGATTCATGAGGAGTTGGCTGGTCAAGCGTCAGGAAGGGCATCAGACTTCTGCCATCGAGCGGCAACGGCTGTGCAAGCGATCCACCAGCAACTTCGAGCAGGGTCGGGAACCAGTCGATAATGTGTACGGGCGCATCCTTTCGGACGCCGGCTGGAATTTTTCCGGGCCACGTGACGCAGGCGGCAGACCGAATTCCTCCTTCGTAAAGCGTTCCCTTCCCGGCGCGAAACCTGCCGTTCCGTGTCAGAACTCCGGGATTCGGGCCACCGTTGTCAGACGAGAACAGAATCAGGCTTTGATCCAGTTGCTGCTGATCCTGCAGCGCCTGCAGAATTCGGCCGATGGCGGTATCCACAGCCGACAGCATGCCGGCATACGTGCGTCGATTTCCCTGCAGATGCCCATAGGGCTTCAGATATGATTCGGGCACTTGCAATGGCGAATGCACTCCATTGAATGGAACGTAGAGGAACAGTGGCTTTGTCGAAGGCCCGGCTGGTCGTTCACGGATGATCCGGACGCACTCGCTGGCGATCAGTTCGGTGCTGTAACCGTCCTCGCGCAGTTCGACGTCGTCACGATACCAGTCGTGCGATGAATCGCGTTCATGAGTGAAATAGTCAATCGCTCCGAAGTAGTGTCCGTACTGGCGCTGGAAGCCGCGGGCTGTCGGTCGATAGCGGGCTTCGAATTCTCCGAGGTGCCATTTGCCGGCGATGCAGGTTTCGTAACCGACTTCCTGCAGTGCGGACGCCAGAGTCCGTTCCTGCAGAGGCAAGCCCCAGCGGGCGTGTGGGCGAACCACCGTGTAAACACCGGTGTGAGTTGCATACCGCCCGGTCAGCAGGGCTGCTCGAGTTGGTGAGCAAACTGGCTGCACGTAGTGCGCGTTCAGAATGGCCCCACGGGAAGCGAGCGCGTCAATGTGGGGCGTTTGAATGTCTGTCCCGCCATTGAAGCCGACGTCGGAATAGCCCAGGTCGTCCACCATGAAAATGATGATATTCGGCGGACCGGAGCCAGGCTTCGGTTCGGCCGGAGACTGTGCGCAGGCCACGGTCATTTGGCCGCAGATCAGCAGCCAGAGCATAAAACAGAAACGCATGGATCAACCCCTTGTAAAGTGGTTCCCCGAACGGAGGACAGGCCACTCTGAACCGGGGCACATGGTACTCAAACCAGCGACGAGGATCCATCCCGGCGAACGAGCCGCAATCTCAGCAGATCAATTTGGCAGGGTTGGGCGAGCCAGTTCAAATCGGTCGTTTGTCCGGCAGTAGTCACTGCCTCCGAGCCGCCCTGCGAGGTCGAGTCGAGCGGGGTCCGCAAACCCCTTCGCATCGAGGACTTCGTCACTGATATGAAGGTGGACGATCCGCCCGACGACGAGGTTGGCAGCTCCCGGGCCGGTAGCCAGCGGAAGATGCTGCAGCAACTCACATTCAAACGCCACAGGGGACTTGCGAACTCGCGGTGGACGGACGTGTCTTGAGGGTTCTGCGTCAACATCGGCCAGCAGATATTCTGACTCGTCCGAGGCGACTTCTGCGGAGGTCATGTTCATGGCTTCGACCATGGAATAAGGAACCACACTGATCACAAACTGCCGCAGGGCGAGGAGATTGGCGAGTGTGTCCTTGTAGCTGCCATCACGCCGATTGGAAGGGCAGAAGACAAGTGATGGTGGCGATGCTCCTACGCCCGAAAAGAAGCTATAGGGTGCAAGGTTACAAATGCCCGACTCGGAGATTGTACTCACCCACGCTATTGGACGCGGCAGGATGGTGCGAATCAGGTGCTGGTAGAATACTGCGGTGGAAACGTCCTGAGGATTGATGTCCATGGTACGGTTTCCTCAGGAGGAGTCTGAAGAGGGCAGAGGGGATTCACGATGGGTGGCGTGGCAGACGATGGATCGCTCAGGCGACTTTATCAAGAGGAATCAGACGCGGGATCGCGATTCGCAGCCCGACAACTGCTCCGACCTGTCGCTGAAGTTCCTGAAAATCAAGACGCAGAAATCGCACCAGCGTTTCGGGGTTGTTGTGTTTCATGTACTGCTGGGCAAAAACGGCCATCTGACGGTCATAGTTTTTCTGACTGCCAGTGTGCACGTAACAGGCACCGCCGAATCTGCGGATGTCCCCATTGAACTCGGGGCTGATGTGGTAGAGCTCATGAAAAATGGTAATGAGCTTTTCTTCGAACGGCAGGTTCAGAAACCGTGGCAGGAGAAATGTGAGCAGATAAAGAGCTTCCTGTCCACGGTGGTGCACCTTCTGCACGGTCCACAAACGACCTTTGCGGCGTTCGACCGTGGCACCACCCTGAAATCGCAGCGGTGTCAGCCGCGCCTGAACGCCCCACTCAACAGGTGAGCGTGCCTGCGCAAACGTGACAGCCACACGCTCCATGCTGATGTGCTGAAACTCGGGATGGCGTTGACAAATGTCTTCGCACAACGCCGTCATTGCCTGACAAAAATCGAAATGAGACACGTAACTTCCGCTCCCGATCCCTGGGATAGTCCAACAACATTTTAAATTGCGGTGCGTGGGACTGCGAGGCCAAAACAGCGGTATTTGAGTGGGAAACAGGGATGCATGGTGGGGAAATCTCTCCGCGGCTTGCCGGTTGCATTGGCGTGGTCGCCGTGCGGTCAGGCGGTGGGCTGAAATTTGCTGGAAATGCCAGCGAGTGTCGGGTGCCACGTGGCGGGTCAGGGCTGAGCCGATTCTGGCGTAATGCTGTGTGCGTCGTGCGGGGGCGGCGTGCCACGAACCATAGAATTCCGCAAAATTCAGCTGGTTTTACGGGGGCGATTGCAATCCGCCAGGGTTATTCTTTAAGGTGCTTCTGCCAATTTCGCAGGGGAAAGGACGCAGCCATGTTGAATGTGGGTTCCTTCAATGCTTCCACGTGTCGCGGAACCGGTCGCCGTGCGTTTCTGCAACTCGCGTCAGCGATCCCGGCCGCTGCACTCAGTGGCGGGCCGGTGATGGCAGCCCTCAATCGTCCTGCGCAGGCGAAGTCTGTGATCTTTGTCTGGTTGTGGGGGGCGCCCAGTCATCTGGACACGTTTGACCCGAAACCGGACGCTCCCATGGAATACCGGGGACCGTTCTCTGCTATTTCCACGCGGCAGCCGGGTGTGTTTTTCTCCGAACTACTGCCGCGGCTGGCGTCGCGCAGCGATAGGTTCTCATTGATTCGGTCGCACGTGACTTCGCAGCCCGGGCATCCGGATGCCGGCACTGTTGGGCTCACCGGGTTCCTTGAACGCCCCGTTCCGGTGCACCCCAACTTCGGAGCCATCGTTGGCAAACATCGCGGGCATGGTGGCCAGTTGCCTCCGTTCGTGATGGTGGGGCGTGGAATACCGCGCGACGTGGTTCGCAGAGTCGAGGGTTATGGGGGAGGGCGACTGGGCAGCGGGCATGATCCGTTCATGGTCAGCTGCTCGGATGCCGGACAGGTCGAACTTCCGTCACTGCAGTTGCTGGATGGTTTAAGTCCAAAGCGATTGACGGACCGTGACCTGGTCCGTCGTCGGCTCGAATCCACTCTGCGGACACTTGACGCCGCCGGGCCTCAGGCGTGGGACCGTAGTTATGACAAGGCGTGGGGACTGATCACAAGTGCCCGGTCCCGGGAAGCATTTGATCTGTCACAGGAATCGCAGCAAACGCGTGAAACCTATGGGCAGACAACTTTTGGGCAAAGCTGTCTGCTTGCGCGACGTCTGGTTGAATCCGGCGTCCCCTACATTCAGGTGAACTGGAGTGAATACGTCGAGTGCATGACGCCCAATTGCGACTTTGGCTGGGACACTCATATCTATAACTTCGAGCTGTTGCAGGACACGCATTGTCCGATCTTTGATCGCGCATTTGCTGCGTTGCTGGATGATCTGGCGTCGCGCGGACTGCTGGAGTCGACGCTGGTGGTGGCCATGGGGGAATTCGGCAGATCTCCGCGAATTACTCATCGTGCTGCACGCGATCACTGGCCTCGCTGTTATTTTTCGCTCTGGGCTGGGGGTGGTGTTCAGCCGGGGCGCACGATCGGCGAAAGTGACCGTCATGCCGAGGATCCGATCACGACCGCCGTCACTCCGTTGATGGTGGGGACGACGATCTGCGAATTGGCCGGTGTGGATACTCAGGCGCGTGCAGAGATGCGTGTCCTGGACGGCGGCACTGTGATTTCGGAGCTGCTGTGATGGGGGCACTTCGAGGCTGTTTCCTGCTGCATGTGCTGATGGGGATCGGGGAGATTCTCGCCGACGACGCGATTCGGATCACGACCGATGGACGCCCGAAACGAGATCCGGTGTTTCTGGGTTCCAACGGCTCAGACCTGTTGTTTGTGCAGCTCGAGAAGCCCACACAACTGCGAATCATGAAGCTGTCACTGGAAAATGGCATCGCGCAGCCGCTGCATGACAACGAAGGCCGTTCAGAATTCGAACCCGCCGTCTCCGCTGATGGGCGTTATCTGGCATTTGTTCAGAATCGCGGAAATCTGAGCCTGGCACTGGTGATTCAGGATCAGACGCTGACTCAGGTGGGTGAAGTGCCGCCTGGCGGGGGCTTTTCAGGAATGCACAGTCCGGAGTTTCTGCCGGATGGTTCGCGACTGCTGTTCAGTTATCCGGAAGGTGGACGCCAGCAGATCTATTCGGTGAACCTGCAGGGACAGGATCGGAAAGTGGTTGTGGATTCAGAAGGGATCAATAACTGGCCGGACGTCGCTGCTGATGGTCGGAAACTTGTTTACAGTTCCAGCCGTTCCGGAGACTATGAAGTTTATATTTCGGATCTGCAGGGTGGAGTGCCGCAGCGGCTGACCTTTAGTGAGCGTCAGGACCTGCGTCCTCGCTTTTCGCCGGATGGGCGGCGAGTGGCTTTCACCAGCAATCGGGACGGTAATTACGAGATTTATCTGATGGACAGTGACGGGAACAATCTGCAGCGACTGACAGACCATCCTGAGCAGGATGACTATCCGGTATGGGATCCAAGTGGCACCAGCTTGATTATTGTTCGGGAGCGGGATGGACGGACGGATCTGTATCGCCTCGCCGTGCCCATTCGGGGGGCGAGTTGATTGCGCTGTGATGTGGACGGCGTTCCCTGATGGACGACACATGGGCAGTCAGAATGCCGTCGCTCCGGTCGGGCAGGATTGTTTGTCAGTTGGTGTTTTGAAATGTGTGGAGTGTCGTTTGTGGTAGAGCTGCAGAACGTGCATGGTAATGTTGGCGGCATCAGGGAGTCGGGAGAGAGCAGCGTGGATGTGCAGAATTTGAGTCTGGCGTCGCCTGTCGCGTCTGGCGTTTCGTGGTCCCGCCGTGCCGTGCTGTGTCGGAGTTTCAACGGCCTCGGGTCGCTCGGACTGGCAGCCGTTCTGTCGGCAGAAGTTTGTGCTCAACAGACGTCGCTGGCTGAGGCTGTGGGAAGCAGTCCCCTTGCGTCGCGCGTTGTGCACTTTCCTGCACGGGCAAAGCGGGTGATTCACTTGTGGATGAACGGGGCGCCGTCGCAGGTGGATACGTTCGACCCCAAGCCGGCCCTGCTGAAACATGCCGGCGAGCGTCCGGAGAGCACAAAGAATCTGACGACGGAGAATGCGACGGGTGGACTGATGCCTTCACCCTTCCGTTTTTCTCGCTCAGGACAGTCCGGCCTTGAGATCAGTGAGTTATTTCCGGAAGTGGCGAAGTTGGCTGATGAGCTGTGCGTGATCCGTTCCATGCACACGGATGTGCCTGTGCATGAATCTTCCAACTGGATGATGTTCACCGGAAGTATTCAGCCGAATCGCCCGTCATGGGGGTCGTGGCTGCTTTACGGTCTTGGCACGGAAAACGAGAACCTTCCGGGGTTTATTGTGCTGGGTGAACCGGGGCAGCCGGTGAATGGACCGTCCAACTGGAGCAGTCGATTTCTGCCGGGGATTTATCAGGGAACACAGATCGCTCTTCCCGCGAACTATCAGCCTCGTGAAGTGATCCCGTCACTGCGCAACATGGGACTGTCCCGGAACTCACAGCGACGCCAGCTCGATTTCATGCAGCGACTCAATGCCATGCATCTGGAGAGTTCCGGGGCGGAGCAGGCGATGAGTGCCAGGATTCAGTCACTTGAGATGGCGTTTCGCATGCAGAATTCTGCGGCTGACGCCTTCGATCTGTCGCAGGAATCTGAGGGAACTCTGACTGACTATGGGCTCACTGGGGCCGAGGCTGATCTGGTGGCGACCAGTGGTGACGGAGGTTTTCGCAGGCTGACCTTTGGTCGCAACTGTCTGCTGGCACGCAGACTGGTAGAACGTGGCGTGCGTGTCGTTCAGGTGTACTGTGGAAAAAGTCAGCCGTGGGATCATCACAGCGGGAACACCGAGTCGCATCGCAATCATGCTCGAGTTGTGGATCGTCCAATCGCGGCACTTCTGCAGGATCTTCGACAGCGGGGACTTCTGGACGAAACCCTGGTCCTCTGGGGCGGCGAATTCGGGCGCACACCAACCTCGCAGGGGAACGATGGGCGCGACCACAATCACCATGGATTTACGGTCTGGCTGGCGGGTGGTGGCGTCCGGGGCGGCATGACGTGGGGAGCCACAGATGATTTCGGATTCATGGCCGTGGAGAATCGTGTGCATGTGCATGATCTGCATGCCACGATGCTCCGGCTGATGGGGCTTGATCATCAGCGACTCACTTATCGCTACAGCGGTCGAGACTTCCGACTGACTGATGTTCACGGACGCGTTGTTCAGGAGATTCTCGCATGAAGACCGTCGGGAATATTTTGCTGGTGCTGCTTGTGACATTAGTCTGCAGTGCCGTCCGGGGAGAGGACCCGACCGCAGAGAAAACGGACGAGCTCGATGCGGCTCAACTGGACTTTTTTGAGTCGAGTGTTCGGCCTTTGCTGGTCACGCACTGCTACTCATGCCACAGTCGGTCGGCCTCCGAGGCTGGTAAGCTCAGCGGAGGCTTGCTGTTGGATAGTCGAGACGGCGTGCGGCAGGGGGGGGATTCCGGAGCCGTCCTCGTTCCGGGAAATTCCGAGGCAAGCCTGCTGATTCAGTCGGTTCGCTATCAGAGATCCGACCTGCAGATGCCCCCGGATGGCCCGTTGAGTGCAGCGAACGTTGCGATTCTGGAGAAATGGGTGACCATGGGGGCTCCGGATCCGCGCGATGCAGCGCCGGGAGAAACTGGCTTGCAAAAGGCTGGAATAGATATGAATGCCGCACGCAATCTGTGGGCCTTTCGCAAGCCTGTTCTGCATGCGGCCCCTGTTGTTCGTGACGGGGCATGGCCAAAGCAGGAACTGGATTACTTCGTCTTGGCGGCGCTTGAACAGCGAGGTTTGCAGCCAGTGACTCCGGCGACCAGGCGAGAGTTGATTCGCCGGGCAAGTTTTGATCTCCTTGGACTGCCACCAACGCCGGCCGAGATACAGGCCTTTGAGGAGGATGTGACACCCGATGCGTGGGACCGCGTGATTGAACGCCTGCTCGCATCGCCCCATTATGGCGAACGCTGGGGACGGTATTGGCTGGATGTAGCTCGTTATGCGGACGATCAGGGAAACTCCTTTCTGACACCAACCCCGACCGCATGGCATTACCGGGACTGGGTTGTGCAGGCCTTGAATCAGGACATGCCGTATGATGAGTTTCTGCGGTTGCAGATTGCTGGAGATGAGATCACAGAACCTGCGGATAACTATTTTACTCGGCTCGCCGGTCTCGGCTTCCAGTCACTTGGACCGCAGTTCCGCAAGGGGGCAGCGGGTGAAGCGCGAGCCAAAGCGGACGAAGTGGAAGATCGGGTGGACACGCTTTCAAGGGGTGTCCTCGGGCTGACCGTCTCGTGTGCACGTTGCCACGATCACAAATTCGATCCGATTCCGACTCGAGATTATTATTCGCTCGCCGCCGCATGGAACGGAGTGGAGTGGCCGATGCAGATGCTGGCATCTCCCGAGGAAATCCGAAAGCATCAGGAGTGGACGACCAGTGTGCAGCAGCAGACTGAGGGGCTGAAGTCCTTTCGAGAAGCCGCGATTGCTGAAACGACACGGACGGCTCTGGGAAACGTTGACCGTTATGTGAGTGCTGCCACGCGTTTGCTGGTGCAGAAAAGTCTTCAAAAGTCACCGGATGAAACGTTAGTGGCCGGTGAGGAAGATCTGAAGCTGTATTTTCTGCGCCGCTGGGTCAGGCTTCTGGAAAGTTCGGGACAGGAGCCCGGATTGCAGGACTTGCGTGCTGCCGTGGCGGCGTCTGTGGCTGGTGGCTCAATGACCGTTTCTGAGGAATTGCGGCGGTCTGCTGCTTCCGTGAAACTGGCCGTTGCAGAAGCATTGCAAGCCACGGAAGCATCGCAGGGTTCCTCGGTGGCGGGTGATGGAATGCAGATTCGCCCTACAGAAACTCAGACGCAGTTGCTGGAACTTCTGTCGAAAGCGCCAACTGCGCCATTCTTCCTGCAGGTCGCGGATCTGTCGGCGGTGTTATCAGAATCTGAGCGGCAGATGCTTGCGGACAAAGAAAAAGCACTGGAGATACTGCAGAACACGCCAGCCACGGGTGGTCCGACAATGCCAGGAATTCGAGGGGGCGGAATGGCCATGCCGGTGTTTGTTCGGGGAAACCCCGAGCAGCCCGGGGAGTTAGCACCGCCCGGCTTTCTGACAATTCTGAGTCCCGCGAGCGGCAGACCGGAAAGCACATCATTTACTCGCCTGCAGTTGGCGCAGGCGATTGCCAGCGTGGATAACCCTTTGACGGCGCGAGTTTTTGTGAATCGCGTCTGGCATTATCACTTTGGACGCGGGATTGTGGCGACGCCTGGGAACTTTGGCCGCCTCGGAAGTCCTCCCACGCATCCTGAGCTGCTTGATACCCTCGCAGCGCGATTTATGGAGTCGGGGTGGTCCATAAAGTGGCTGCACAGGACGATTTTGAAATCAGCGACATGGCAACTCAGTAGCCAGGTCCGGGATGAGAACATCACTAGCGACCCTGCGAATGAATATCTCTGGCGGATGTCGCCACGGCGTCTGGATATCGAAGCATGGCGAGATGCCTTGTTGAGTGTGGCTGGAACGCTGGACCTGCGGATTGGCGGCCCCTCAGTGGACCAGACCAACCCCGGGTTGAAGGAAGTCGAAGGCTTCAATTTTTTCACACGATTGAACGGGTTTGAAGCAGACGATCCTCGGGGAACGCGTCGTACTCTCTATTCCGTGATCAGTCGTTACTCCCCCAATGCCACCTTAACGATGTTTGATTTCCCGGAACCAAATGTGAGCAGTGAACAGCGAACCGCCACAATGGTGCCTCAACAGCAGCTTTTTGTGTTGAATAGTCCATTGATGATGGAGGTTAGCAGGAAGTTTGCCCTGAGAGTGCAGTCCGTTTCTGACAAGGATACATCGCGGCTTGAACAGGCGTGGCTCCTGGCCTACGGTCGTCCTCCTTCCGAGGCGGAGAGTGCAGCGGCCCTTGAATTCCTGAAGGAGGCGGGGCACAACGCTGCGGAACAGGACCAGCTGACGCCCTGGGAGCAACTGGCTCATTCACTTCTGGCAAGCAATGAGTTCTATTTCATCCCATGACCAAATCCCCGACTCGATCACCAACTCGTCCCACGGGGACACAGCAGTTGTGGGGATACCCGCAACTCGTCCCACGGGAACTGATGTCATGGGGACACAGCAACAGCGGTCGTGACGATAACCGTAGCGATTTTGATTTCGATAGCGGTTGTGAGGGGCTGTCAGTTCAGGATGACATCAACGGCCATGTGAGTCCCGGTGCTCACATGCATTGCGAACCGGAGAACGCGTTTTGTGGTGATGCGCCTCGTTGTCGCAGGGCGCGCGGCGATTGAACCGCTGGGTGGCAAGAGGCAGCAGAGCGGGGAGAATCAGATATCAGGAGACGGCGAATGATGTCACCGGCCTCAACTGTTTGTCAGCAATTCACGCACTCGCGGACGCGGACGAAAGCTCTGCGATTTGGTTGGCGATCGATAGGCGTCGATCACATGAGGCTTGCCAGCGACAGAACTGAACAGGCGGCCAAAATCCCGGATCAGTTCACACCACGCGTCAGCGCTGATTTTCAGTTCAGCAAGCACGCGGTCAACTGTGCCTGTAACGGGCACCGACTTTTTTCCAGGCTGCTGTTGAGCCGACCAATCCAGCAATTCCAGATACTCACTGAGCGTGATCGGCAAAAAACCTTTGTCGCTGCAGCGAGTTCCCCGCGTATGAACCTGCGAGCCCGGCTTAGCCGAGTTCTCGCACAGGTTGACTGGTGCCAAATGTTCGCAGTTCAGCACTGTTGAATCAGGCGAAGTCGAGTCGGTGGTCTCATTCGTCCCTTCGACGCCGGAATTCTTGTCCGCCACATTGCGCTGTTTCCTTGTCTTCTGTCCTTTCGCTCTTCGATTGGCTGAGGTGAACACCGAGTTGTCGATACTGTCAGCAAGACCCGCGCGGATCGGATTGAGATCAATGTAGGCTGCACAGGCCAGAATCGCTGTATCATCCAGATTCTTGACGGCTTTGTAGCGAGCCTGCCAGAACTTTCCGACCTCTTCATCTTCCCGATTGGCACGCTGAGCGATGTGCTGGCACAGCAGTCGCATCCACCACGAAATATCACTGAGTCGGCGTCTGAGTTCCTCCACGCGTTTTTTGTCGTTGACCACTCGATTCATTTCAAATTCTGTTGGTTCAAGTGGCTGGCGATTTTTTCCACGTCGAGCTGGACACAGCATCAGCCAGCGACGAGCCACCTCTGCATCATCCATCTGTTGCACGATGTCCGGACGAGCACGCAATTGCTGGTGAATATGGTTATCCATGATTGCGAAGGAACAAATGTCGATCGCGAAAAACTGAGCTTGATTAGCCAGCTGCTGCTCAATCCAGAGTTTGCGGTGATCGT
>CAIYBH010000028.1 GCA_903924405.1 uncultured Planctomycetaceae bacterium | reverse complement strand
AGAAAAGGGGTCAGGAACCAATAGTGCGAAGCACCCTCCGGGCCATTTGGCTATTGGTTCCTGACCCCTTTTCTGAACGCGGCTACAGGCGACGACCAATTGCCGCGGCGATTTGCGAGTCCCCGCAGGCCTCGGCATAGCTTTGAATCTGAACCAGCAATGCCGTCGTCAGATCCACGGCTGTCGGCAGCAACAGCAATTGGCTCCGCAAATCTCTTCCGTAGGCTGCCAGCCGTTGCTCTTTCGCCACTTCTGGCCGCTGCTGCAGTCGCAGCAGGTTGGCGTATTCGTGGTGAGCCAGAGGACTCATGGGATGCAGCCTCAGTGCTTCCAGAATCGCCTCTTCGGCAGCTGGCAGTTCGTTAATCTGAGTGTGATACCAGGTTCGGTACACCCAGATCATATGGTCCTCGCTGCCTTGGTGATCGACCATCGCCAGCAGTTCTTCCATTCGCCGGATGTCACCGGCGCGGTAGGCCTGGTTCATTAAAAAGGTCAGAATCACGGGGTCGTGCGGGAATTCCTTCAGAAACAGGCTGATTTGTTGCTTCGCCTGATTATTCAGCTCGATGATTTCAGGAGTGGGCGAGGTTTCCTGATTCATGACCAGACGCATGGCGGTATTGACTGCCAGTCCAATCTTAAAACGAGGTTCTTCAGGACTGGCCTGCATCCAGCGCTCATTCAATTCACTGCCGTTGGTAAACGCCAGTACGTCCGCCATGACCAGATAGGTGTACGCTTCCCGAGGTTCTGCCCCGGCATCAACTGCTTTTCGAATCGCCCGCAGCATGGGAATTCGCTGCTGATTCATGGCATAAAACGAAATGACCCGCGAGTGTGTTTCCACCAACCTCGGATCAAGCTGAATCACTCGCTCGCTGGTCGCAAGGGCGTCCATGGGTCGATTCAACGCAGCCCATTCCAGATTGGCTTTCTCAGCAAGGGCAAAGGCAAGGTTGGGGTCTGTGTCCGGAATCCTGCCAAGGCAGGCAGCCATGGCTTCAAATTCATCCTGCTCCTGCGCTGCTTCCGCCGCGGCCCACCAGCCTTTGGCTTCTTCCGGATCCCACGCCGTCCACTGCTCAGCCACTTCCTGAAGCTGTGTCCAGTTGCGATCTTCCCGAGCAATGCGACAGGCCACTTCAAATTGCGATGTTCGGTAAGCGTGCAGCGAGGCGCGCCCCCAGACGGCGGCGACGACCAGCACGACCATAAACAAACTCAGGAAAATCCATCGTCGCGAAGAACTGCGGGCCGTGCGCGACACTTCCTGCTGTCTCTCTGAAGACGGTTCATTTGCAGGAACGGAAGGCATCTGATCAGGCACAAGAGTCATGAGGCAACATTTTCTCGGGAGCAGCCGATGACAAATCCGGACAGTGTTTAATTTAAGACGCATTCCGGGGCGAGTCAAAGCGAGGGGCAACATTCGGGGGTTTCCGACAGCTTCCGGTAAACGATTCGACGATCGCTGGCAGCTGGCCGACCGTCACCCACCGCTGTGGCTGAATGAAGCCCGTTCATCTCAGGCCTGCGTCAGCACGCTCGCCACATTTTTCTTACCTCAACCGGTTCAGTGCAGAGGCTTGGGGTGTTAGAGTGCGTTAAGAATCCAATTCCCTCGCCGCCTGAGACTCGCAGCATTCTCTCCTATGGTTTCCACAGCACACGTTTTGGCTTCCCGAGTATCACACGGCGTATTCGCCGCCATTTTTCTGTCCGTTCTGTGTGCCGGTTGCGGTCCCTCAGATTCCTCAGAACTCGTGCGTCAGGCAGAGAAACGCGTGCTGAGGGGTGATTTGTCCGGAGTCGAGCAGCTGCTGCAGCAACTGGCAGCAGACGATAAAGCATGGGCCAGAGCTCAACTGCTGCTGGGCAAGATGGCCGCTCGTCGCCGTGAAACCGAGCAGGCCCTCGCTTTGTTTCAATCCATCCCGCGTGATGGATCCGAAGAATCGCTCGCGGCAAATCAACTGGCTGCCGAAATCCAGATGAAGAACTGTCTGTTGTCCGGGGCCGCTGAATGCTACCTGTGGCTGGCTTCCCGCAGCCCGGAGGATCTCGGCCTGAAAACTCTGCTGGCATCTCTGCTTGTGCTCGGTGGAGAACGCAGTCAGGCAGATACGATTCTGATGGACCTGCTTTACTCAGGCAAAATCAGCCTGAAGGATCTCATCATGTTGACACAGCGGGAACGCCAGCCACCGGAAGCGCGTCATCTTCTGCAATGCACGTCCGCACGCAATTCTGACCCGATGACCTTGTTCGCCCTCGCCACTGCGGATCTCGAGGCCGGACAAACTCAAGCCGCCACAGAAAAGCTGCAGGCGGCCGTCCGCACCCGACCTGAATTCATCAGTGCTCAATCCCTGCTCGGCGAATTGTTGCTGGAGGACAACGCGCCCGAAGCCCTGGCGAACTGGGCTCAGCAGGTACCCGCCAGCATTCAGACCAGCCCGGATCTGTGGTATCTCCGGGGCTTGCTGGCTCGTCGGCAGCAGGCGTCTGAAGCTGCTGCCCGTTGCTTCTGGGAAGCTGTACGTCAGGATCCGCTGCATCGAAAGGCGATGTTTCAACTGGGCCAGATGCTGGAGCCACTGCATTCCGAGGCGGCAGCCGCTTTCCAGTCTCAGGCCGACCGCATTCTCGATTTTTCCCTGCGGATTGAACGCGTTCTGAACGCCGGCGGACAGGATCCTGCAGGCTTTGCCGTCATGATCCGGTTTCTCGTCGAATCAGGTCGCATCCCGGAAGCCGTCGCGTGGATCCGCATGGACGCCAATCGACATGGCGAGCTGAACCTGCCGACATCCATTCAGCAACAACTGGCGGTTGAGATCACTCCGCAAACGCCGCGTTTTGCGACGACAGCAGACCTGACGCGGCGATTCGATTTGTCGAATTTCGCAGCACCTGAATGGAATCAGCATGTGCCTTCAGCAGCAGCGCTGTCTACCACGACAGACGCCGGGAGCATTACTTTTGCTGATCAGGCAGCCACACTGGGAATTGACTTCACGTATCTCTCGGGCACACATGGTCGCACGCAGTCCATTCGCGTGTTTGAATCGACAGGTGGTGGGACAGGGGTCCTGGATTACGATCTTGATGGTGCTCCGGACATCTTCTTCACACAGGGCGAGCCGTGGCCACTCAAATCGCCGTCCCCAACCCCCTCCGCGGAACTAGCCGACGTTCTGTTCCGCAATCGATCAACGGGATTCCGGGATGTCACGGGACTTGCATTCCCGATCCCGGATGACGGATATGGTCAGGGCTGCAATTCGGCCGACTTTGATAATGACGGGTTCCCGGATCTGTATGTGGCCAATATCGGCGGCAATCGCCTTTTCCGAAATAATGGCGACGGGACGTTTTCGGATGTCACCACCACGGCCGGGCTCACACAGACCGCATGGACCACCAGCTGCGTGATGCTGGATCTGAACGCCGACGGCCTTCCGGATCTGTATGACGTGAATTACCTGCAGGGTCAGAACGTCTTCGAAGTGGAATGCGGTGAGAATCGCTGTTCCGTACTGAACTTTGACGGGGCCCCGGACCATGTGATGCTGTCCGCGGGAGACGGCACCTTTGTCACAGTCCCCGGGGCGACGCCGGACCAGACGCCAAAAGGGTTGGGGATTGTTGGCATGCAGCTTCCCGGAGAAGACAAGCCGCGATTGTTCATCGCCAATGATCAGGTCCCCAATTTCTTTCTGCGGGCCCAATCGGACAATACCTATCTGGATGAAGCGTTGCCGCGAGGACTGGCCGTTAACTATCTCGGCAAGCCAACGGCCTGCATGGGTGTGGCGGCCGGTGACGTCAATCGCGACGGGCGATTGGATCTGTTTGTGACCAATTTTGAACGCGAGGCCAACTGTCTTTATCTTCAGCGGGACGGCGGTTTTTTTGAGGACGCCATCCAGGGATCCGGTCTTTTCCAGGCGGGTATCCCTTACGTTGGCTGGGGGACGCAATTCCTCGACGCCGACAACGATCAGGATCTCGACATTGCTGTGGCGAACGGACATGTCGCCGAGTTCGGAGAGCCGGGGATCGAATATCGCATGCCCCTGCAGTTCTTCCGGAATAACGGTGAGGCATCATTCAGCGAACTGAAACCCACCGAGGCCGGATCGCTCTTTCAGGTCAAACGACTTGCACGATCACTCGCCACTCTCGACTGGAACTCTGATGGGGCTCTCGATTTCGTCGTCTCGTCCATCTCCAGTCCGGCTGTGCTTGCCACCAATCAGACTGCAACGTCGGGGCACTGGCTCCGGCTGATTCTGCATGGCACAGATTCCGCCAGAGACTGTTCCGGCGCAGCCGTCCGGGCGTCGGCCGGGGGTATCGATCAATGGGCCTTTATGCCAGCTGGAGATGGGTACCAGAGCTGCAACGAGCGTTGTCTGCATTTCGGCCTTGGCACCCAGACAACCGTGGATCAGTTGGAAATTCGCTGGCCTTCCGGCAGAATCATGCAACTGAATGGAATCCCCGCGGACTCAACCCTGCATCTGATCGAAGGGCGTCCGCAGGTCTTTCCTGTCCCCTGAGCCGGAGACCTCGCCTGCAGCGGTTCCTCCAGGGCCTGTGTATCCCGATCCTGCAACACTGAAAAACCCACAACACTGCTGAACTGTCAGCAGCGATTCAGGACGATTGTCGATGGCGATCACTATCAAGTGCCCCGCATGCTCCGCCCGCATGACACTCCGTGACGATCTGGCCGGAAAAAAAATCCGCTGCCCAAAATGTCAGCAGGCCCTCCGCGTCCCTGATGCATCCGCTGCCGTCGATTCCGGCGAAAGCAAACCGCCTGCCGAAATAATGTCAACTCGGCAGGCTGGTACAGCGGCCCCTGCAATGACGGCCACTGCAATCTCCGGGACTGAAGTCCCAAAGCTGACCAGTGCCGCAGTCACGTCCTCAGAAGCACGAACGACAACATCCAGCGACGCCTCACCCCGACAACTCGCCGCAGGTGTCGGCACGGCGGACCACAAAACGGTCAGTGCCGCAAAACGCCGGCCCGGCCTGCTGCACAGCACAGAGTTTCTGCTGTCCCCATGCAGCGAAGATGAAGAGGCCCTTCGAAAACGAATTGCGGCCGCATTTTCTGAGGCCCGAATTCAACCTGTGCGGATTTCCGCGGTGTACAGGATTGGTATCGCCCTCGTCGCTGTGCTGATGATTCTGCTGCCCGTCATTTATCTGATGCTGATTTTGGCGGTCGGTGCCGGCGTCTGGCATCACGCAGTTTCCAACACCGGCATCACCACTTCGATGACAGGTTCCTCTGGACGCCAGTCGGGAAAGGCCCTGATCTTCGGTGTCACGCTCTATCTGACACCCATCCTTTCCGGCATCACACTGATCGTTTTCATGCTGAAGCCCCTGTTCTCCGGAACAGTGGACACGTCTGGCCGCCGGTCGCTGAAACGGTCCGATGAACCAATCCTGTTTGATTTTGTGACCCGCATCTGCCGTTGTGTCAATGCCCCGGTTCCCAATCGCATCGACATCGACTGCGATATCAACGCCAGTGCCAGCTTCCGCCGAGGCCTCCGCAGTTTTTTCAGCAATGATCTCGTACTGACTATTGGTATGCCCCTCGCCGCCGGACTGACCATGCGTCAGTTCGGCGGCGTACTGGCTCACGAATTCGGACACTTTGCGCAGGGCGCAGGCATGCGACTGTCGCACATCATTCGATCCATCAATTACTGGTTCTCCCGGGTCGTGTACGAACGAGATGTCTGGGACGAAAAGCTCGAAGAATGGTCCGGTCGACTGGATTTTCGTATTGGCTGGACACTGTACGTCGTTCGCTTCTGCGTCTGGCTCACACGCGGAATCCTCTGGTGCCTGATGATTATGGGGCAGACCGTCAGCGGCTTTCTGATGCGACAGATGGAATTCGATGCCGATCGATATGAAGCCCGGTTTTCAGGCAGCAAGTCGTTCACTACGACAGCACGACAACTGCACGTTCTGGGAATGTCCTATCACGGCGCCATGGATGACCTGTCCACCTTTCAAACCGAAGGCCGACTGGGAGACAACTTTCCAAAACTGATTCTACTGAACGCCGATCAGCTGACACCAAAGGGGCATGAATCCATCGACGAGATGATTATCGAGTCCCGAACCGGTCTGTTTGATACACATCCGTCGGACCGTGAGCGAATTGCCAGCGCCGCCTCTGAAAATGCCAACGGCGTCTTCCAACTCGGGCTTCCAGCCGCACACCTCTTTCGAAAATTTGATACCCTCGCGAAAGCCGTGACCTGGGACTTCTACAAGGACATTTTTGGTTCAGATCTGAAGAAATCGGATATCCACCCTGTCGAAGAACTCATGGTCCGACTGCAGCAGCAACAGGATGCATGGAAGGCACTCAACCGCTTCTTCCGTGGCCATATCGTGCTGTACCGGCCATTCCAGAGCCCTGATGAGGCACTCAAGCCCGTCACAAACTCCACCGCAGTGCAACAGCGACTGCAGCAGGCCCGGAATGCCATGCTGCAGAAGGAACCGGCGTTCGCTGATGCATGGAAACAGTTCGATGACTGCGATTCACAGCAGATCGAAGTGCGACTGGCAGAAGCCATGCTGGAGGCCGATCTGCGGATTCCAAAAGACGAATTCACGATCCCTCTGACCAACGCCCGGGAAATTAATGCCCTTCAGGAAGCCTCCCGGGACAAGCAAGCCCAACTGCTCCCACGACTGCTGCCTTTCGAACAAGCTTCAGCCGTTCGTCTGTATTCCGGACTCCGATTGGCACAAACCCCGGAGTTTGCGCAGGTGCCAGCGGCAGCCGGCATCACCCGCAACGAAATTCGTACGCTGATCGACCTGTTTCGACAACTGAACGAGCAGATCGAGCCAATGCTGCAGATCCGGGACAGCAAACTCGCTGTCGGCAGGCTGTTCCACGCGATGGAAGCCAACTCTGAAAACGAACAACTGATGCAGAAGAT
The DNA here is from genome assembly GCA_903924405.1 of uncultured Planctomycetaceae bacterium. Lineage (GTDB taxonomy): Bacteria > Planctomycetota > Planctomycetia > Planctomycetales > Planctomycetaceae > SXXK01. Next base: position 63,708 of record CAIYBH010000028.1, on the reverse strand, counting down.
TAAAAGCACGCTGGAGGAACTGCACGAATCCATCACCAGTCTGCAACTGGTGTTTGCAGATATCCAGTATCCGTTTGATCATGCAAAAAAAGGACTCACCGTCGCTGAATTTCTTGTTCCCAGGTCTCCTCCTGCTGACGAACCCGGAGAAATCTATGAGGCCGCAGATACGCTGACCGAACGATATCCACAGTTGCATGGCCGAGTCTTCGGAAGACTGTGCCAGGTCACTGAACTCATCGAAACACATCTCGGCCTTCCTGTGCTTGACGAACCGGAAGATAACGACGATGACCAGGAGAACCATGAGGACTGAGTCGCCGCAGATCAAATCAAGGATGATCCTGCGTCTCGCTAATCGCCCGGTAGCCGCGACGATGAAACGATCCTGGACCGGCACATCGCCGCATTTCACTCCGGAGAAACGCACCTGCTGACATATCACCGCCGAATCCATCAAACAGACACCTTTCGATGATCAGGCTGTAACCTCGCCTGATCTTTCGATTCGCCTTCGTTTCACCTCCCCGGCCCGCAACCCTCGCTCGCCAGAATTCTGTTCCGGAAACGATTCCGCAGGGGACAACACTTCGTGACCAGCCCGAAAATGCTCCCCGGTACCGGCACACTGCGGAGACACCTCTGCAACATCGTTTTCTGCATGTGTTGCTGCGCACTGTCCCTGTGGTCTGTACGGGCGGTGCTGAATCAGCCAGTCAGTGCGATTCCGACCTCCATCGCAGGGTCAGAGACTGTTCCGCTGTTCAATGCGTGGACAATCGTCTGGAATGCGCTGCAGTTCCGTACTGGATTCGCGCACTACTGGGACGCACCCATTTTTTTCCCGCAAACAGGTAGCTTTGCCTTCAGCGAACCACAACCCGCCACGCTGCTGATGGCACCTTTGATTCTCGTTTGCGGATCGCCGGCACTTGCGGCAAATGCCTGGCTGATTCTTTCACTGACACTGAATGGCCTGCTGACTTCGCGACTACTGCATCAGCTCAATGTCTCACGCATCGCACGACATGTCACAGGGACAGCCGTTGTGCTGCTTCCCATGGTGCACGACCAGTTGGACGTACTTCAGCTGGTTCCGTTGTGGCCCACGCTGTGGACGTGGTCCGCCCTGATCGGACTCAGTCAGACAATCAGGCTTCAGCCATTCTCCGGCACCACGTCGGGCAGGGCACTCCGGCAGGGGCTCGAACTGGGGGTTGCGATCTTCTTCGCTGCAGCCTGCAGCATTCACCACTTCCTGTTTCTGTCACTGCTGCTGGCGTGTACCGGCTGGATTCTCATCCCGCTGAATCTCTGGCGACGCTGGCTCCCCGGCGCTCTGGTAGCCCTCAGCATGGCACTGATTCTGCTGATGCCCATTCTGCTGCCCATGAGCAGCCGACTTCGCGGACGTCAATTCGAACGGGCTGACACCGCGATCACTCAACTTTCCGCACGGGCAGAAGATTTACTGAAAGTCTCCCCAGGTGCCCTGGTCCGGACGCCAGGAGTCTCTCAACGCGGCGCGTGGTTTCTCTGTCCGGGCTGGGTACGGCTCATCATCGCCGGAATCGCTGTCGGCAGTCTGCGGCATCGCACTCCCAACCTGTCTCGCCGACATATCTTCTTCCTCATCGCACTCACAGGTTGCGCCGCGTTCTGGTCCATGGGAACCAATCTGCTGTTTCTCGGCTGGAGACCATGGACCACACTCAGCTCACTCATCCCCGGTTTTTCATCCATTCGCAGCGTCTTCCGATTTGGATACTTTTTTCAACTGGCACTGCTGCTTCTCAGTGGCATCGGACTGGACCAGCTCGTCCGGCAACTCCGGAAATCAACTGGCCCGCCGGCACTGCGATATTTCATGGGCATGGTTCTTGGCACGGTGATGATTTTTGAGGTCCCTCCCGAAAAGGTTCGAGTGGTCCAGGTTCCTTCGGCAGATGAGCGGCTACCGTGGCTGGATTTCCTTCAGACTCATCGATCAGACGGAGAGGGAGTCCTCCTGTTGCCATATCCGGCAACGTCCGCCGTCGACCAGTACGCCGCAACGACACGCTGGATGATTCAGTGCACCCTTCGGGGAATTCCCATTGTCAATGGTTACTCCGGGTTCTTTCCGGAATCGCACTTTTACAGACAACAGCAACTGGCCACGCAGACACTTTCCACAGAATTCCTGCAAGGCCTGCAGAATGATCGTGTCGCGTTCGTGGTGATCTTTTCTACGCCGCCATCACTCCGGCATAACAACATACCTGACATCCAGCCGCCCGACGGACGATTGAAACTTGTCTGGCAGGCCCCCGATCAGCCCACGATTTTTCAGCTGCAAACTGACAGCCCCTCGGCAACCCGGTGATGCTGCAGGATATCAGCGGCAGCCGTTTTTTCGTGGCCCCCACCTGGCTGAGATCCGGACCTGACTCTGCCTTAAAGGCTGCGCAGCAATATGGAAAGATCGGCAATATTTTGTTCGACCGAAGCTTCCAGACGCCGCTCCGGAACCCAGAATCCAGCCCGCTTCAATGCCACAGCCGACTCTTCCCGCAGGACACGCGATGCCGCACTTGTATCGCCATCCAGCAACAGCACAGCAGCCCCTCGGCCGTCAATTCCTTCCAGGTCGGTGCCGGGAATCCAGCCAGACGTCAGCACGATCCCGCGTACCGGTGACCGAGCATCAAAGGCCAGTTGCCGAGCCAGCACGGACTGCTCTCGCGCGGCCACCAGAACGGTTCGACGGAGATCCACGCCATTCGCGGACGCCACCTGCTGAATACCGCTCAGAACCAGGGGTACGTCCGCATCCGTCAACGCAGACTTTTCCGGATTCAATGGAATCACCAGCTGCAATCCATGAGTACTCAGAAGTGCCCTCCAGCGATTCAGGATCTGATCTTCCGGTGCTGCGTGTTCCGACAAAAGAACAATCAGGCCGGAATTACGCTGCGCCGAACCACCTGAGGTCACAATGACGCAACGTCCCCGACCTTCGATCTCCACTTCACTTCTTTGAATCTCGGCTGAAACATTTTCCGACGGCGAGGACAAGGCGTTCCACTGTCGCAGGACTTCCTCTGACAGAATCGGTAGCGACTGCGGCCTTCGACCTGCCACCAATTGCAACGACTGCTCCTCGTTCGACCCGGGTAGGCGATACTTCAGTCCCAATTCTGTCCCCGCGATGATCTCCGGCATCAGCCGCATCAGAGCAGCCTCGGAAGTCAGCCGACGGCCATTGACTTCGGTCAATTCAAGACTCAAGGGCGCCCCCGCTTTGCCAAGCACACCCTCCGGAAGTGCCACCCCCCGAATCCCAGCCTTCAGCTCCGTCCCGGGGGCTTTGTCGTCCTGCGCCTGTGCCTTGAGTGGCTGCGGTGCATCCGGCTGCAGCATTGCAGGATTTGCAGCAGCATCCACTTTCGAAGCGGAAAACGTCAGCAACCCGAAATATCCAGGATTCACTTCAGGCAGACGATCAACCAGCGTCAACGAAAAATTCAGGGGCTGCTGATCCCGCTCCACCTGCAACTGAACCACGTCCCCGGCATACCGCGACGCCAGAATCTCTTCAGGAATCGACACGCGTTCGACCGCCCGGTCGTTGATCTTTATCAGCCGATCTCCCTCTCGCAGTCCTGCGGCCGCCGCCGGACCGCCAGGCAGAATTCTCGCGACGGTAACGCGCTCGGAGAACGCCCCGGTCGCTGCAAGACTCAGCCCCATCAGCCCCGGACGCAAATCCGTTCCCCCACGTAACCGCTCCGCAACCTGCAGAGCATCCGTCAGAGGGATTGCAAAACCAATTCCCGAATCGTACCACTCAATCCCCGTGGTCGCGTTTCCACGTCCACGCGGCGAAAGTGGCACCAGAATGCCCATGGCCTCACCGGACAAGCCAACCAGCGGCCCGCCGTAATTCACCGGTGAGATGCGCGCATCTGTCTGAATCGCCAGCCCGTGTATTCGATTCAACGCACTCACAATTCCCACCGAGACCGTCGGGGCAGGGGACTGATAAAATCTTCCCAGAGCAATTGCGTACTGACCAACCTGCACTGAATCGCGGTCGGCACCCCTGATCGGCACCCAACCCTGGCCATCGGCCCGCAGCAATACCAGTCGCCGAACAAGATCCGTGGCCACTATTTTTGCACTCACACGTGTGCCGTCAGCCTGCTCCACGAAGACAGTATCCGGTTTCCCCTGCAGCGCAAAGGCACTCGTCAGAATCTCTCCCTTGTCCGAAATCACGACGCCAGTGGTCACCAGAGAACTGACCGACTCACCATCAACTACCTGCGTCCCGCCAATCACCCGCAGTCGCACCACGGATCGCTGCACCTGTTCGACAATCTGACGAATAGCCGTCCCGGTATCCTGAGCGAAACACCCTGCATCAGGCCCGACATAAACAGCCAGCACCATCAATGCCGCCAGCATTCGCATCAGCCTGAAACACAACATTCGGAGATTCCAATGAGAAAGCCGACTGAATCAGAATATCGCCGCAGTTCAGACAATGCACCCGGTTCGGAAGTGTAGAACAATCAACCCGGATGTCGAATGTCACAGCCCGTCGCTCTTCCCCACTTTCCCCCGACACCACTCAGCAAGTCACAGTCAAATGGCGTCGGGTATCAGGAAGACCTTATCCAGACCGCAGAGCAGGGCTGTCACCGCATCACTCAATCCCCGACACTCCAATTCGTCAACTTCAAAGCCCCAATCCACTGCCAAAAACACCCGCGTTGGTGTTCACAGTGAGGGGGCAATCGAAAATCCGCACGAGGGCCAAAACAATCAAAGGGAGCCACTCTGTGACGAGTGCTCCCTCATGGTTGTCGCTTATGGCAGATCACGGACTCAGATTGCGTCCGTTCCGGTTTCACCTGTTCGGATTCGAACAACACCTTCCAGACTCGACACAAAAATCTTCCCGTCACCAATCTGTCCGGTGCGCGCCGCTTCGCAGATCGCGTTGATCGCCGCGTCAACCTCGTTGTCGTTGACGACAACTTCCATTTTCACCTTGGGCATGAAGTCCACAGTGTACTCGGCACCACGGTAGGTTTCCTTGTGGCCGCGCTGACGACCAAAACCACGCACCTCGCTGACCGTCATACCCTGCACACCAATACTGGTCAGTTTGGTTTTCACATCTTCCAGCTTGTAATGACGAATGACTGCTTCAAGTTTCTTCATGTTCTCTGCCTCAACCCCTGTCTCTTGATTCCGATTCCCTCAGACCTGCGGGGCCTGGAGAACCCGTGAAACTTTTAACGGACGGCCCTCCAAAAGGCCAGCCAACAGCTGCCGCAATGCACTGGTCACCACCCGACAGAACCAACCAGACGACGTCCACGCCACAAAACGAACGCATCGCCCCGTAGACGCAAACATAGCCCATGGACGCAATCCTGCCTCCGCATCTCTGGTCCCGCACGCCCACACACACAGAAATTTCACCTATCAAATCGACTCGAACGGCAAAAATCTGAACATTGTGCGACTGCTTTCAGTACACTGTTCTGCAAACCCCATGCCGCGCAGCAATCCTGGTGCCGTGCATGCATAAATCAAATGCATTTTTGGCCAATTCAATGAAATATCGTCCCCGATTCAATACCCGAGAGCCGCCGCCTGCGTAGTTTCAAGGCGTCGTCTGCAATTATCATAACGGCAGGCAGCACAAAAATCGCGCAGTATGCTTAATATGTATTCACTGGTGCCCTGTGATGCACGTTCTCCTGTCTGGTTTCATCGGTCTTCTCACCGGACGCCTGTCCGTTCTCTGGGCAGCGTCCCTCGCAGAACCCGGACGCGCTGCCGGAATCACGCGCTGCAGACACTGTGACTCACACCGCAGCATCCACTCGCTGCTGTTCCGCATTCCCCCCAAATGCTCTGACTGCGGCACCCCATCCGCGGCATGGACCTGGTTGGCCACTTTGGTCCCGGGCCTGCTGTTCAGCCTGTATGCCTGGCTGTTGGTAGACGCTGACTGCCAGACAGTCACGGAGGTCCGTCCCGCCACAGCACTGCTGTACAGTCGCCTGCCATTCCATCTCCTGTTCATCTGGCTCCTGTTCACGGCCGTGCTGACAGATTTGCTGGATTACGTAATTCCGGATCAGATTACCCTTTCCGGGATCCTGCTGGCCGCCAGCCTCGCGGCCATCAGCGGTGAACTTCAGATGATCCATATCTGGGTCGACTGGAGCGATGACCTGGTCGCTCTATACGGTCCCTATCTTCCCCAATGGATCAAGGATCATCAGCACCTGCACGGGCTGGCATGGAGCCTGTCCGGAGGTGCAGCTGGCGCCAGTCTGATGTGGCTGGCCCGCGTGGCTGCCCAGCGAATCCTCGGATTCCCCACGATTGGCTTTGGGGATGTGACACTTATGGCCATGATCGGCTGCTTTATGGGTTGGCAACCCGTCCTTTGTGTTCTGGCCGTCGCTCCACTCATTGGCCTGGTCCTGGGGCTGATGACCTTTGTTCTGACCGGTCGCAGTTTTGTGGCCTTTGGCCCTTATCTGTGCGCTGCCGCCTGCCTGATTCTCTGCACTTGGCGCGAGATCTGGGAAGTGCAGGGACTACGCATCGTCTTCGGTCACTGGCCCAGCCTCGCCACATTACTGGCCGGTTCACTTATCCTGTTCTGCGTACTCCTCTGGGCAGTCCGAGTCTTTCGGGCAACTCCTGCCAGCCGACTACGCTGAACCAGTCATCCAGCACAAAATCCACTTGAGGTTCGTACCGCCCCTCAGGCCCGTCAGATTTCCTACTGCGTCAGTCGGGCAAACACTTCATTTGCATCCGAGGATGTCAGTCCGGCAAGGTAAATCGTCAGGCCACTCTCGATCAGCTGCCCCCGCCCACACTGGCCAATAACCCGGGAATTGACCACGACCGCCAGTCGCGTTTCCGCAGGTAGCGCCCGCAGCACACCCAGTTTCTTTCGCCCGATACTGCTGAAGTGCAGGCTGAGTTCAAATTGACCATCGCCCGCCGTAGTTCCTCGAAACGTGGAAAAATCGCGTGCCGTCAGCAGCACCGTTTCGGCCAGTGAAACCGTCTCTCCATCATACCCCTTCAGCAGCACACCACCCACAGGCTCCGGAAGTACCATCCGAATTTCCAGCGGCGCATCGCCTGAAACATGTTCACCAGACAGTCGGCTGAAGACATAGCTGGAAATCGTGAACAGGATCCACAGGAAGACCAGGATCGCAACGACAAGCGTCCAGCGTCTGCCACGATTGGCAACTGTACCCATCACGTTTTTCCCCCGCATGGTCGCCGGAAAAATCGGGCCTGCCGCGATGAAACGACAGGACACCCTCTCTGCACCAGCCACAGGAACTGCTTCCGCTACCCATGTTCAAAGGAATCCGGCAAGCCTGTCATCACCTGCCCACAAACACACTTCAGTGCTCACACCAGCGGCGTTGCAGGTCGGCAAACGCATCAATCCGCCGATCCCGGAAAAACGGCCAGTGCGTGCGGGCTGTATTGATCAGTGACAAATCACAACCGACGTGCAGTGTGTCTTCGCCATCATGAGTCGCCTGGGCCAGCACGTTGCCATAGGGATCTGCCAGAAAACTGCCCCCCCAGAATTGAATCTGACCTTCCAGACCAACTCGATTAGGAGCCCCAACGAACAGTCCGTTGGCAATCGCATGGCTGCGCATCATCGTTTGCCATGCCGCATACTGGCTGGCCCCGTAAACCTCACGCTCACCCGGAATCCAGCCAATCGCCGTCGGGTAAAACAACAATTCCGCTCCCTGCATCGCCGTCAGCCTGGCCGCCTCCGGATACCACTGATCCCAGCAAATGCAGACACCAACCTTGGCATACTTTGTCGGAAAGGCCAGAAACCCCAGATCTCCCGGAGCAAAATAGAATTTCTCGTAATACAACGGATCGTCCGGAATGTGCATCTTGCGGTACAGGCCGGCAATCGCACCATCCGCATCCAGTACCACCGCCGAATTGTGATACAAGCCATGAGTTCGCTTTTCGAACAATGGCACCACAATCACCACCTTGTGGTCTTTCGCAACCTTCTGCAGCTCGCTGGTCGTTGGACCAGGAATGGCCTCCGCCAGTTCAAAACGGTCGTGATCTTCCGTCTGACACGGATACTGAGTGTTGAACACTTCCTGCAGACAGATCACCTGAGCCCCGTGCTCCGCCGCCTGACGGATACGCACAATCGTCCGCTCCAGGTTGCTGCTCACATCTGTTCCACACTGCATCTGTATCAGTGCAACCCGAACCTGTTTTCCTGTCACCGCTGACTTCCCGATTCCTGAACTGCCTGAATGCATCCTCGCGACCGAGGATCTCCCAAAACTGACACCAAAAACGGCCCGCAAGGCTGTTTCTTCCCGGCCCCAGTCGTCCGCACAGCATTCCGCCAATCCGAAGCAAACTCCGCTCCATGCCGGAAGCTGACACCACCACACGTTAACCGATTTTGTTCCCCATTTCGAATCCCGCTCCCGCGAATTCAGACAGAATGTCGACCGACACCCAATGCGCCAACATCCCACCGTCACCGACTGTCAGGGACTCAGCCCACACCTGTCGACACAAACTACTCCAACCACCACACAAAATGTCCCTCGGTTTGAAATCTCCTCCCCACAGGCTTCCGCATCAGTCGCATTTTCACTGAAATGCAGCCATGAATTATCTCGCCCATGGTTATCGCTTCATTAAGTCACCACTTCTGATGGCCGGCACAGCCATTCCAGACTGGCTCTCCGTTGTCGATCGCAAGGTGCGTATGCGAACCCATCGTATTCGTGCTCATCTGGATCAGCTGTCACCGGAAGATCGACAGATTGCCACCGGAGCCCTGCAGCATCTGCATGATGATGATCGCTTCCATTCCAGCCCAACCTTCCTGATGCTGGAATCCGAACTCTCACGCCGATTCCGAGCACTGATGCCGGATCCCTTTGATCATCGTCCCGCTTTTCTCGGTCACATCGTCACCGAACTCCTGCTCGATGACGCAATTGCTCACAACCACCCACAGGTCCTGCACGACTACTATGCCGCTCTTGAACTGATCTCTCCCGAACAGATCCAGTCGCTCGTCAATCGCCTGGCCACTCATGCCACCGACCAACTCGCGTGGTTCATCCACCGCTTTCGCGAATCCCGATTTCTGTTCGACTACCAGGACGACACCCGTCTGCTGACTCGCCTCAATCAGGTGCTGCGGCGAGTCACACTTCCGGAAATGAACGAAAACGGCCTTGATGTTCTGCATTACGCCCGAGGTTTACTGCGCACGCATAGCGCGGCGTTGCTGCAGGCCGTCGAATCCACAGCCCTCCCCGGACTCTCCTGATATTCACCGGCCCGATGGTTGCTTACTCGCTTCAACCTCACTCGCTTCAACCTCAGCAGTAACTCAACGCAATCGCTCTCCTGCTCGCTGCCGGCACGCCATGATCACCGATATTCAGCGCCTGCATCATAAAACCACCGAATGCCAGGTCGTCCTTCACGTCTCCGGTCCGAACGGACTCGTCCCGATCTGAAGGTTACCACCCGCCGCCGACACGGCAGGCCTCCCCCCTGCAAATACCTCGCAAAAAATAATCGGCAGTGCCTCTCGTCTCGCTGGGAAACTCCTGGCCCCTGAATCACAATAAGAGGCTTCAACGACCACAGACCTCCACTGCCCGCAGAAGCACGGCAGCAGGGTCTGCATCATTCGCTTTCTGCTGCCTGAAAGGCTCCTTATGAAACTGGTTTTGTCCCTCGCCACACTCCTGCTGACAGCGGTCGCTGCAGCCGACGAAAAAGACCCGAACTTCACGGCACTCACCCCGGAAACCGCTGGTTCAGACTTTCGGTTTCAGGGAGAATACTCGGGAAAAATCCGTACCGAAAACGGCGAACAAAGCATCGGTGTTCAGGTTATCGCCGAAGGCTCCGGCCGCTTCGCATGGACCGCCATGATGGGTGGACTTCCCGGAGCAGGATGGGATGGAAATACGCCTCTCCGCGGTTCCGGAGAACTCCAGGGCGATACCGCGATCATGAAAGGCGATACCGGTCGCGGTGAAATTCGCGACGGAAGTCTCGTCGTCTACACCGGCGACAATGTCAAAATCGGCGAACTCTCCAGAACCCAGCGTGTCTCCCCCACCATGGGCAAAAAGCCGCCCGCGACAGCCCTCGTCCTGTTCGATGGCTCAACAGCCGAACACTTCGAAGGCGGAAAACTCTCTGCTGACAAACTGCTGATGCAGGGGGCCGCCAGTCGGGAAAAACATGGCAGCGGCGAACTCCACATCGAGTTCCTGCTGCCCTTTATGCCCAACGCTCGCGGACAGGGACGTGGTAACAGCGGAGTTTACCTGCAGGGACGTTACGAAGTTCAGGTGCTCGATTCCTTCGGTCTCACAGGTGAACAAAATGAATGCGGCGGCATCTATTCCATCGCCAAACCCAGCGCAAACCTGTGCTTCCCACCACTCAGCTGGCAGACATACGACGTCGATTACCACGCCGCTGCGTTCGACGCCGATGGAAAGAAAACCAAAGATGCCTGGATGACCGTCCGACACAATGGCGTTGTGATCCACGACAAAGTCAAACTCACTCATGCCACCACGGCCGCACCTGTCGCAGAAGGTCCTCAACCAGGCCCCCTGTATCTGCAGGATCACGGTAACCAGGTCCGCTATCGCAACATCTGGTTTAATCCCGCTGCAGAATAACTTGCCAACAAGTCCAGCCAGTCACCACGCAGGCCCTGATAACTCGCTCGCGGCCGGTGATTGCTGCACCGCGTCCATCACCCCTCAATACAAAACAGCGTACCGAAATTCGGTACGCTGTTTTTTTATCAGCCACTATTCAGTTCTTTATCAACACCTATTCAGGGTTGCTCTGAACGTCCACCCAGCGGCGTTCTTCAAATGACACAAGCACCGCATCCGCAATTGCCTGAGCTGACGCGCCGTCGTGAAATCCGGGCACTGCATCCCGGCCTTCCAGAATCGCCGAGGTCAACTCATACACCAGATCATAACGGAACACCGTGCTGGGCTTGCCCTGCGATGGATCCCTCGGACTTCCCGGAGCCACCAGAAATTCCGCTGGTACCGGCAACTTCTCAAAGTCCCGACCGTTGCGAGCCAGAACAATCGTGTTCGGATCTGTCAGCTGGTAGGCCGCCGATCCTTCACTGCAGTTGACCTCAGCCCACTCATATCCCACACCGCCGTTGTTGTGGCCCTTCATCAGGGTGCTGCCTTCCCACACACCAACCGCTCCGGATTCAAAGAATCCAATCAGACTCGACCAGTCATCCACTTCCGAGGCAGGACAGGGTTTTCCATCCGCTGTCCGATCCCGGGGAACAAACTGAGCGACCGCGCCACAAATCGACCGAATCGGTCCCAGCAGGTCCTGAGCAAAGTCGATCCGGTGAATCGTCATATCAAACAGGTCACCAGCCCCAGCCAGCTTTTTAATCTGACGCCATCCCCAGCTGGTCTCCGGCAGATCCAGAAATCGCTGACTTCGAAAATGACGCGGTGTCCCCAGCGCCCCGCTCGTCACCAGATGGCGAACATACCGCATTGATGGCGCAAAACGATACGTAAACGCCGTCATGTGCCGCACGCCGGCATCCCGAGCCGCCCGGTACATCTCTGCAGATTCCTGAAAATTCAGCCCCAATGGCTTTTCACACATCACGTGCTTGCCATTCCGCACACACTCCAGCGCCTGCTCGCGATGCACAAAGTTCGGTGTGGCAATGATCACGGCATCCACATTCGGATCCGCCGCCAGCTGTCGATAATCCGTATACGCCCTGACCGGCCCCCACTCCGATGATCGCTGTGCCAGCAACGCTTCATTGGGATCGCAGATCGCCGTCAGGCTTGATCGAGGATCCAGTCGAATCCCGGGAACGTGATGAAAATCAGAAACCGCCCCGACACCAATAATCCCGTAACGAACATGCGACGTCATTCGTCTGAACTTTCACAAAAGGAAAAAATCGGCAGCCCTTGCATCACTCGTCATGCAACACCACGGAAACAATCCAGCCACCGATCAAAAACAAGCCGGCGATCCTTCACGAATCGCCGGCCACTGGGTCCCCGATCAACCGATCACTCTATTTCTGACCGGACTTCTCCTGTCGCAGCTGATCCAGAAACTGCTCCATCTGCGCCGCATTGGCTGGCGGCGCGTTCGCAGAATTCTTCACGGCCGACTCCTGCAGAGTCAACGCGCGGTCCAGATCACCACCCAGATGCACCAGGTGCGCCAGAGTATCCAGCACCATGGCGTTCTCAGGATCTGCCCCAACAGCCTTTTCTGCTGCCGCAGTCGCCGCACTGATCACCGCCTTCGGAGTTTCCGGCTGATTTCGCGCCAGCTCATAAACGGACCACGCAATCTCATTCAACTCGTCCGACGGAACCGGCTCTCGCACAGCAATCGATTCCAGAAACTCAATCGCCGCTTCCGTTCGCGCAGTCGACAGCAACACCCGAAACTTCAAACTCCGCAACTGAACCTGCATCGGCTCAGAAGCCTGCTCCTGCAGCTTTTCAATCGCCGCCAAACCCTCATCCACCTTGCCGCGCTGAACCTGCTGGATCGCCGGTTGCACCTGAATCTGAAATGACAAACGATCCAGCATCGCCAGATAGGCCTGATCTCCGGCATTCGCCTTTTTCGCTTCCTCCACGGCAGCCAGCGCCTCACCCACTTTGCTCGCACGCATCAAACCGCCCACTTTTGTCATCAGCAGACTGCGCTCCTGCGTTTTGCGAAACTGCTCCAGAAATGCGTCGCGGTCCCACTGATCTTCCACAATCTGATCCAGTGGCTGGTCCATTTCCATCGGATGACCAATCCATTCCACCAGACCAGTCTTCCCGACGATAAAACACGTCGGGATCCCATTCTGACCCGCCGCTTCCATGTAGTCAGCCGCGACCGATCGATCCGGATCCGTCGTCAGGCAGTACGCACTCGTCAACTCGGCATAGGTCGGCGGCTCCGTCTGACCCTCAGCCGGCACAGCACCACGCACCGTTCGCTTCAGAAACCCCTCGACCGTTTCCAGATCCTCGTCACTGATACTGACGATCTGCACTCCCTTTTCCGCGTACTTCGTCTGCACCTCGGCCAGATGCGGCATGCTCGCAATACACGGTCCACACCATGTCGCCCAGAACTCCACCACATACACTTTGCCTGACTCAAACTTCTTCACCGGCTTAAACGCTCCCCGGCCATCGCTGACCCAGTGCTGAACGTCCAGCTCAGGAGCCTTTGACCCGATCGTCAACACGGCCGCCTCATCCGCCAGTAACCCCATCGGCAGTCCCGCCAGCACTATGGTCAGCAGGGCCACTCCCGCCGTTCGAGTGATCATGTGTGTTCCTTCCACTCAGGTGTACCTCAGAGGAATCGCTTACCCCACATCGGGAAAGTCCGGCCTCTGTTCCGTAAATGATGAATTCAAACTGAAAAAATCCCGGGGTTCGCTGCTGTTGTTTTCTCCCAACACAGCAGTCGTCCCGACACGATTGACCATGCACCGCGGCCATTCGCTGACCAACAACTGCTGCGGCCGTTCAGTATCCCTCCACAGCAACACTGCCGCCGTCGCTAAGCGCTGGTAATCCCAGACGTCGACGGTGCTCATCCAGGATGGCCTGCGTAGCACTGGCCCCCACCCGCGTCACACCAATCTCGCGACACTGCATCAGAGTGTCCAGATCACGCACGCCGCCCGCAGCTTTGACCTGCACAGCCGGTCCCGCATGCTTGCGCATCAGCCGCAGGTCCTCAAAAGTCGCCCCGCCAGTTCCGTATCCGGTTGAGGTCTTGACCCAGTCCGCCTGCAGATCCGTGCAGATTTCACATAACCGGATTTTCTGCTCATCCGTCAGATAGCAGTTTTCAAAAATCACTTTCACTTTCTGACGTGCCTGATGCGCGATCGAAATCACAGCGGCCAGATCTGATCGCACAAAATCCCAGTCTCCACTCACCACCCGACTGATGTTGCAGACCAGATCCAGTTCTTCCCCACCGTCCGCCAACGCTCGCTCCGCTTCCGCAACCTTAACCATGGTCCGCTGCCCGCCATGCGGAAACCCGATCACAGTGCTGGCACGAACACCACTTCCCTGAAGAATCTCCACACACCGACGCAGATAATGCGGCTGAATACATACACTGCCCGTTCGGTATCGAACTGCCAGCGCACACCCCGCCTCAAACTCCGAAATCAGCGTGTTCGGTTTCAGCAGCGAATGGTCGATCATTCGGGAAATCTGCTCATACTCATCCATCGCCGCACTCCCGCACGTTGCCTGACACAGAAATCCTTCAGAACCTCACCACTCCCCATCCCGACGAAATCTCTCACGCGCATTCCCGGAAAACTCACGCGATGCTTCGCCCAGCTTTTTCAGAATCTCCTCTGTTGTCAGACCCGCGCACTCCCGTGCCGCCTGGATCACGGTCCGACACTCATTCGTGTCCATGAACTTCGCCGCTTCCAGAATCTCCGGCTGCTCTTCCGGTGTTACCACCAGAAACCCATGCTTGTCCGCATGAATCAGATCGCCGGGATTCACTTTGCGACCGAAAACCTCCACCTCACAGTTGAACTCCACCGGCTGAACAGCCGCATGGCCGACACACAATCGACGCGCCAGTGCCTTAAAGCCGGCATTGGTCATTTCATCGAGGTCGCGGATCGCCCCGTCAGTTATCGTTCCCACACACCCCAGCGCTCGGTGGATGTTGGCGTTCACTTCCCCCCAGAAGGATCCCACAACCCGCGGCTTGTCCAGATCCTGAATCACGACAATTTTCGGCCCCGGAACACTCGCGACATACCTGCGATATTCACTGGTGGCCGTCGGGCGAGTCCGGCGATGCTCCCGGTTGCTCGGTTCAATTCGCACTGTCACCGCATATCCCACCATCGGTCCCATCTGCGGCATGAAGTCCCGCGTTTCCTCAGGGTTAAACGCGTCCGCACAGTAGTCTCGCTTCGTAATCTGCTCCCAGCCATTGTAAATGGTCGGAGTATTCCAGCGTTTTAACTGCAATAGTTCCGCATGCGTCAGTACACGGTCACTCGTCATCCCTTCCTCACCTCCTCAGCATCACCACCCACACTGCCCGGCAAACGCCTTCACACGCGGCCCGTCCTGA
This sequence comes from uncultured Planctomycetaceae bacterium, assembly GCA_903924405.1. Lineage (GTDB taxonomy): Bacteria > Planctomycetota > Planctomycetia > Planctomycetales > Planctomycetaceae > SXXK01. The sequence goes on along the minus strand of CAIYBH010000028.1, from coordinate 48,459 downwards.
CCAGCAACACGCCCGGAAACAGTCGGCAGCCATCATGAACTCGCACAAGCGGGCTCCGAAAAACACATGATCTTTCGGAACCCGGCTCGCAGACTTCAACTAGCCCTTCAGGCGAGTCAGCACTTCTTCAACCACTCGACTGACCGGAATACGTTCCTGCTGCAACGTATCGCGATCCCGAATCGTCACGCAGTTGTCCTTTGCAGTTTCGCCGTCCACCGTCAGACAGAATGGCGTACCAATCTCGTCCTGGCGACGATAACGACGACCAATCGCAGCCTGCTGATCATACTGCACGCTCAATCCGGCGGACTTCAGTTCGCCATAAATCTGCATCGCCTTCTCCGGCATCCCATCCTTCTTGATCAATGGAAAGACGGCCGCCTTGACCGGTGCCAGACGCGGATGAAACTTCATCATCACCCGCTCCTGCATCACACCATTCTCGTCCGGCTGCTGATCCTCGTGATACGCCTCACAGAGAAAGGCCAGAGTTCCCCGGTCCGCCCCAGCCGACGGCTCAATCACATGCGGTAGAAAGCGTTCTCGCGTCTGATCATCAAAGTACGTCAGGTCCTTTCCGCTGCCACGATGCTTCGGCTGACCATCCGCCGTTCGCTCCAGTTCCAGCTGCCCCTCGGCGTTCTTTGTCAGCTTGCCTTCCATGTGAGACCGCAGGTCGAAATCACCACGATGTGCAATCCCCTCCAGCTCGCCATACTCCCCGGCGTCCAGAAACGGAAACGCATACTCGATGTCCGCAGTCCCCACGGAATAGTGCGCCAACTCCTCCTGATGATGATCCCGCAGAATCAGGCGGTCCCGCGCAATCCCCAGATTCAGATACCACTGGTAACGACGGTCACGCCAGTATGTGTACCACTCACGCGACTGAGACGGATGGCAGAAGAACTCAATCTCCATCTGCTCAAACTCACGCGACCGAAACGTGAAGTTTCGCGGCGTGATCTCGTTGCGAAAACTCTTGCCCACCTGGCAAATCCCGAACGGCAGCTTCACTCGACTGCTGTCCACAACGTTCTTGAAGTTCACAAAAATACCCTGCGCGGTCTCTGGACGCAGGAATGCAGCATCCTCTTCCGAACCCAGAGCACCGATGATGGTCTTCATCATCAGATTGAATTCCCGCGGCTCCGTTAACTTACACCCCGTGTGCTCGCCCACCATCCGGCTGGGCTTCTGAGGACACGGGATCGACGGAATATGATCCTGCCGGAATCGCCCCTTGCAGGCGTGACAGTCCACCATCATATCGTGAAACAAGTCGTAGTGCCCCGAACACTTCCAGACCTGCGGATGCATGATGATCGCAGATTCCAATCCCACCATCTGAAATGTTGACGGCGCACCAGCCGGCTGCACCAGCTCGTTGTGAGCGGCCACCATGTCGCGATACCAGACGTCCCGCACATTCCGCTTCAACTCAGTGCCCAGCGGCCCGTAGTCCCAGAACCCGTTCTGCCCACCGTAAATCTCGGAGTTCTGAAACACGAAGCCCCGGCGCTTACACAAAGCAACAATCTTGTCCATCGAACGCGTCATGACACAAATTCTCTTTTCAAAGCCTTCGCGGTATCCGAGGCCTGCAGCCAGGCAGTCCCTCTTCCGCAGAGCAGTTTTCTTCCGGCACTACCCCGACAGGAATTTCATGCAGGCACGATCAGCCTCGCAAAGTCCGCAGTCTTACCAGGTTTCTGGGCTGTGTCGAGGCCAGGATTGGACGACAACCAGGCAAAACTCCGTGCGGTTTTCAAATCCGCACGCCGCAATCACCCCGATCTGCTCTCCATCACCCGCCCGTCAGCATCAGAGACCTCCGCAAGGCACAAAATTCCAGGCCTCAGATCGCTCCAACACCTCTGAGATTCTCAATATCCGGGGAACTCCCACCTTCGGCACGACGTTTGTTTCCTTCCGTCACAGCAATGGGTTCAAGTGTTGACAAAACACGGCAAATCGCCGTTTTCGTTACCATGGACGACTTCGGGAAGCCCGCCTTCCGGAGAAAGTTGTTCAACCCGTGAAACATCCTGTAATCCTCCGCGTCATTAATTCTTGACGTCAGATTGTCCACCTTCAGGGAATTTCAACTTTGACTCACAACTAAGGAGAACACTGACCGGGCTCAGCGGCGTAAAGCAGTAGAATCATCTCCACAGATCGTTTCTTCACTGCCAATGCCCTCGGCTCTTCTGCAATCCTGCCAGCAACCGACTTTCCGAAGAACATCATGAACTCATCCGACAACACGACAGCAAACCCGCCATCATGGCTCCGATGGTTTGTGAATGATGCTATCCGTGGCATCATGCATGGCGGAGATTCTGCGCCCGTGGGTTGCCACTTCTACCTCGATCGCGAAAACGATCTGTGGGAAGTCACGCTGTTCGTCGGACGATCAGAAGTCCTTGGTGGTGCGTGGGACGGTAAGGTCGTTCCGATTGGTCTCGAAGTCGATATTTCCCGAGTCATCGCGGCATTCGACTCCCAACCGGATATTCTGTGGCAGGCCGAAAAGGTCACTCCCGCAGACGAATTGGGTGCTCACGTTTCGTTTGCCGGCGTCACTCGCGGCAACAACGTCTGGCTCCGCATCCTCCAGGATGCCCCGGATTGGGCCGGCGTCGGCCGACTTCTGCACGCATCCACTGGACAGTTCGAAGATCTGTGGTAAGCCCACAGCAACCGCCGCCTTCCCGCCACATCCCCCCTTGAAGGGCGATGTTCCACCTGAGCCGAGACTTCAATTCACTCTGACACGCACCAGCCAGGAATTCGCTCGACTTCAATTCACTTCGCTCCATCTCAGCGAGGAATTCACTCTGCTCCGTTACCATCGCGGCTCGTGATGACCACTTTCGCTCCGATGATATGGAAGTGCAACTTCAGCTTTGAAGACTGACACACACCAACGAAAACAGCCAGCGACTTTATCGCTGGCTGTTTTCAATTTTCGGTGTTACCTGGCCATCTACCAGAGTAGCTTCGGGCAACTGCGCCAGCGTAGGGTAGGGGGCCTATTGACAATGCCGGAACTTTTTCCGGGACGACCCGCCCTACCGCAACCAGCGGCCGCGATGATTGAGTTACTCTTCCGCAACGAATGGCAGCAGCCCGATGAATCGCGCTCGCAGAACGGCCTTCCGCACAGCTCGCTGAAACAGAGCTGTCGTACCAGTCCGGCGACGCGGCAGAATGCGTCCTTCACGGTCAATCAACGTCCTCAATGTCTTCAGGTCCTTGTAATCCACATAGACCGGACGTGGAACTACACCACCAGCTGTGAACTGGCAGCTCATTTTCTTCTTCTTCAACCGTGCACGACGTTTGCGAAGCTTCTTCAGATCTGCTCGGGAAATTGTTGCCATGAAAAGACTTATTACCTTCTGAAAACTGAAAACCTGCGGGCTGAGACCCCGTCAAAACCGCGACACAGAACGACCAAACGCCGTCCACCATCACCGTTCGCCCGACGGACCGGAATTTCTTCCAGCGGGGATTACACTGGCCATAGTGTAATTGGACCGTAACCCGTCGACAACAGTTCCCTTCGGATTCCTGCATTTTCAGGCTTTTTGCGCCTCACCCCCAAAACAGGCTCTCCCACAGCCGGAAAACACATCCCAAATCCCCCACTCCCACCAGAAACAACCGACAAAATCCTCCCAAAATACCCATAATTTCATCTTTTTGGGCAGCCTTGAGTTTCCTCTGGTGCCTGAGTAAAGTTGCCGCAGGGATCCGCTGCCGAGCAATACCCGCCAGACGCCCCCCTCAAAAAATTCAGTCCGGAACAACCCGTGTTTTTCAGCAAAACTCGCTGCATTCGGGTTGCCTGGTACAATTGACTGTCGCAAAAACAATCGAATTCAGCGTTGGTGTTTGTCTGCATTTGACGCAGGTGGCCCACGCGCAGTGTGATGCTGCCCCCGCATGGGGTTTGTTCTGTTGTGCTTCATGGAGGAACCACAATGAACCGTTTCAGCCTTCGCGTGTTTTGCCCCCCCGATTCCGACATCGAACCGGCAACCCCGTCGGCGTCAGCCGAGTCCGACTCTGAGCACATCATCCCGTTCAGCCGTCGCTCTCGCTCGATCGTGTTTTCCGGTCGATTCATGCCGGCCGTTGATCGTGCACGACTGATCCACGACAATGGTCAATGTCCGGATTGCCAGCGCCGCGATGTAGAACCGATGGAACTCAATGATGCCGCAATCAGCCCCAGAAGCCGATTGCCCATTCCCGGTACCGCCACCATCATCGGTTTTCACTGCAATGACTGCGGTTCCGAATGGCCCGTTTACGAACTCACCCGCCGCTCAATCTGAGCGTTCCCATCGGGCTGACTGATCTCGCCAGTCCCAACTGCGCCAGTTGATCAGCGTGCAACCCGGGGTGATCAGGCCTCGCCAAACGGGATGCGGTTCCGCAGCCTCAGGACCAATCAGTCTCAGACAGAAGCACGCTGGCTTGGTTCGAACGTTCCAGCGTCATTCTGCAGGATCGGATCGATCGCCCGACCGCGTCCGTACCCGCTGATCCCGGATTGATCTTGGAGGAATTCCGCTCAACGTGTAGCCTTCCCGAGGTTTCTCGCCGTCACTGAACGACCATCCGTCAGGCTGATGCTGTTTTCAAGCGGTATTCAGTCGCGGGCTGAGTCGCTTAGCCCCCGCCAACCACGTGCCGTGCAACACACTTCCGCAGCTGTGAAAAAGGGCAGAGATGTCCCCGATGTCGTTGCGTTTCTCCATGCTCCTGATGGTTCTCAGCCTGCTGCTGACGGGCTGTGTGCACCGACGCGTCACGATCAATTCCTATCCCCAGGGCGCCCTCGTGAAGGTCGATGGGAAGGACCTCGGTTACACTCCGGCGTCCTTCGACTTCACCTGGTACGGTACCCGCGAAGTCCAACTCATCATGGACGGGTATGAGACCCATACTGAGATGATCAATGTGAACAGTCCGTGGTATCAGAAATTCCCTTTCGACTTTTTCTCAGACAATTTCTCCGGACGTCATATCACCGACCATCGACAGTTTTCATTCCAACTGCGGCCACGCCGGGCCGATGTTTCCAGTGATGTCCTGAAACGCGGAAATTCGCTCAGAAGCGAAGCTCTGCACGGAAGTCGTTAATCCCTGGGCCGCAGTGCCGTTGCCGACTAAGCCATGGGACCGATGGGACCGATGGGACGGATGGGAACTGGCGTTCGGAAGTGGCAAAGGGTGGGGACTGGCTTGCCAAAGATTGCGTGACCTGCCACACCGTTGCGGTTTCTCTGCAGGGCAGGGCTGTCGTTCAATTCAGGTACGGTTTGTGGCTGGCGTGCTTTTCGCGGCCCCCCCCCCGTCCTGCATAGCCAAAATCCACCAGAGCCCCCGATTTCTGCCACAGAGCCTGCAAAACCGAGTTTTTTGCGGCAACCGGTTCCGCGGATCGCTATGCTGCCTGCAGTTTTCCGCAATTCCCTCCAACGTCGCCCGCCGCTAATGCGTAATTCACGCAGAAAGGCAGCGGAAAATGCCCGGATTCACCGGAATGTCCGAATCGGACGCCCCCCACCACTGGCTCGATGCACAGGACTCACCCCCCGAAGGTGATGTGTTGTCCGCCAGTGAAGTGCGTCTGGTGCATTCCGCACGTACCGGTGATCAGGATGCCTTCCGGGAACTTGTCCAGCGTTACGAACGCCGCGTGTTCCGGGTCGTCAATCGTTTCATCACGGATCCGGACACCGTGGCGGATCTCCTTCAGGAGATCTTTTTGCGTGCGTGGGAACGGCTCGCTCAGTTTGATACGTCCAGACGGTTTGGACCATGGCTGTTTCGCATGGCCATCAACCTGACCTACGACCACCTCAGACGTGTTCGTCGCCGAATTCGCTGGTCACTCTTCTCGGATTCATCTCGTGATCATGTCCCGGACCCGGAAGTCAGGGATCCCCGCGTGGAACTTGACCTCAGTCAGGAAGTGCAATTGGTGCTGGCCGAGGTGCCGGAAGCCTACCGCACCGTACTGATCCTCAGAGACCTGGAGGGGTTCTGTACGGCCGATGTCGCGGCAGTCACAGATCGCAGCGAGGCGACGATTCGCTGGCGTCTTGCGGAAGCCCGTCGCATGTTTCGTGAAGCCTGGGAACGCCGGGAAAGACGTGGCCGTCAGGATGATTCGGACCCCTCAGCAGAAAACACAGGATAGTTAGACCACCATCGCATGCCTTACCAGAAGCATGTCGCTCTTCTGCAAATCAGTTCGCAGTTAGATTTCTGATACCTGGATCCAGGGAGTTGTTCGATGAAATGCTCAGATGCAAGACACCTGGTACATCTCGAAGCTGGCAACGACCTCGTGGCCGAAGAACAGACAGCGCTGGCTACTCATCTTGCAGAATGCTCCCCCTGCGGCACCTACCGCCATGCCATGGCTTCGTCAACACAGGCTCTGCTGGCCCTCAGACATTCCATGCCCGCCAGCCCCGTGCCTCCGTCGGTCTGGCCCGCTATTTCCAAAGCCATTCAGCAGCGCACATCGGTCTCCTCAATGGCTCGTAAGTTCAATCTGCAGGTGGCAGCCCTCAGCGTCTGCTCACTCGCACTCGCTGCCGTCACCATCGTGCAGACACTTTCGGCCATGAGGGCTGCAAGTCACTCCGGAGACAATCTGCCCGCTCTCGCACAACCCGTGCGATTCGCTCCCCAGCCGGGCAATCCCGGTCGTGCAAAAATGCCGGCCCTCGGTCAGTCGTTCCCCAATGGTCCGCAACAGAATTTCACTTCCCCACTGATGCTCAATGCAGAAGCCTTCTGAACGCCGTCGCAGTTTGCCCACCTGAACGTACTCTGTTAGCCACAAGCCCCGAAACGTTGCGCGTTCTCCCCGACAGCCACACTGAACTACGGTACAATCGCCGACACAGCTTTCGGCCCCCCCAGTGTCCGCTCAAAAAACTGAGCACGTCGCCGCGATGCCCATGGCGTCTCACAGGCTCCATGCCCCGCCCCCGGAACCACCACAAGCTCAAAGTCGTGACCAGCCTGCACCAGCCGACCTGCAACCTGCGTCGTGGTGGCAGGGTCTACGTTCCGGTCCAGTTCCCCTACGACCAGCATCAACTGGCCTTTCAGCAAATGAGCGTTCTCCATGTTGGAGTTGGCCGCGTAGATGTCACCCTCTGGTAACCCCATCCATTGCTCGTTCCACCAGATCTTATCCATTCGATTGTCATGACATCCACAGTCCGCCACCGCGGCATCATAGAAGTCGCCATGCCAGAGCAGGGCAGCCATGGCATTCTGACCACCAGCTGATCCACCATAAATCCCCACGCGCGACAGATCCATCTGCGGTCGCTCAGCTGCAGCAGCCCGCATCCATTCAATCCGGTCCGGAAATCCCGCATCCTTCAGATTGCGATAACACACATCGTGAAACGCCCTGGAACGCCAGGCCGTCCCCATCCCGTCAATCTGGACCACAATGAATCCCAGATCCGCAATCCGCTGCTGATGCCCCCAGCTCGCCCGAAACTCCTTGGGCACATGATGATCATGCGGCCCCGCGTAGATGTTCTCGATCACCGCATAGGATTGCCCCGCCTGAAAATCCTTCGGACGATGAATCAGTCCATAGATCATCGTGGTTCCGTCGCGCCCAACGGCCTGAAATCGCTCAGGAAAACTTCCACGCGCCTGCAGAACCTCGGTCGCATCCGCCTGTTCCAGCTCACACACCCTCCCACCATCAGCTTTCCGCAACTCCGTTACTGGTGGCAGGTCAACCCGTGAATAACGGTCCAGAAACCAGCGACGATCCGGAGACCATTCTATCTGGTGAGTGCCGTCACCTTCCGTCAGCACCTGCACCATGGCCCCATCCAGCGAGGCCCGACAGAAATGCTCATGATAAGGATCCTGACCGGGAACAATCCCTACGGCATAAAACCAGATCCATCCCGCGGCTTCATCAATCCGCTCGATCCGCCGAACATTCCACGCACCCTGAGTCACCCCGTTACGCACCTGACCAGTCTTCAGGTCATAGCAGTACAGATGATTCCAGCCGGACCGCTCGCTGGCCCACAACGCCCGCTCCTCCGACAACCAGCGCAATTCAAACTTGCCATCAGATGAATAGTGAATAAACGTGGGACTCTGCTCGTCGATCAGCACCCGCACGGCACCACTCTCAAGACTGACTTCCAGAAGCCGCAACTTCTGATGACCTCGCTCGTTGTACAACAGACGAAACGATTTCCCGTCCCCGCTCCAGCCCTGAAACTCCAGTGACCACGGATTCGGAAACAACTCGCGAGAGATCGGTATTTCAGATCTGTCAGACATCCGAAACAGTCTCGGTGTTGTCACCGGTATCGGATCGCCAGGCTTCAGGTACGGATAGGACTGCAGTTTGGGCTGCAACTGATCCTTCGGACCACTCTCCACATAATACACCCGCCGCTCCGCGACCTGCGTGGTCTGAAATGCAATCAAAAACGCCCCGTCCGGAGACCAGATGACGTCCGCCTGATCTTCCGGATAGTCCTCACGTTCATAGTCCATACCGACTGCCCGCGCCCGCTGAGCATCACGTCGAAAGGTGTTACCAGATACCCCGTCCTGGCTCAGAGCGAACTCCGACGCATCGACCGTGGATTTCAACCAGAGATTGTGGTCGCGCACAAACGCCTGCCAGCTGCCATTCAAGCCGGTGGTCCGCACCTCACCGTCCAAACCACCACGTCGCCCCTCCCGCCGCTGCACATTCCGGAGGGCTTCCTCCGTCAGCTTCCACTTCACGCCGCGTTCACCAGCCGTCAGACATCCCAGCGCCGTACCGTCCATCCGCACAAACATCCACACATGGCCGGAATAGCTGTGCTGCCGATGCATCTGACCGGGTGCCAGAGTCACATATTCGCGTTGCTCACCGTCACCCGAAACCCATACCAGCTTCACCGCAGCATCCAGCTGATTCACAACCTCGAACTCCACGTCCTCCGAGGAATTGCCGGACGGTCGAGGCGGTAAGAACAACCGTGGTACCGTCGAGGTTACCTCGTCCAGTCGAACAACCGTTCCTTCAGCAGGATCCCAGAGGAACCTCCCGTCGCTGCCCGTCAGCAGCAACTTGTCCCCCTCAGCCCCCGTGCGAAATTCCAGGCTGTCCACCGGCAACTTCGTCGATGAAATCTCCTGTCCCGTAATCTCAGACAGACCACGTGCCACAACCGCATGGTCAAATGCCGGCCCCCGCGTCCCGGTTTCCGCATCCACCAGCACAAACTCCCGACTGTCACCGGGCAATTCATTCCGATACCAGAATCGCGTCCTCGCCTCATTCCAGTGCGGTTCCACTCGCTCACGATATACCCGCCCCTGAGCCCCCAGGAATGGTCCTGAGGCCAGAAAGATCCCCACAGACAATACGGCCAGTCTTAACGTGTATCGCGACACAATAACTCTCCCACGAGCTGCTGATTACCAGTTTCCATCGAGTGTACGACGGCAATCAACACCTGTCATCCGCGTCAGAATGCCAGCATTCGATTTCTCTCAACCCCCACCCACTTCCCACTCCCGACCGTGACAGGCATCGCTTCCACCACGATTCACAATCGCCCCGATCCTCGTGCCGTCCCCTGTCGAGCCGTTTTGATCTCCGTTCTCACGGGCTTCTCTGAGAAAAGCTGGACACCTGCCCTCGCCACAGGTAACCTTACCCAACTGCACAGTACCCAAACCGCCAGGTTTCCAGGTCCCGCTGCCCCCGCCAATCATCCCTCCCTACTTGTAACAGGCCCCCCAAATGCGATCCGGATTTCCGTTCGGATTACCAGCATGGCCCATCCGCCGCAGAACCGTTCTGCGTGCCGGATTCGCTGGCCTGCTGCCCGCACTCCCCTTAGCGTCCGCACAGCAGACCGCCAGTCAAATCCCCGGGTTCGGTACCGCCAAACGCTGCCTGCTCCTCTTCATGTGGGGCGGCCCCAGTCAACTCGACACCTTCGATATGAAACCCGGCGCCCCGCTGGAGGTCCGCGGTGAATTTCGCCCCATCGCCACAGCAACACCCGGTCTCCGCATCTGCGAACACTTCCGCAATCTGGCCCCCCTCACAGATCTGGTCACCATTATCCGTTCCCTGTCCCACGATGACCCGGCACACCTCAGTAGCGCTCACACCACCCTCACCGGACAACTCCCCCCAGTCAACAAAAGTGATGACGAACCACCAGGACGCAATGACTCGCCACATTTCGGGGCCCTCATTTCCCGCCTGCATGGATTGCCCGGAGGACTACCGGCCAGCGTCACCATGCCCTGGAAAACTCTGCATCCCGCAGCACCTGGCGGCGTCGCCCCGGGGCAAACCGGAGGCTGGCTCGGAGCTGCCGCTGATCCCATGCTCGTCACCGGAGATCCGTCCCGACCGGATTGGACAGTCCCGGCTCTCGACCTGCTGGACGGACTGGATACCGGTCGGCTCAATCACCGCCAGGCACTGCTGTCCGCCATAGAATCCCGGCAACTCAACCTCGCAGAAGCCGCTACGACATCCATGACTCAGCAACAGCAGGAAGCCTTCCGCCTGCTCAGCTCGCCCGACGTCCGCGGTGCTTTCGATCTCACTCAGGAATCCGCAGAGACTCGCGATCGCTATGGCCGAAACATCCATGGCCAGTGCGTCCTGCTGGCACGTCGCCTGCTGGAACACGGTGTCCCCTTCGTGTCCGTCAACTGGCACAACGACGGGCAAAACTTCTGGGATACTCACGGAAACAACTTCGTACGTCTGAAACGTGACCTGATTCCTCCAGCTGATCAGGCCCTGGCCGCCGTGCTGACCGATCTGCGCGATCGCAACATGCTGGACGACACCCTGATCGTCTGGGTCGGTGAGTTCGGACGCCGTCCACAAATCACCGCCGCAAATGCCGGCCGCGAACATCATCCCTTCTGCTACAGTGGACTGATGGCCGGTGCCGGTATCCACCGCGGCGGTGTTTATGGGGCCAGCGACGAAATCGCTCGGTTCCCCGCCGATAATCCAGTGTCGCCCAGAGATCTGGGTGCCACCGTGCTGCACGCCCTGGGCATCCCTCAGGGGCTCACGCTGAATGATCTGACCGGCCGCCCGCATCCACTGTACGGTGGAAATCCGGTCACAGCCCTGTTCAGCTGACCTCGACCGAACCTAATCAATCGCCACAATCTGCATCCGCAGTTTGCCACGAGGAATCGCGACCTCAATCCTGTCGCCCACTTTCCTGCCCATCATCGCCGTCCCAATCGGACTGGTGGTCAGGATCTTCATCACATCCCCCTCGTAGTCCTCTTCACCGGGACCAACGAGCTCATAAACTTCCTGATCACCGTCCACGCTCACCGTCACCCGCGCACCGAACTCGACCGCATCTTTCGGGCCTTCAGTTCGCTCCGCAATGTAGCAGCTGGCCAGCTTGGACTTCAGCTGATTGATCTTGGCCTGCAACAGTCCCTGCGTCTCACGCGCAGAATGATACTCAGCATTCTCTTTCAAGTCTCCCTCTTCACGAGCAGACTTGATCCGTTCCGCAATCGCCGGCATTTCCACATCTTCCAGATGCCGAACTTCTTCGCGAAGCTTGTCATAACCTTCACGGGAAATGGGCTGACGTTCCATGGCACAACCTGAATTTGACTTGATTTCAACGGAAGCACACAGCCAGCCGTACAGACTGACTGCTGTCGGAAAAACACAAAAACACGCCGATGAACTTCAGCTCCGCCCCACCCGGACGGCTCCAAAGTTCACTGCGTTTCTATAAATACAGACCCGGATCGGGTCGAACACATCGGGCCAACAAGGCCGACATAAGGGCAGGGCAACCGAGTTCACCGCACAGGCAGACTGGCCGTCACCAGCATCCTCAGCGACACCCACAGCCAGGGCCTACCCGGAACCTGCCTCCCACAAACCGGCATTCACCATTCCACAGAAACACACCTGCGTACGCACCAGAGGTCCATACACGTTGCCAACTGCGGAAAAGTAAAGGCGGCTGAAGTCTGCTTCAACCGCCCCTGTAATCACTCGGGCATTCTACCCGAGCTCGTTGAGCCAGGCTACGAAATTTGCTGCCACTGTCCACATTTCGCGCTGTCCAGTACCGCCTGACAAACCTTTTGAGTTTCCAGTGCTTCACGGAACGTCGGACTGCACGGACGACCAGCTTCCACCGCCGCGATAAAGTCGGCAACCTGATGCACAAAGGTGTGCTCATAGCCAATCTGCAGCCCCGGAACCCACCATTTGCCCATGTAGGGCATGTCACCATCCGTACAATGCACCTGATGCCAACCGCGAATTACGGAATCATCACTGTGGTCAAAGTACTCCAGCCGATGCAGGTCATGCAGATCCCACTTGATCGACGCTTTCTCACCGTTGATTTCCAGCGTGTACAAGGCCTTGTGACCACGGGCGTATCGAGTGGATTCGAACAGTCCCAGAGAACCATTTTCAAACCGGCACAGAAACGCACAGGCGTCATCAATGCCGACCTTTTCCACTTTCCCGGTCAGATTGTGGCGACGCTCTTTCACAAACGTCTCCGTCATGGCCGTGACACTGCCAATCGAACCGTTCAGCCAGATCGCCGTGTCGATGCAGTGTGCCAGCAGGTCACCCGTCACTCCCGATCCAGCAGCAGCCGCATCCAGTCGCCACAGCGCCGTCCCACCCTGCGGAAGATCCGCATTGATCGTCCAGTCCTGCAGGAAATTCGCGCGGTAATGAAAGATTCTCCCCAGCCGCCCTTCGTCAATCAATCGCTTGGCCAGAGATACGGCCGGAACCCGACGGTAGTTGTACCACACCGTGTTGGGTACACCCGCCTTCTCAATCACATCCACCATCTTCTGGCCTTCCACAGGATCCATGGCCAGCGGCTTCTCACACAGGACCATCTTGCCGGCTTCCGCCGCCGCAATCGCGATCTCCGCATGCGAATTGTTCGGCGTGCAGATGTCAATCGCGTCAATGTCTTTCCGCTCAATCAGTTTTCGCCAGTCCGTCTCTGTCGATTCAAACTGCCACTGATCAGCAAACTTCCGCAACTGCTCTTCACTGCGACCACAAATGGCCTTCAGCACCGGGCGATGCTTCAACTCCGGAAAAAAGTCATTGACCCGCTTGTAGCCGTTGGTATGAGTCCGGCCCATAAAGCCGTATCCAACAACTCCGATGTTCAGTGGCTTCAGCTGTGACATGGCTCACTTTCTAATGTTCACAGAAGGTCTTAAAAACAGAATTCAACAGGCCGCACCAGCCAGCATCAGGTTCAGACAACTTCAGACCGCCCCGGATACCCACGCGCTGCCACATGGACAGCCACACATCCGCATTCAGTTCCAGCCATGAGCGGCGCGGACTTTCAGCATCGTGTCCAGGATCGTGTTCCAGGTTGAGGGATTCTCCAGGGTCGCATTCGGGAACATACATCCGTCCCAGCAAATATGCTGAATTCCCCGCTCCGCAGCCCCCTGCAGCCAGTAGCCCGCACACTTCACAATGTCCAGCTTCCCGTTCGGATCGTCCGCCGGACAGTGCTTGCCCGTCTTGTCGTGCGACCCCGCGCCATGCACCTGCCCGTCGTTCTGCGCCACATGAAAGTCAATCGTCCACGGACGCAGCTTGTCCGTCATCTCCTTGTAGGCCGCCCAGAACTCGGCATCCGTGTACCCCTCACGAACCAACTCACATTCCGGTGCGTTGTATCCCAGCAGGTACAGGTACGTGTGCGCGAGGTCCGCCTGGAAGCCCAGTGACTGCGGCATCCCGACCTCTTCCAGAAGATTCAGCATGTCCTTCCAGCTGTGCATGCCCGCCCAGCAGATCTCCCCTTCAGCAGCCAGTCGCTGTCCGTGATCCGCAGCAATCTTCGCCGCCTCACGAAATGTCTCAGCAATCTTTGATGTGTTCGCCTGAGGATTCTCACGCCATTTCGCGACACCGAATTCGGCCGAGTCAATCCGGATCACCCCGTATTTACGCACACCATGCTTCTCAAAGACGCCGGCAATCCGACAGGCCATCTTCACGGCACTCAGAAACTTTTCCCGCGCAGCCGCGTCGCCCATCGCCGAATCACCAACGGTGCCCGGCCAGACCGGTGCCACCAGCGAGCCCACACTGAATCCATAGCCGGCAATCATGTCGGCGATCTTCAGCAACTCAGCATCACTCGCTTCCGGATTGGTATGCGGCAGAAACAGGAAGTAGTCAATCCCGTCAAACTTCTGACCGCTCACATTCGCCGCCGCCGTCAGCGCCAGCATTTTCTCCAGACTAATCGCCGGCTCCTGCCCCGGGCCATCCCCTTTTCCAACAAGGCCTGGCCACATTGCATTATGAAGTTTTGGGGCTGTATGAGTCATTCTGCTGCTCCCGACTACGGAACATGAAAAAGAAACCGGAACTACACGCGACGCAGAGCACTCCACGCACGACGATCGTCAATATCCACCCAGACAATCAATCACCAACCAACCAACCAACCAACACACTCTCAGATTTTCCTCGTCCCGTCAGCCACGCAGCAATCATCCGTCGCCGCCCCAACCACAGAAACGATCGAGAACTCCGGTTGCAGTCAGTCGCAGATGACCACTTTCGACAGCCAATGTGGCCACTGCTTGTGGAGCAACCTACGAACTGTGGGCATCACCCATGGTTGAAGAAAACTGAGTCAATCTGACGGCAAAAAAATCACACTCGCGAGACCCGACGCAATCGCACAAATCGGACACCCGTAGCCACATTCCAGCAAGTCACTCGCCGGAATCCACTTCGCCCGGCAGACAGCACCGCCGGGATTCCGCAGTTCGCCACGGGAAAATCGACCGGGCAACGGCAGAGTCTGAGCACGTCGTCGTGGTTTTTTTCCTCCGCAGAATGATGACGAAAAGTCGGCCGTTTGAAAAGCCATTGCAGGTTTTTCAGGACGCAAAGACTCTGAGGAACATGCGGGGATCGCGAAAAAATCAGCCGTTTTTCAGCGAAATCTCAGAGTTTTCGAATGTTTCCGCGACATCCACCCTCAAAGGCCGTCCGCCTCAATCGGCAATCACGCCATTTCCGCCCGGCCCCCCCGAACGGCGCGAAAGGGACAGTCCAAACGGGCCGCCCACCGGCCTCGGATGGCCACACGGTGGTGAACCAGGAAATAGTCGCGTTTCGCTCCGACGAAACGATCGCCCCGGATTTTTACTGGCCAATCAAGCAATCGCACAACGTTCCGTCTTCAAGCCGAGAACGCTCATATCGCCATCGTCTCGCCATCGTCTCGCAATGACAGGGCAGGGCAGGGCAGGGCAGGCAAACCCTTGTCCTTGCCACAACCACGCCCGCTGCAAAACTAACCGGCAAATCGATGACCCGTCATCTGGCTCAGACGGTTGTACAGGGTCTTCAGGGCAATCCCCAGCTCTTTGGCTGCCTGAGGCTTGTCGCCGTGGTATTTCTCCAGCACCCGCAGAATCATTTCCTCTTCCATCTGCCGTAATGTCCGAGGCTCCCCGGGAACGACCCCCGGCCCCGAACCGGCAAACGGAATTGTTCCGGTCAACTCCGGAACGGCAGGCTCCTGCGAAGAAGACTTCTGCAGACTACGCGGCAAATCAGCCGGATGAATGGCCTGACCGTCCGAAAGAATCAGGGCATGCTCCAGCACATTCGCCAGTTCACGGATATTTCCCGGCCAGCGGTGCGACTGCAGTACACGAATCGTTTCCGCCGGCAACATCTCCGGAAACACCACGTCCCGTTTCAGATGGCGGGCAATCAGATGCAGCGCCAACTGGGGAATATCGTCCAGCCGCTCACGCAGTGGCGGCAGATAGATTTCAAAGGTGTTGATGCGGAAGTACAGATCCTCGCGAAACCTGCCTTCCTGAACCATCTGCTGCAATTCCCGGTTTGTCGCACAGACAATCCGGACATCCACATGAAAGGGCTCGTTGTCCCCGACTCGACGCACTTCTCCGGATTCCAGAAACCGCAGCAGTTTTACCTGCATCGATTTGTCCAGTTCTCCCAACTCATCCAGAAACAGTGTGCCACCATTGGCGACTTCGAATAACCCGGCCCGATTGGAATCCGCTCCGGTAAACGACCCTTTGCGATGCCCAAAGAACTCGCTTTCCACAAGGTTTTCGGGAATGGCACCACAGTTCACCGCGACAAATGGCTCCGCACGACGCTCACTCTGTTCGTGAATACGCCGCGCAACCATTTCCTTGCCAGTCCCCGTCTCACCCAGGATCAGCACCGCAGAATCCGTCGGCGCAATGCGGTCGATCAGTTTCTGAACCCGCAACATCGGTGCTGACGTGCCGATCAGGTCCGATCGACCTTCCACTCGCTGCAGTCGACCTTCCAGTGCCCGCGTCTTGTTCTGCAGCGATTTTTTCTCAGCAATTCGATCCAGCACGTTGCTGATCTCAAACAACGAAACCGGCTTGGGCAGAAAGTCATACGCTCCCATCCGAATGGCCCGGATCGCGTCGTCCCGGTCACCATGCCCCGTGCTGATCACACAGACGGTTTCCGGACAGTGCTCTCGCAGATAGTCGATCACGTCCCAACCACTGCCCCCGGGCATCCGCAGGTCGATGATCGCCGCGTCAAACACGTTTTTCTGGATCGCTTCGATCGCCGCGCCAGGCGATTGCCGCACCGTCGCCGTATGCCCCATCCGCGGCAATTCGGAACGCATCAATTCGGCAATCGAGTTCTCGTCGTCGACGAACAAAACTCGCAGACTGTGTCGTTTCTTGCTGCTCACCGCCCACTCCATGGACCCGACTCAGCGTCATGCCGAGCTGTTTTCTGTGGTCTGCACCACATTTCGCTGCAGCCGCACATCGCGCCTTCCATGACATTCGGCAATTCCTGCCGCGCCATCAGCAGGAATTTCCTGTTCCTGCCGCCTCGAACTCTATCAGGACCGGGATTTTCGGGCAACGTGGTTTTCTTCAATTCAAGGTGGCACCAACGGGCGCACTTACACCACTTGCCCGCAGGCTGCCAGAACGCACAACTCCCGAACACCCCAAAATCACCACCCAGCCCACTCACTCAAGCCCAGGCTGCCGCCGCGCACCTGAATGCAAAACCCCCGACAGCCCGCGCGACCAGCCAGTCGAACCGCGTCGGTCGCATCCACCCCTGTCGCGCGCTGTCTCCTGCTGACCAGCCAGGACGTCCCATGTCCTTATTCCGAATCTCCACCCGGAAACATGCCCGATGTGGCCTGGCTGGCCCCGGCGTCTGCCAGCGGAGTCCATTTCGTGAATGTGGCGGCCTGACCCACTCGATAGCCCGAGGCATTCTGCAGGTTCCAGATCACCGCTCGATCAATCAGAAATCGCTTGCCCGTCCGACTGATGCGCACACCACGATAGTCGTCCACATAACCCTGCTTTGCCGCCCGCCTCATCATCTGAGCACGCTCGTCACGATGCATCGGCTCCGCCGTCAGCCGCGATGGCATGGTCAGCAGCGTCGCCGCATCCATCTCCCACAACTCAAGAGCCATCCGGTTTCCATAGTTCAGAATCGGGTCTTCCTGAGTCCCGTGGGACACCACGACAAACGGTGCTTCAAACAGACGCCGCGCTTCGTCTTCCGGATCCTCACTCCGCTCCAGCAGCTCTTTGCCCAGATGAAGACGCCAGGAATTCAAAATCACCTGAGTCTGCTGGATCCACGCCGCAGTCTGCCACGGCGGAAGTTCCACTGACGGCACGCTGGACTGGCTAACCACCGGTTCCATCTCACGCTGGACCATGTCCTGTTCGACAGTCTCCAGCTCCTCCTGGTCCCCAGTGCTAAGTTCGCCTTCAGCGGTCTGGTCTGCCCCGAGTTTTTTCGGGGGTGGTCCCGGATACTGATAAAACTGACACTCCAGCCTGCCATTGAACAGTTTGCGACGCCGCGGCGCGCGACGACCAAAGTGCTTTTCAAAAAACCGATTGGATGTGAGCACGTAAATGCCCCAGGTCTTCAGACTGGATGTCACTCGCCCAAGCTCACGGTAGACGGCTTCCACTTCCTCAGGCTCGCCCAGTCGCTCGCCATACGGTGGATTACAGATCACCACACCGTATTCCTGGCTGGATCGGAAGTCACTGATCTCCTGCTCCCGAAACTGGATATCCGTGGTGACTCCGGCTTCACGAGCCCCCTTTTCGGATAATCGAATGGCCGCTGGATCGTGGTCAAAACCCAGAATTGGCAGAGTCAGTCGTGGCTGCTTCAGATCGCGTGCCTCCGTCCGCGCCTCTTTCCATGTTCGACGCTCAAACCACCGCCAGTCTTCCGCAATGAACGAACGCCCCAGGCCCGGAGCCATGTTGCGGCCAATCATCGCAGCCTCAATCGGTATCGTCCCGCTGCCACAGAAAGGATCCACCAGCTGCCGATCCCGATTCCAGTAGCTCAGCTGAATCAAGCCCGCAGCCATCGTTTCCCGCACCGGCGCAGGACCGACATACTCGCGATAACCCCGCTTGTGCAGCCCGTCACCCGTCGTGTCAATGGTCAGAGTGGCAACGTCGCGCAACAGTGACACCTCAACCTGAAACACGGCCCCCGTTTCTTCAAATCGAAATCGCTGGTGACGCTTTTTCAGGCTCTCCACAATCGCCTTCTTTACACATCCCTGAATCGACGGCACCGCGTGCAGTCGGGACAGCACACTGCGGCCCGCAACCGGGAATTTGGCGTCCACCGGAAGCAGGTCATACCACGGCAATGCGACGGTCTGGTCAAACAGGGCGTCAAAGTCCCCAGCGGCAAATTCTCCCACCCGGATCAGGATTCGGTCCGCCGAACGCAGCCAGAGATTGCAACGGGCTATGTCCAGCTCATCCCCCTGAAAGTGAATCCTGCCGTCCACCGTGCGCAGATCCGTGTACCCCAGACGCTCCAGCTCCCGCGCTACAACCGCCTCAAGCCCGAATGTTGTCGTGGCTATCAAGTCAAACCGTGGCATAAACCAGTGATTCCCCAGGTCCTGAGCAGTTGTCGAAGGCAAATTGCCCCGGGATTCTGCTGACGCGTTTTCTTCATCCGTCTGAAGTATCGCTGCCGGCAAATCGCTGTCTGTGCTCAGTTTTCAAAGATGTGTCATTTCCACAGGCAGCGCTGTCGCTCTGCTGTTTCCATAGTCTACCCCCAAATAGAACTCACACCCAGCCCCAGTGTCAAACCTTCCCGGAAGACTTCTCAGAAACGTGCCGAACTTCGTCCCGGGCCACACGCAATCCGCCGCCAGACTCAACTCCGTGTCGTTCAAAGTCTGGCAGCAACTTTCTCAGGTTTCCGAATTCAACAAATCGGAGCACTCGCGGTACAATCCTGATTGACTCTGTGCTGCGTGCTTATCCTTCAATCGTCCCATCAGCACTCACCGGTTCCCACAACGGCACCAGACCAGACCAGACCAGACCCAACGCCCCCCCCCCCTCCACAGGACCGCCCCCTCCATGGTCGCATCTCACTGTCACGCGGTTGCCAACGGCACCGTCATCCTCCCTGATCGATTGATTGAGGATGGAATGGTCGTCTGGTCCGGTCAACACATCACTCATGTCGGCCGTCGAAAACGACTGCCAATCAAAACACAGATCACTGATGCTCACGGTGGCCTGATCGCCCCCGGGTTCGTGGACCTGCATGTACATGGCGGAGCCGGTTCAGATTTCATGGATGCCACCGTTCCCGATGTCCTCACCGCTTGTCGCGCTCATCTGAATCACGGTACCACCACACTGTTTCCCACAACCACCACCGGCAGCCACGACAACATTCAGCACATGCTGGATGCCTGCCGCTCCGCACGCTCTCAAATCCTTCGTAACCCCCGGCTCGGTGCCGCCATTGCCGGCGTCCACCTGTATGGCCCCTACTTCGCCGAGGACAAGGCGGGCTGCCACGATAAAACAGCCTGCCGATCTCCCGCTCATGATGATTTCGCAGCCTGGTTCACTTCCAGCCTCGTACGTATCGCCACCTGCGCTGCAGAACTCCCGGGGGCCGCCGATTTCTACCGCACAGCCGCTCAAAGACGCTGCCTCATCACATGCGGCCATTCCAATGCCAGCTGGTCTGAAATGCAGTCCGCGTTCGAAGCCGGAATGCGACACGTGGATCACTTCTGGTGCGCTATGAGCTCCGTGCCTTCGCTGCGCCAACGCTTCGGTACCCCCATGCAGGGCAGCATGGCCGAATTCGTGCTGATGAATGCCGAAATGAGCACGGAAGTGATTGCCGATGGCTGCCACCTTGCCCCCGAACTCCTCGAATTCGCCTTTCGCATGAAAGGCGCCCACCGCTTGTGCCTCGTGACGGACTGCAATCGCGCACTCGACTTGCCACCAGGCAACTACGTCTTCGGAAATCGACAGGCCGGGACACCCTTTCACAGCGATGGAAACGTCGGATGGGCGGCCACCGGTAGCCTCGCCAGCGCCGTCAAAGGCATGGATCACATGGTCCGCCACATGGCTCAAAATACATCCGCCAGCCTGCCCGACTGCTTTCGTATGGCCAGCCTGACGCCCGCAGCACGCAGCGGCCTGAGCAAACTCACCGGCAGCCTGGCCCCGGGAAAACGAGCCGACATCCTGATCCTCGATCAGGAATTGTTCGTGCAGCAGGTGTTCGCCAGAGGTGTCGACGTGACGAGCACCTGATCAGAATCACAGACGCCAATCCGGAACGCAGACCGAAAATCAGGCCGCCGCAACGATCTCACCTTACGGCGCTCAGACAGGATACAGACGGCGAAATGTCCGAATCGTCTGCTCAGCCGCCGTACGGGAATCAGGCACCGGAAAGACCTCGGCAGACAAATATCCCGAATACTGCAGCTCCCGCAGAACTTCCACCAGCGGCTCGTACACCATGTGACCTCGACCCGCGGCTTGCCGAGTACTGTCCACAAAGTGAATGTGCCCGAGAAACTCCGATGCGTCACGCAGGCCGCCTGCCAGACTCGTTTCTTCAATGTTCATGTGAAACAAATCGGCCAGCAGCTTCACCGATCGCGTTGCCAGTGGCCGCAAAAGATCCGCCCCCTGGGCCATCGTGTTGCACATGTTCGTCTCGTAGCGGTTCAACGGTTCATACAGCAGAAATGTTCCCAGCTCACCGGCCCGCTGTCCCAGTCGCTCCAGTGCCGACTGCAGATAACCCGTCGCGACGTCCCTCGGAACCACGTCGTCCCAGCGTCCCTGCATCGAACCAATAATGGCCGGTGCTCCGAATTCAGCACCCGCTTCCATGATCCCCTGAATGAATTCCGCCGCCGCTGCACGGCGCGTTGCGTCCGCGTCACACAACTGCAGCTTGCGAACAACCATTCCCGCACCCGTGCCCACCGCCGCCAGCTGCAATCCATAACGCTGCAGCAATTGTCGCAACGGCAGTTCACGAATCATCTCGCCCGAGGCCGCAAAAAGTTCAATCGCGTCAAATCCAAGCTCCACTGCCTGCTGACAACCCGCTTCCAGATCCCCGTGAAAAACGAACGGACCCTTCCGCGCTTCCTCCACCAGACTGATTGTCACCGCCGCTCGTATCATCTCACTCCACCCACTTTCAGCATCCCGCGATCAGCAAAATCCAAACCCCGGGACCACACGAGTTGCCGCGCTTCATAAAAACTCGCATGTCGGAACACGCTGCTGAACTCTCAGGTTCCGGGCCTTTCGTCCAACACCGGTCCGGAAACCATGTACCCCGCCTGCAACGCTCCCAGGATCCCGCCCGACAGTTGCAACAGAGGCACGTCTTCACACAGAGGCGTCACCGCACCAGGCTGAGACAACATGTCGGCAACTGTCATGCTGCGAAACAACTGCTCCACCGTTCCCAACGCTCGATCCAGATTGCTGTGCAATGGACACAACTGATTGCCATGCGAACGCAAACCCAGCGGACAGGATGTAATCCGCTGAAATGGCTCGAGTGCATTCACGACCTCCCACAACGTCATTGTTGCAGGATCACGCGCTAACTGGAAACCACCGTTCGGGCCCCGCTGAGCCGTCACCAGACCTCCTCGCACCAGCAACTGCATCAACTTCGATAAATAGGGGGCAGGCACCTTTGTCGTCGCCGCGATCTCCCTCGCTGTCACTGCTCGACCAGAATTCTGAGCAATCGTTACGATAGACCGCAGAGCGTATTCAACCGTCTGAGAAATCATGTGCTCACTCTTATCCCAATCTCTGGACTTCTGCCCACGTTCGATGACCCGCCGCCCTTTGTCATCAGACAATCAGTCGCAAAGCCACCAGGCCCGCGATGACCCCTACTCAATCCCCCTACGCCGGAACGCCATACCTAGATCATCAGCCTGCACCCGTTCTATGAACACACATTTTGTCCGCCTTTTCCCGCGAAATGGGGATTTTTCTTAACGAACAATCATTTCTGCCGAATTCCAGTACCCGAACTCATAGGACCAATCATTTGCTCCATTGAAAAAATCTATACTGATCTTTTGTCCAGATAAATCGGAGACGTCGATTTTGACCTCTTTCCATTCCACTCGACCGGCCTGATGCCGCACCACCGATTGATGTCGCTGCTGTCCATTGATGTTCACGCCCAGTAGCCAGTCACCGCGTTCGTCTGAGGCCACCGCGATTACCAGCACCACCGATTTCCCATGCGGCACCTGCAGATTCGCACTCATCTGACAACGCTCTCGCTGCGAAACCGGATGCGTCCTCAGGGCCGGTCGCCCATGATAATTCTCCAGAATTTCAATCCCGCCTTCCCCCGATTTTTTCAGCACGAAACCAGGCAGAAGCTGTTCCACCAGCGCCGCGTATTCCTGAGGATTTTCTGTTCGGCCCGGCACAATCCGGGACCCCGGCAGGTACCGAGCCTCGGCGTCTTCCGGTGGCCGATCCAGCGTCAGCCACGCAAACAGATCCCGTAACTCCTGCGGCTGCAATTGCTTCTCCAGCCCCTCCGGCATCAGTGACAGTGCACTCGTGACCTGCTCCTCGATCTCATCCCGCGCAATGACTTCCTGCCTGTCCCCCTGAACCTTCAGGACCACTCGCTGGGCACTGTCTTCTATCGGTAACCCCGTGATCACTCTGCCACTCGTCGTGACAACCGTCAGCGCCTGATAAGCTGAACCGATCACAAGGCTGGGATCAAAGACGTTCGACAACAATTGTTCAAAGGACGCACGGCCATTTCGAGTAATATCAGGCCCGACCTCAGCGCCGTCACCATACATCCTGTGACACTGGGCACAAACCCGTCGAAAGACCTCCCGTCCCGCATGCGCGTCGCCCTGAGTCGTTCGCAACTCATTACGCATCCGACTGATCAGTTCCTGACGCGCCGGATCGCGTTCCGTACGCACACTCCCCCAGTGCTTCTGCACCAGTCCAGTCAACTCGTCATTCCTCAGCTGCAGCATCTTGCGCGCCTGATTTGAGTTGATGATCGAAGCCGGAGAGTCGCCTTCGCGAATCATCGTCATCAGTGCGATCGAGGATTCCAGACGATCCGTCAGAATCTCCACGGCCAGCGGCTGCAATTCTGCAGGCAGCGTCTTCATGGTCTCAAGAATTGCTTGCCCAGCCTCCGGCGAGGCAATCCTCGCGATAGCCTGAAGAGCTCCCCGTTTCGCAGCCACCGACGTCTGCGGCACCAGCAGACTCTCGCCCGCATTCAGCGCGCCGGCATAACCGGTCGTGATCAGCGCCTGCAGCAGACGAATTCGCACGGTGTCCTCCTGCGAACTCCCGAACAAGTGCACCGCCTGCGCCACAGCCGACTCGATCCCCAGCGACGCAGCCAGCTCCAGCGCCGATACCGTTCCTGCACGCGACGGTGTCACGGCAGCCGCTGTCAGCAATCCAACCTGCAGCCGCTCTCGCAGCTGTGTCAGAGCCACCCCCGTAATCTCGCCCGATCGAATTCGCGCTGTCAGCAACTGCAGGCAACGATCCGCCGCGTCGTCATTCGCGGGATCCGAGATCAGCAGGTCAAGGAGCAGGGCCACAGCGTTGGTATCCGGCTTGTCTGCCGACAACAGACGATCCGCGACACGCGGCAACAAGTCCAGCACCGCCGTCGAATACCCCTTGTCCGCCTGACTCTGAAGACGTACCGCGTCCACAAAATCACCAGTCCGCGATTCCAGCAGGGGATGCAGATTCTGCCAGACGATGCGCGGAACCAGAGGGTCGGATCCTGCGGCCGAAAGGACCCGCACCAGCACCGGTATGTCGTCAATCCCGGGCTGCTTGATCGCCGTAATCGCCGTCTGCAGTCGCACCACAGGGCTACCATCACGACTTGACTCCACCACACGTTCCGCCACCGCTGCCGACAGATGCCGCTGGTCACCCGCAACTCGGACCGCCCACGCCCGAATCACTGCCTCCGCGTCATCCATCAGCTTCAATTGAGTCGACTCGGAGATCTCTCCTCCCGCAGACAGAATCCCCAGGGCCCGCAACCGGATCTCTGGCTCGCTCGCAGATAAGACCGCCTCCTCCAGCATCAATGACAACCCGGAGTCACCAGCTCCCAGCAGGCGTTCTGTCAACAGCCGCTGCGCAGTCTCACGCCGATAGCCATTGCCGTCCCCCAGCATCTGCAGCAACGACGCATCCGATTCCTGACCCAGATCAAACGGAGCCACTCTCGGAACATCGCGATAACGAATGCGGTACAGACGCCCGCGAAGCCGATCAATTCCGGAGGGATCCCGATTGGCATCCTGGTAGCAATGATAGCGGTCATACCAATCCAGAATACACAAGCAGCCATCCGGACCGGTCTTCTGCACGATCGGCATGAACCACGCATCATTGGCACTCAGAAAATCCGGTTCCGGCGACGCCTGCCACGTCGATTCCCGCCGCTCCAGTCGGTCACTATTGATGCAGCTGCCATGGATGTTCCCCATGTACAGTTTCTTTCGCCAGACCTCAGGATAAGCGTCACTGTCATACCAGTGAATCCCGCAGTACGCCGCCTTCTGATGCTTGTGACTGACAATACTTTCAATCTTCCACGTGAACGGCGGATATGGGCCGCCCTGGCGATGGTAATAGCCGGTTTCTGTCAGATGCCACAGGTGATCAATCACACACGCACTGACAAAGGCCTCGCCGGCATCATTGAAGGCGATTCCCCACGGATTGCTGGTCCCCTCGCAAAAGACCTGAAACTCCCGAGTCTTCGGGTGGATCCGAAACATCGCACAGGTAAACTTCCAGCCCGCCTGCCCTTCGCGGAAGTTAGGATTCGCCGGCCCATAGTGGATGTGCGAGGGATTAAACACACCGTTCAGCCCATACAGCCAGCCATCCGGACCCCACGTCAGAGAATTCGGTAGCTCATGCGTGTCGTCCCGGCCAAAACCGGTCACCACAACCTCCTGATGATCCGCCTTCCCGTCCCCATCGGTATCCTGCACAAACAAAAGATCCGGAGCATTCGCAACCCAGACACCTCCGTGCCCCACAGCAATCCCACTCGGGATATTCAGCCCCTCCATAAAGACGTCGACACGGTCCGCTTGCCCATCTCCGTCTGTGTCCTCAAGCACCCGTACCCGATCCTGACCAGGTCCCGGTGAGCGACGTGGATACTCCAGCGATTCCGTAATCCAGTACCGGCCACGTTCGTCAATCGTCATGGCCACCGGATTCACAATGTCAGGTTCGGCCGCAATCAGCTCAACCGTAAACCCTTCGGGAACCTGCATTTTCGCGATCGCTTCCGCAGGGCTCAGCGCGGGCCCGGGCGGCTTGTCCTGCGCATGCGGAATTCGTTCGTCCGCTCGCACTCCAACGGACACACCGACCAGCACACAGGCCAGCAACCACAGGATCCTCTTCGCTGGTATCATCAGAGCCCTCTCTTTCACTCAGTCCGTATTCCCGACGTTCCCGGAATCCTTGCAGGAATGACCACAACTGGCAACCAGGAACGCCGGAAGTCGACCGAATCCCTCAGGCGAACCGCCCGGTGGGCCCCCACAGTCTGCTGCCGACCTCGCCAGTGCTCTCACGTCCCGCAATTCTCAATTTGGCTCGGCTGATCCAGCCGATTGCATGCCCAATGCTCCCCTGTCTACACTCTCCCTATAGAAGTGCAGTTCGCCGGACGCCCCTGGCAACCCATCATCAGCGGTTCAGCCACCGACATCAGCCGCGGCCTGCATCCCTTTGTTGAATTTGACTTTCCGCGAAAAAAGAGCTTTCGGATGACTCGCTTCTCTCTGCCCATGTGCCTCACCCTGTCACTCGTCTTCGGCGGCTGTCAGCCCGCGTCCGGCCCACAGAACACGGGGAACTCTGCAACCACGGCTCCGGCTGATGACCCAGCCGCAGTCGCTGCACTCGAAAAAGCCGGCTGCAGTCTCCAGCGGGATCAGGCCGGAAATGTCACCGAGATCTCCGTGTCCTCCGATACGGATTTCTCCGAATCCCTCAAACAGCTGGCCGGTCTGCACAGTGTCACGGTCGCTCGATTCGGCGGCCCCGGAATGAACGACACCGGTATGGCCGCACTCGCATCGCTGAAAACACTCAAACGACTCGACCTCACCGACGCCTCCGGAATCGGGGATGCCACGCTGCAGATCGTCGGCCAACTGACAAATCTCGAAGCCCTGATCCTGCGGCGAGCTGGCTTCTCCGACGAAGGTCTGTCCCACATTCAGGGGCTGACAAAACTTCGCGCCATCGATCTCCGAAATTCCAATGTCACCGATGCCGGTGTTGCCAAACTCAGCGGAATCAAATCACTCGTTGATGTCCAGCTTGAAAAGTCCAAAGTCACCGACGCCTGCGTTCAGCATCTCAAAGGTCTCCCCCTCAAGTCTCTCAATCTGAACTACACGGCTGTCACCGATGCTGCGATGCCCGCAATCGGTGACATCGCCACCCTCGAACAACTGCAACTCGAAGCCTCACGCCTGACCGACGCCGGCATGCCCGACATTGCACGACTGAAAAAACTGAAACGCCTGGGCTGCCGTCTGGCAGATGTCACAGGAGCCGGTATTCAGCATCTGGCCGCCTGCACCGAACTCACCCGCCTCGAACTCCGCGAAACCTCCATCGATGATGATGGACTCGAAGTTGTCAGCCAACTCCCCAAACTGACATGGCTGGACATCAGCGAGTGTCGGCTGGTCACCGCAGACGGTATCGCTAAACTCGCACGTCTGACCGGCCTCACCTATCTCGAACTCCGCGAAATCAAAAAGGTACGCGATGAGAGCTTCGCAGAACTGGCCACCCTGACAAATCTGAAAGAACTCAATCTCGAGGCCACACGAGTCTCCTCTGAGTCACTGCCGACACTGCTGAAGATGATGAAGCTCGAACGGTTGCATCTCGCCGGGACCCAGCTTGATGACGCCGGAGTTGCCCAGCTGTCACAACTCCCCGCACTCCGGTACCTCGATCTTTCCAATTGCGAAGTCTCGGCAGAAACTGTGGATAAACTCCAGGCAGCCAACTCCGGCCTGGAATTGAAAGTTAACTGAGTCGGGTCGTTCCACGGTTTATCAGTATCGGTCCGGAAATCAGTCACTCGTTCACTCGCAGCATTCACCTCGCGCCACCATGGCTGACTGCTTCGCAGCCGGTAAGGGCAGGGCCCGGAGTTGCAGTGGACTTGCCGCACAGGATCACGACGTCGCTCTCACCACGCTATCACATTCCAACACTCGAAAGCCCGGTCCATGCTCCCCGATACGTCCCGTCGTACCGAAAGTGAACGCCTGTTTCAGAAAGCGTCCACACTGATTCCCGGCGGAGTCAACAGCCCCGCTCGAGCCTTCGGCGCCGTCGGTGGTACTCCGCCTTTCATGAAACGCGGCCAGGGCGCATGGCTGTTCGATGTCGATGGCAACCAGTTCATCGACTACATCGGCTCATGGGGCCCGCATCTGTTCGGACATCGACACCCCGCCATTCTCGATGCGATCCGCGCGGCACTGGAAATCGGAACCAGCTTCGGAGCTCCCACAGAAGCCGAAGCGGAGCTGGCCGAACTGGTGACGACGCTGGTCCCCTCCATCGAAATGGTTCGCATGGTGAACTCCGGCACTGAGGCCACCATGTCGGCCATCCGTGTCGCTCGCGGATTCACCGGAAGAAACGGCATCGTAAAATTCGCCGGTTGCTACCACGGGCACGTGGACAGCCTGCTCGTCTCCGCCGGCAGCGGTGCCCTGACTCTCGGGTGCCCCTCCAGCCCCGGAGTTCCTCCCGGCAGCACCGCCGACACACTCGTCCTGCCCTACAATGACTGCGAGAGCCTCCAGACCGCCTTCCGGAATCATGGCAATCAACTGGCCGCCGTCATCATCGAACCGGTTGTGGGCAATATGGGCTGCGTCATCCCCACCCCACAGTTCCTCGCCAGCCTCCGTCAGCTCTGCGATCACTACGGCACGGTCCTGATCTTCGATGAAGTCATGACCGGTTTCCGACTCGCCGCCGGCGGCGCTCAGCAACTCTTCGGAATCCGCCCCGATATGACCACCATGGGAAAAATCCTCGGCGCCGGAATGCCGGTCGGGGCCTACGGTGGCAAAGCGGAAATTATGAAGTCCGTGTCCCCCGTCGGAAAGGTCTATCAGGCCGGCACTCTTTCAGGCAACCCCGTCGCAATGGCCGCCGGAATCGCCATGCTCAGACTGATCCAGCGGGAAAATCCCTATCCACGCCTCGAACAACTGGGCGCCGCACTCGAACACGGCTTCCACGCAGCCGCTCACAGTCACCAGATTCCAGTCCGGATCAACCGCGTCGGCAGCATGCTGACCGTCTTCCTGACCTCAGAATCTGTGTCAGATCTTGCATCGGCCACGAAATCCGACACCGCACGGTTTTCCCGTTGGTTCCATGGCATGCTGAATCGCGGTGTCTATCTTCCCTGCAGCCAGTTCGAGGCCATGTTTGTCTCTGCTGTCCACAGTGATGCGGATATCCAGGCCACACTCGCCGCCGCACAGGCCGCTTTCGCCGACCTGACAACCTGATTGCCCACAGAACACAGGCCCGCAGCAACACCCGCTCGCAGGCCATGGGCCGGAAAACGAAAGAAGCTCGCGATATTCTCGCGAGCCTCTTTCAGCCGGTAAGCTGTGATTTAATCCAGGAGGATCTCTCAGGGAGATGCTGGAGTCAGATTGTCCACGTCGTTCTGTGCATCCACCGCAATCACAATCGCAGTTGTTGCCACAGCCACAGAAGCCAGCGTCACAAAAGTCATGAAGCCAAACCCTGGAGCGTACGGAACATACGCTGGCGGGCAATCCTGATACTGACCACGCACCACAAATTCATCCGCGGCTACGGTAACAGCATCGCCAGCGGATTCGGGCGCTGTGCCACTCTTCCACAAACGCAGCTGTGTGCTGACCGATCCCACGTTCAACTCGTGAGCACCACCCCGTACGCCGGTAATCAGGAAATCGCCCCCGTCGTTCGTGACGGTTTCAGCGATCGTCGTCCCCTGATACCTCAGCTGCACAGCGGCATTCGCAATCGGGACACCAGCGGGGGAGCACACGTGGCCGCTCAGGCTTCCCTGACGGCTCAGTTCGACATCCCGGGCAATCTGACTGCGGACCCCGTCAAATGCCGAAGCTGCGTTCGAAAGCAGAATTCCAAAGCATACAGCGATGCTGGCAATCCTGTTCAGCAACGTGTCTTTTCGCATCGTGAAAACCCCTCAAGATCCCCGAAACTGTTCGTCAAGTCTGACGCGAAACAACCACTAAAGGCTCTTCCTCAGGTTTGATCGGCTTTTCCCGGGATTCTGCTACAATCAGAACCACGTCGATTCACGTTTTTCCCCGAAAAATCGCTACGGCCGATTTTGCCGGAAATCCGGCCGGTTCAGAGGTGCCTCACGCCGGTCATTGACTCCACGGCTTCCATCAATTTCACACGTCGTGCGCCTCAGGCCAATTAAAAATCAGAAAACAGGCTGCTCGTTGCCCGTCAGGATGCCACAGGTTCCACCACCGGCATGGGCTTCCTCAACGTGGCCCCCCCGTTGCCTCGGATCCCGGAACTCTGCTTGTCACAGGAATTCAGCATGACCACAGATCCGCCGGATTTCATACCACCGCGGGGCAGGGGCGCTGCCTCGAACCCTGACAATCGCTTCCTCACAGTCCTGCACGAAAAAGATTTCGAACAACTGCAGTTCGATGAAGAATTCCTGAAGTCACAGGAACGCCCCAACACGCAGTACTTCCACGACACCTCACAGTCCATCATCTCCGAAAACAACAGCCCCGACATTCCGTTTCGCTACAGCCTCAACCCCTACCGCGGCTGCCTCCACGGCTGCAGCTACTGCTACGCACGCCCCACTCACGAATACCTCGGGCTCAGCGCCGGACTGGACTTCGAAACCCGGATCTTCGTGAAACCGGCTGCCCCCAGCCTTTTTCGAGACTGGCTGACTCGCCCCGCATGGAAGTGCGAAGCCATCATGCTGTCCGGTGTGACCGACTGCTATCAGCCTGTCGAACGCAAACTGCAACTGACTCGGCAATGCCTGCAGGTGGCCCTCGAAGCCCGTCAGCCTGTGTCCGTAATCACCAAAAATGCCCTGATCTCACGCGACACGGATGTGCTGGGGCCCCTCGCCGAACTACAGCTCTGCCGCGTCGCTATCAGCCTCAGCTCCCTCGATCAGTCCCTGACAAAACTCGTCGAACCCGCCTGCTCAGCTCCCGCCAGCCGCCTGCAGGCCATCCGGACCCTCACCGCCGCCGGCATCCCCGTGCACCTCATGGTTGCCCCCGTGATCCCCGGACTGAATGATTCTGAAATCCCCGCCGTACTCAATGCTGCTGCCGAAGCCGGTGCCCGCTCCGCCAGCTTTATCATCGTTCGCCTGCCCCTGACAGTAGAACCTGTGTTTCTGGAGTGGTTGAACCGCCACTTCCCGGATGCCGCCAGCCGTGTCCTCAACCGCATTCGCGCCACCCGCGATGGGCAGCTCAATCAAAGTCAGTTCCATCAGCGTATGCGCGGCAGCGGGATCTATGCGGAACAGATCGCAAAACTCTTTCAGATCCATCGCAAACGCTGCCAACTCGACCAGCAACTTCCCCCCAGCCGCACCGATCTCTTTCGCACACCAAAATCAACGTCCGGACAACAGTTTCTCTTCTGACACCACCCCTCAGCCCTCGGATGGCGCAACAGAGTAAACCAGAAGATAGTCGCGTTTCGCTCCGTCGAAACGCGCCTCCTCGGTTTTCCAGCACACCGGCGAGCAGCGAGTCCACAGCTCAGTTGGAAACTCGCGCCGCTCCGCCGAAACAGCAGAAAAACGCGCTGAGCACTTGCACTATCAACCCGTCGCCAATCGTGCAGAATTCTCCGCGTTTCGCACTGAAACTCTGTGTCCTCCGCGTCCTCTGTGTTAAAAAACTTCCCCGTGTGCCCCCGTCTCCCCATCCCAGCCCACCTCCGCCACACGTCAACGCCAGCCTGCGGGCTTTTGACAAAGTCCTCTGGATCCCGATCCGCTGTTTCCTGTAACATCTGCAAAAATTGCCGGTTGGTTGCCGTAGCGACTTCGGGTTCCCGAAAAAACGAATCACCACAAATATCAACCAGCAAATAACTTACGACAAAAAACGACAACCTGCAGGAATTCATGGATCAGCATTTGCTGCCCATAAGTTCCCATCAGAGCAAGTCTTCGCCGAGAAGGGATTTCTCAGCACTTGCTCCCCGATAGCACGGTCTCACACGCGCCTCAACAGGCCCGTGATCACCCTGCTGGTCGATGCAGCACGTTTCACAGCGGCAAGGACAGAGCATGGAAGCTCGGACATGGCGTTTCAGCACCTGTGTGCTGCTTTCATGGATTGCAGTCTGCTCCTGCACGTTCGCCGCAGAACGCTTTGAAACAGCCAACTTCATCGTCGTGGCCGAAAACGCCAATGTCGCCCGACAAGTTGGACTCGCCGCCGAACAACAGCGCAAAACGCTGGCCATCTACTGGCTGAAAAAAGCCATGCCCAACTGGAGCAAGCCCTGCCGAGTCTCCGTCAATGTCGGTTCCATGGGAGCCGGCGGGCAAACCACCTTTCAGTTCATCAACGGGGAAGTCGTCAACTGGCGCATGTCGGTCCAGGGCAGTCTTGAACGTATTCTCGATTCCGTACTGCCGCACGAAGTCAACCACACAATCTTCGCCAGTCACTTTCGCCGGCCACTCCCACGCTGGGCCGATGAAGGTGCCGCCACCCTGTTCGAACACAACTCAGAGCAGCGAAAACAACTGCACCTGCTGCATCAGGTCATTCAGCGCAAGGAGGATTACTTCGCCCTGCAGGAACTGCTGTCCATGAAAGAATATCCTCAGGATGCCACGCGCATGCTGACGCTCTATGCACAGGGTTTCACCCTCGCGGATTTTCTCGTGCAGCAGAAGGGACAATACACATGGCTCCAGTTCCTTGAAGACGGAGAAGACGTGGGCTGGGAAGACGCCATCCGCAAACACTACGACCATGAAGGCGTCCGCAACCTCGAACGCAACTGGCGCGGCTGGATCCTCGCCGGGATGCCCAAACTCAAATTGCCGGAATCGTCCACGCCGGAAACTTTGCTTGTCGCCGCAGAAGCAACTCGCGATCCTACAGTTCCGACCGCGACGACCAAACGCAAATCACCCGTAGCACCCGCTGGCAACAGTGTCATCCGCTCCCAAAGCCCGGATGGTGCTGACCAACCAGCAACAGCGACAGCAAAGACAGCCACGCCGAATGAGGCCCAGACAGAAACAATCCAGCCTCAGGCCCCGCGTTCAGTGCCCGTAGCGATGACCGAAAAAACTGCCGTCGCCAGTTCTGCGAAAACAGGGGCCGTCGCTGCACCTCCCGTATTTCGACACCAATCCCTGCAAGCCCCGCGTCCGAATCACAAATCCCCCAACACGTCCGGCCAGCCTTCCGGCACTCAGCCCCCCGCGACACCAACAAAGCCGCCAGCAGACACCACGAAATCAAAGACCAACCCCGCGGACGACACCTGGTTTGAAGACACTCGCCCCGCAACCATGTCCCCCTCGAACTCTCTCAAAAACCCACGAGCTGACGCACGCCGTCCCCGAAACAGTCCCCCCTCAGCAGCCGCAGACCAGTTTGTCCCCACCGGTCTCTCCACCATCAATGCCGCACAAACAACACCGCGCAACGCTGAACTCACCCCCCTCCCCGCAAACCTCCCTGGAGAACGAAAGGGAGGAACCAGACCACCGCAGTGGGCTGGATTCCCCGGGCAAGTGAAGTTGTTCTGACTTCAGGCAGCGGAAATCTGCAGGCCATTCAGGTTCTGCTTTTCCACAGTCCAGAGTTTTCCATCCTCTGGTCTCGCTTTGCCGCCCTTCGTTCCCAACGGGCGAGTCATCGACACCCGCAACGATGACTCGCCCGGATTTTTTTCTCCCGCCACCCCCAAACGGGAGGGCGAAGTTCCACCTGAGCCGCAACCCCCTGCACCCCCACCTTGAACGGGCAAAGCGTTAGCTGCCGGTGTCACGCGCAACGACCTCAGGAGCCCACCACCGGAAACACCAACTTCCACCCACGCCGCCCCCGCGGGTTCCTCAACCCTCGTTCCTGTTTCCTGATTCCTTCGTTCCTGGTTCCTGGTTCCTGGTTCCTGGTTCCTTCGTTCCTCACCCACCAGTATCTACAGCGGCCCGGAACTGACTGATCAGTCCTTCCGAGGCGTTGACAATGTGTTCGGGGCCCGGGAAGGCGCCCGTTTTGACATCATTGATGTAGTCCCGGAAACCATTCACTCGCTCTGCCTGAATCCTCTGCTCCATCTCGTAGAGATTTCGATACTGTTTGGTATGTCGCGGATACGGAGGAGCATGACAGCCCAGGATGTCTTCGGCAAACATGAACTGAATGTCGCCGCCACTGCCTGCACCAATCGACGAGGTGACCAGACGCGTACGTTTGGAGATTTCGGTCAGCAACTGAGCGGGCACAACTTCCACTTCAACCGCCCACGCTCCGGCGTCTTCAAATGACTTGATCTGTTCGAAGATCCACATCGCTTCGTCAATCGTTTTTCCGACTGCCCTCAGGCCTCCCGTCCAGGTACTCAGGCGAGGCACCAGGCCCGCGTGAGCTTCCACGGGAATGCCGGCCTCCGAAACAGCCCGAATCAGTTTTGGTCCCCATTGGCACATAATTCCATCGGCGCCAGCCTCCATCGCGATGTAGCCCGCTCGAACCGCTTCGTCCGCAGTCGCAACCTTTGTCAGCCCGATGCAGAACGTCATGAACGTATGAGGTGCGGCTTTGCGCATCGCGATGGCGTCACCCGGATTCGCGGGGTCAAATCTGACCTTCAGCAAATCGATCCCCGCTTCTTCGGCGGCCACAGCCTCTCGGGTTGTGAAGGGCATGGTCTCGGTGAGAGTGGCTTTGCCCTTCAAATCCCTGAGGTGTTTCACCGTGTAGTTGCGGGTGGCATATTGTCCGCCCAGAGTCATCGTCCGGTGGAGTCCTCGCTTGTGCGCATCTCTGGGAGCCAGCGCACCAAATGGATGTTCGTCGGATTTCATAGATTTCGCAGACAGAGAAACAGAGTGATCCCGGAACGACTGACGCCGGGTTGGGAGGGACAATGGTCCAGGGGCGGTGCCCCTGGCGATGTTGATGATGGCCGTTGGCCAAATCGGCGTGTGTTCATCAATTCGCCAACGGCCATATTCAACGGGTCACCATGGCCGTTGGCCAATTGCGTTTCTTCGCCAACGGCGATGTTCATCATAGCCTGGGGCATCGCCCAGGATCATCCGGTTTGCTCAACGAGGCGTTCGCCAGAGCGCTTTGTTTTCACCGATCAGCCGGTCTGCCGATGGAGGCCCCCACGTGCCAGCTGGATAAAAGTCCGGCGAAGACGAACTGCTCTCCCACGCCGTCAGCACCGGCGTCACAAATCGCCACGCCGCTTCCAGTTCGTCACTGCGAGTGAACAACGTGGAATCACCACGCATCACGTCCAGCAGTAACCGCTCGTACGCTTCCGGCAGGACCTGGTCAAAGTGCTGGTCATAGTCGAAGTCCATCGAGACCGGTTGCACCTGGTAATTCATGCCCGGACGCTTGGTGGAAAACCGCAGCGATATCGCTTCCTGAGGCTGAATGCGAATGATCAACTGGTTGGGACGCGTCTCGACCAGATCACACAAATCCCCGTCACATTCCACCGTGGAGAACAGATTCAATGGCGGATTCTTGAATTGAATGGCAATCTCAGTCAGCTGCTTCGGCATCCGCTTGCCTGTCCTCAGAAAGAACGGGACACCCGCCCAGCGCCAGTTATCAATCGCTACCTTCATCGCCACGTACGTCTCGCGATTAGACGTCGGACTGACCCGGTCCTCTTCCCGATAACCCGCCACGGCCTGACGATTCACCAGGCCTGCTGTGTACTGCCCACGCACCACCCAGTTTCCAACCGCGCCCGCATTTCCCGGTCTGAGCGCCTGCAGGACCTTCAGTTTTTCGTCACGAATCTCACGCGCCTGAAACAACGAAGGAGGATCCATGGCGATCAGACACAACAACTGCAGCACATGGTTCTGCAGGACATCGCGCAGGGCCCCGGAACTGTCATAGTATCCGCCGCGAGAACCTTCCATCCCCTGCGATTCAGCCACCGTGATCTGAATGTGCTCCACATGATTTCGATTCAGCAACGGTTCAAAAATCGCATTCCCGAAGCGAAACAACAGAATGTTCTGGACCGTCTCTTTGCCCAGATAGTGATCGATGCGGTAGATCTGACTTTCCATCAGATACCGATCCAGCCGCGCAGCCAGCTCAATGGCCGAATCCAGATCTCGCCCAAACGGCTTTTCGACCACCACCCGCAACCGCGAAGCCGCATCACGCGGTGGAATCATCCCAGCCGCATTCAATCCCTCCACCGCCGATGCAAACAAGGCCGGTGTCGTTGCGAGGTAGACAATCCGCGTCGGGTCCCCGGTGACGTTCGCCTGACGCTCAATCTGCTGAATCGATTCGTGCAGCCCGGAATACTCAGCCACATCCGCGATGTCCAGCTGCTGATAGTACAACTGCCGCGCAAAGGATTCCCACGCGACAGGGTCAAACTGATCTCCCAACCGCGCCGCCACAACCTCTTTCAATTCCGCCCGGAATTCTTCATGCGACTTTTCACGGCGAGCCACGCCCGTGACAGGACAATTCGGAGGAAGATACTTCTGCTGCGAAAGTCGAAACAACGCAGGAATCAGTTTTCGAGAGGTCAGATCTCCCGAGGCCCCGAAAATCAGAATCGACGCATTCACCTCAGCCGCCATGCCCTGTACCCTCAGAAAATCTGCAGTTGCCATCTGCCCCGCAGTCTAAAGGATTCGTGACCCGTCTTAAAGGTGCCGCCTGCCTTTGTTACTCAACCTTACCATGATTCACAATCTGCCGCAGTAGCTGCACCGAAACGCCTTCCAGATCGTCCATCACCCGGTGATGTGCCCGACTCAACTGTTCCCACGTCCGCCCCCGCGACACAATTCCCAGACATTTCGCTCCGGATGCCAGCGCCGCCTCAATGCCCACCGGCGCGTCCTCCAGCACCACACATCGCTCCGGCGACAGCCCCATTCCCGCTGCGGCTTTCAGAAAGACATCCGGGTGCGGTTTTCCCCGTTCCACATCCGCTCCCGTTATCACCGTCCGAATCACCCCACGTGCCTGCAACTGCTCAATGGCTACCGCCACATTTTTCGGCGGACCACTCGATCCGATCGCCATCGGAATCCCCGCCGTCGACAATGCTCCGATCAGTCGGGCTGCCCCCGGCATGTGCGGAAAATCAACCGCAATCAGCTCCCGATACATCTGCTCCTTCTCTTCATCAAATGCCGCGATCCCGGCATCGTCCGGCGGATTCTCCCACGTGTCCCGAATCACTTCGCGACTCGTCCGACCAAAGCCCGCCAGAAACTGCTCCGCTGTACACTCCCGCCCATGCCGGCGACAACAGTCCTGCCACGTCTGCAGATGCGCCGCATACGAATCAATCAGCACACCATCCATGTCAAAAATCACACCAAACTCGGCACCTTCAACCACCTGCAACTCCCCATTGGCAAAAACCACTCACGACCAGCCGTTATTCCTCCGCGG
Source organism: uncultured Planctomycetaceae bacterium (assembly GCA_903924405.1). Taxonomy (GTDB): domain Bacteria; phylum Planctomycetota; class Planctomycetia; order Planctomycetales; family Planctomycetaceae; genus SXXK01. The sequence goes on along the minus strand of CAIYBH010000028.1, from coordinate 11,173 downwards.
CTTCCGATGGCAACTCACCCTGCGAAAACACAGAAACGTCCGAAACCGTAGCGGTCCCCCGCGGCCAGCTCAGCACAAAGCGTGCCCCCTGGCCCGGTCCTCCCTCCACTCGAACCCGTCCACCATGCTCACGCAGTATCTTGCGACTCACCGGCAACCCGATCCCCGTACCACGCGCTCCCTTGGACGATTCAAACACATTGAAAATGGATGTTCGCTGGTCTTCAGGAATCCCCGGACCGTTGTCACTGACGGCCACCAGCATGGTGTCCGTTGCCCGGTCATAGCCCGTCTGAATCACCACCGCCCCACGCTCCATGCCCTCTACCGCGTCAATCGCGTTCGAAACGATGTTCAGTATCGCCCGATGAATCCCCTCCGCATCAAAACTAGCCGGCGGAACACTCTCACCCGGTCGAAACTCCAGCGATACGCCACACTCTGCTGCCCGCGCCGCGGCCAATTCCGCAACTTCACCGACGATCCTGTTGAGATCCGCCACCCGCAGCGCCGGTACACGGTCTTTGCTGAAACTCAGCATGTCCATGACCAGGTCGTAAATGCGAGTCTGGTTGCGTTCCACAATCCCCCAGCCCTGGCGAATAAAACCGTCATTCCCCTGATCCAGACCCATTCGAATCAGGTGACTCCCGCCACGAACCCCCTGCAGTATGTTCTTCACATGATGACTCAGAACCGTGATCGTCTGACCCATCGCCGCAAACCGCTCCGCCTTCACCATCGCATCCTGGAACTGGCGAGACTCAATGGCCAGTGCCGCCTGCCGGGCCACCGTGACAATCGTCCGCAAGTGCTCGTCCGTCAGCCGTTCCTGAATCCCACCGGACATCGCCTGCTCAAGCGGAGTTGTTGTGTCCAGATAAAACACCCCCAACAGATCCGAACGGCCACGCATCGGCGCACAAATCGCTTCACAAATCCCTTCCGACACAATGCTCTGCGCCGCCGGAAATCGCTCGTCCAGACGGGCGTCCGAGGTACGAACGGCCGTCCCGTTCCGCAGCACATAGTCCGTGATCGACCGCGAAACCGGCATCTGCTGAGAACGCTCGGCCAACTCCCCACGATGCGCAAAGGCAATTGCCGTCAGGTCCGCTCCTACCGGCTCACGCAACAACACACATCCACGATCCGCACCCACGGTCTGCAGAGTCAGCTCCAGAATTTTTTCCAGCAGTACTTCCAGACTGTGGACCGGTGTCACCAGCTCTTCCGCCACGTAATACAGCAACTCCAGACCGGACGCCGGTCGTTCAGATCGCACCGGCGCAGCAAGGTCCACGTCCAGCGATTGCTGAATTGCCGCTTCATCCAGCGATCGCGAATCCTCCACAAATCGAATCTGGTCCGCGGAATTCACCTGAGCGTGATGCGATTCCGTGATCTGAAAGGCCATCACGCTGGCGCCGAACTGCAGCGTATCCCCATTCTCCAGAATCCGCTCTGTGACCGTGACGCCATTCACCCGACTGCCGTTCGCACTGTTCAGGTCACGCAGCAGAAACGACTGCCCATCGTGGCAAATCCGCGCGTGATGACGAGATACCTCGCTGTCATCCAGACGCACGTTGCAGCCAACGCTGCGGCCAATGACCACATCCTGCGCAGACGTCATTTCAAACCGACTTCCACGGTTGGCGCCGTTGATGACTAGCAGCGTTGCTCGATACACAGTCGGGGTTCCGGAAGAACTCTGAAGATCACACAGGCGGTGCAAAGACGGCAGGAACAGGACACACCGCAGGAGGGATCCCTATTTCAATGAATTCGACCACAAGTCTCAAGCCCCCTCCGTCCGCCATCTCAGGACTTTTTCAGGAGCCGGCATTTCCACAGTCGCCTCAACACAACAACAGACTGCATCAGGGATTCTCTCTCAACCTGATTTCCCGATTTCGCTAAAACTCAGTCCAGGCGGCTGGTGTGCACCGCATCCATTGAGGTCAGCCCAAGTCATCACGTTCCCAATGCCCGATAACACCCACCCACTCACTCAATCACTCACTCACTCAATCTGCCGCCGGAAGACTCATGCAACAAACATTAACCACTGCTGCTCTCCTCGTGCTCAGCAATGTCTTCATGACCATGGCGTGGTATGGCCACCTGCAGGACCTGCGACAAAAACCGTGGCTGATCGCCGCACTGGTCAGCTGGGGCATCGCTCTGTTCGAATACCTGATTCAGGTGCCAGCAAACCGTATCGGTCATCAGGTCATGAACGTCGGACAACTCAAGATTCTTCAGGAAATCATCTCGCTGGCCGTCTTCGTCCCCTTCGCATGGCTGTATCTGAAGGAAAAACCCAATTGGGACTACTTCTGGGCCGCCTGTTGCCTGCTGGCCGCAGCGTTCTTCGTCTTCCGCAAAAAACTGATGGGACTGTAAACGCAAAATCCCGATGCCAGCAGCAGGGTTCTCGCAGAACAGTTCGCCGGCAAATCTCAATCACCACAACGAACTTCACAAGCGACAACAAAAAAAAGACCTGCAACACTTACGCGTTGCAGGTCTTTTTATTGAACGAGGTCGACGGGACTTGAACCCGCGGCCTCCAGCGTGACAGGCTGGCGCTCTAACCAACTGAGCTACGACCCCTTGTTCATCCGGTGCGAGGGCCCCCACGTTGTGGTACCCAACACCTGAGCCAGAAGGTTATCCGACTTGGCTCCGGATTTCAACATTCCCTGCCCAGATTTCGGCAGTCCGGAAAACTTGCTGCAGTCGATCACCTGTTTTTCCGCGCATCAACCAGATTTTCAGCTCCACTCGGTCTCAACCAATTCCGTTCTGAACCCGCAAAACACTCACTTTCCCACACAAAACCCCCAAACCACCAGCCACACACCCGCAACCGCCGACAAATCACCGAAAAGTGTTCAAATGTTCATCCAAGTGCGTACTTCTGCGTATCCCGTATTCGGAAAAGCTTCTGCAGCTGTGAGAATTCAACCAGTTGGCCCGCAAAATTCTATTCGCACCCAAGTTCGCAAAGCCAGAATAGCCGCAGGAGGTTGTTCATGCTGTCCACCAACAATTCCGGCAATTCCACCAGCACAGTCACGCCCAGCGATTCGTCACGGTCCGATGAACGCGAAACCGGCACCCGACTTTTCCTTGGGTTCCTGTTCGTTGTGGCGACGTTCTATGCGGTCGTGCTCATCTACCACGCTGCCAATCCTCCGCAGTCCACCGCCGCAAATTCCGGGCTCCTCGAACGCTGCCGCCAGATCTGCATGAAGTACGGACTGGTCTCCACAGGTAACCTCCGACGAGACGCAGAGACCTACATCAAGGCCGTGCACGTCCAGCCATTGACAAACGCTCTCAGCGAAATCCTCAGTCAACCGGAACCCACCCCAGTCTCCTCACAGGCTCACGCTCTGCTGCAGCAGTCCGTTCCCGACTTCTCGCTCCCCGACGATCAGCAGACTCGCAAGTCCCTTTCCAACCTCGGTTCCAATCGGCCCGTGGTCGTGGTTTTCTATCTCGGGTACGGCTGCAGCCATTGCGTCGCCCAACTTGTGGCTCTGGAAAAAGATCTCCACTACTTCAGGGAACTGGATGCAGAAATCATTGCGATCAGCGCCGACTCTCCCGAACACACCGCTCAGCGATTTGCCGAGTACGGTCGGTTCGGCTTTCCCGTACTCTCTGATGCGGATCGTGCTGTGGCGTCTCAATGGCAATGCCTGCACCCCGCCACCGATGAAACCCCGGAACTGATGGATCACGGCACTTTCATTGTCGATCGCACCGGAAAAATGATCTGGGCTTGCCGCGGTAAAGAGCCGTTCCTCGATAACCGCACTCTGCTGAAAGTCCTCGCTCAATCCCAGGGTCTGATGCCCAATCCCGTGGCCCAGCGGCAGTAGCCCTCAACTGACCGCACAGGCATTCCCACGCTACCAACTTCTCCAGCACGCACGCCAGTCTCGTGCTGACCTCGGCCGCAGTTTCCAGTCGTGCAGGTCTCTTCTGTCACTGCACCGGTAGTCGAAAACGCCGCAGGTTCACAACGGTCATTGCCAGAATCACACCAAGGTATCCGACCACAAAACAAAGAAACGGGGCCATCTCCAGCCCAACGCCTTTCACGTTCGCACGAAATGTGAAATGTGCCAGGACCGTCATCAGAAGTCCGGTGGCCACCGCCGTCCATGCCAGGTACCCACCCATCCACAACAACGTCGCTTCCCGTCGTTCCGGCTGCAGCCAGTATTCCCGATGCGGAATATTGATGACAGAAATCGGCAGCACACCAATCAGCCGCGCAAGCCCCGTCAGAATCCAGGGAAACAGCACCTGAAATCCCAGCAGCACCAGCGTCGCGTTTTCTTTCGACATCCAGTCGTTCGGCTGGCCGTCAGATCCGAAGTGAGTCGCTACGGTCCCGGGCAATTGCGGCCAGTACCACGCGTGCTGACAGACTCCGAAAAACGTAAGGAACCACAGGCCCCAAATTGCATAGATCCGAGTTCGTTCCATGACCGCTCCCCTGATGGAACCTGCAAGTCCCGCCACACGCCCAGGAAGTATCTCCAACTATGTGCCCGGTGGCGTCTGCTGATGCCAGTCCGTCAGAGTCTGGTAGCGATGTGCTGCCTGCAAAAGTTTCGACTCTGCCAGTGGAGCTGCCTGAAACTGCAGTCCGATCGGCAACTGCTCTGATGTCAGCCCGCATGGCACAGAAATGCCAGGTAGACCGGCGAGATTGGTACTGATCGTGTAAATATCACTCAGATACATCGACAGGGGGTCGTTCAGCTTCTCTCCCAGTCGAAATGCCGCCGTCGGTGCCACCGGGCCGGCAATCACGTCCACACTCTGAAAGGCCGTCTCGAAGTCCTCCTGAATCCGCCGCCGAACTCGCAACGCTTTCAGATAGTAGGCGTCGTAGTAGCCGGCAGACAACGCGTACGTCCCCAGCATGATTCTACGCCGCACCTCCGCACCCAGCCCCTGCGATCGACTTTCACAGTACAGATCCGTCAGATCCTCATACGTCTCCGAGCGATAGCCGTAATGAATTCCATCGTAGCGAGCCAGATTGCTGGATGCTTCACTGCAGGCAATCAGATAGTAAGCTGCTACGGCATACCGCGAATGCGGCAGCGAGACCGGGACCAGAGTTGCCCCGGCGTCCTCCATTACCCGCAGGGCCGTCCACACCGCCGCGCCAATCTCCGGGTCCAGACCTTCCGCAAAATACTCTTCCGCAATCCCGATTCTTAACGCCTCACACCCCGCATTCAGCTGGCCGGACCAGTTCTGGATGGGCTGCTGAAGTGACGTCGAATCCCGTTTGTCATGACCTCCAAAACACTGCAGCGCCAACGCACACCCGGCGACGTCCCGGGCCATCGGACCAATCTGATCCAATGAACTGGCGTAGGCCACAAGGCCGTATCGGGACACCCGACCGTACGTCGGCTTCAACCCCGTCACTCCACAGAATCCAGCCGGCTGCCGTATCGAGCCGCCTGTGTCCGATCCCAGTGCCAGCGGCACCATGCCCGCTGCCACAGCCACCGCCGCACCGCCACTGGAGCCCCCTGCGGTTCGCTCCGGATTCCACGGGTTCCGCGTGGGCCCGAAAATCGACGTCTCCGTCGAGGACCCCATTGCAAACTCGTCCTGATTCAGCTTTCCCAGCAAGACCCCGTCTTCCGCCTGCAATCGCTCAACCACGTGGGCCGAGTAGGGCGGGCGAAAATGCTCCAGCATGCGGCTGCCACAGGTTGTCGGCACGCCCCGCACACAAAGGTTATCCTTCACAGCCACCGGTAACCCGGCCAGTTGTCCTACCGGACCGCCCGCCGCACGACGCGCGTCAATCTGATCCGCCTGTCGCAACGCGGCGTCTGCGTCCACAAACACAAACGCATTCAAGTCCGGATTCAGTTCCGCTATCCGGTCCAGACAGGTTTCCGTCAATCGCCGTGACGTCAATGAACCCGTTTGCAGCTCACCAATCAGTTGCAACATCGACATGCGGGACATATGGCACACTACCAGCACCACAGCAGCAGTCACCGCCGGGCATTTCATGTTTTTCTGAGCAACCCTGAGCCCGCCGGTGGCTTACATGTTTCCCCCCGACTGACAGACCCGGTCTACAGCATGCAGAATATCAAATGCAGTCAGTCACTGCGAATCCTGCCGTTCGGGAATCCCTCCGCTCAGGCAAATTCCAGCGTTCCGGAGTCACTCACAGGCCGGATTCCGGCCTTCACTCCGGTCTCCCGCCCAGCCCGTTCCCAGTCAGCCCCGGACTCACGTTGAGCATGTCAGGCTGCCACACGCTCACCGGATTTCGCCAATCCCCGCAACTCGGTCAGGATGTCCGTGGTCAGCACCACTTCCAGCCGTGCCAGAATCTCAGCAACCCGCGCTCCATCCATGATCCGATGATCATAGGCCAGAGTCACTCGACTGATTCCCGCTTCATCCAGTGGCCCATACGTCAGACACGTCGTCTGTACCGAAGGCGGCAACTGAATCTCGACACCACGCCCGGCCAGGGTCGACAGAAAGAACGTCCCGATTCGCTTCGCCCGCGATCCCGTCTCTATATTCAGGTTCCACCACCAAATCAGGCGTCGCAGCAGCAATGGCAATCCAGCCAGCCGCAGGTCTCGCCCGAAAACCTTCGATGGAGCTTCCGTCTGGTAGCGAGTGATCATCGCCTGGATCTCCGGCAGAGTCTTCAATTCGGGACTGGCAATCCTGCCCCAGAACAACCACGGCTCGCCGGCAATCTCACGCTGTATCGTCAGGACACCCACACTGCCCGGATGCTGATACAGGTGCGCCCACGGCCAGCGATACCAAATCTGGCGTAACTCCGGGTATTCCAGTGACACACTGGCCATGGCTTTCAGAAACAGGGCCGGCCACGAGATCCGCACGCCAGCCCCTTCCCGTGCCAGGGCCAGATCTTTCAAAACCATCCGGCGGTCATGAGAACACAAGGGGACCCCTCGATGAAAATACAACAAGTCCCACGTCAGCCTGCGCGAGGCCGGTACGGCAATTCGCCGCCCACTGCGATCATCCACCATCCTGGTTGTCTCCCCGTTTTCCAGATGCCCTTTCGGAATTCCAGGCGTTTCGCCCGCGTAAGTCAATCCAGATCCAGCCACCATCCCCAACGCCGCAATGCAGGACCAAACAGGCAGAACTCGCCGCGTCACGGCAGATTTCGCACGTTTGCACACCCGCTTCGCGCAGAGCGTGGCAATTCCTGCAGAAAGTGACACGATCCTCGAAGAATTCGCTCAAGCTGGCTCTTGTCCCTGTCCCCGTGTCGTGGTACCCCTCCCATGCCAAACAGAGTTGCGTTACGTTCCGGTCGACCTCTGACCCGGAACGAACGTCTCACTGCAGGCCTTGTGATCCTCTGGATTCCTGCTCTCTTCGGAACGGCATTCTGCCTCATTCCAAACTTGGCAGGTTTCGGAACGCACCGCCAACTGGGGTTGCCCGGCTGCGTTTTTCAGAGTCTCACAGGGTGTGTCTGCCCGCACTGCGGTCTTACAACCAGCTTCGCCTGGTTTGTCCGCGGAGCATGGCTCGCATCGTGGAATGCAAATCCGGCCGGATGGATCCTGGCCTGCTGCCTTCTGCTCCTGTGGCCATGGCTGATACTGGTCCGGGTTCGTGGATTCCTGCGTGGAATTCAAAGGCCCGAATACTGGTTCGTGCGTGCCGCTGCCGTATGGCTGTTCATCTGCCTGCTGCAATGGCTCGTCCGGATGCTCTGATTGCTGCGTCTGCTCGTGACCGTTACCGCAGCGCTTTCAAGGGAGTGAAGCGTCGTGCTCATCAAAGTTCCAAAACACTCAGACACTCTGCCGAACCGACGCGCCCGCTCACGGAATCTGCTTCTGCTGTCACTGACCCTCGCCATGCTCTGCTGTGTGCCAGGCTGCTCACTTGGTGTGATGTTCGGAAAAATGTTTTTCGGCGACCCCAAGGTCAAGTCCCAGTTCCGCACAGCGACCGATGTGGACCTCACCAAAGGTGAAAAATCCATCCTGATCACCTGCTCCGCTCCACACAGCGTCCTCTCCCGCTATCCGTCCATTCAGATCGATATCCTCGATCGCATGTCCAGACATCTCGAGACGCGCAATGTCAAAATCATCTCCTCCGACAAGGTCAGCGCCTGGTTCGATGACCATGGTGACTGGGGTGATTTCTCTGCACTCGCGGAACACTTTAATGCCGATTACGTCATGAACATTCAGATCGAAATCTTTCGACTGGATGTCCCTGACAGCAGCAATCTGCAACAGGGCAAAATCAGCGGCAACATCCGCGTCCTCGATTGCCAGTCCAGTGCCACACCCACCACGGCCTTCGAACGCACCTTCAACCTCGCCTATCCCGATTATCCTGTCCCCCGAGAAAACAAGTCCGAACGACTGTTCGCGGAACAGTTCCAGGATCGCGTCTCGCTGACCCTCGCTCAGTTCCTCTACGATCACCGCGTCAGTGAAACGGTCCACTAACAACCGGTCCGCATGGCAGGCCCTGTCACTGACTAATGTGTCGATCGAAAATCCCTTCCCCCTCGCTTCAACTCGCTCTCTCTCGTGGAATCATCGATGAACCCACTGACTCCCATCAGACTGCTCCGCGTCTCTCTGAGCACCCCCCGAGTTGCCTTTCGCTCACTGGCCTTCCGCCTGGCACTCATGAGCCTGATGCTGCTGACGATTCCCGGCTGCAACTACTTCCTGCTGCTCGGCTATCTCATCGGTGGCCCGCCGCAGGAGGAACCGATGTTCGAAAAGGAAACTAAACAGTCGATGACGGATAAAGATGTCCGCGTCGCCGTAGTCTGCTATGCCTCCGATGACCTGAAGTACAAGTTTGACAACATCGACCACATCATCGCCAATCGCGTTACCAATCAGATGGCGGGCAAGAAAATCGAAATGGTGCCCTACGACGATATTCGCAACTGGCTGGCAGAAAATCCGGACTGGGACACCGCTGTGGACGTCGGTGCCGAATTCGATGTGACATACGTCGTCTACATCGATATCAGTGACTTCTCGCTCTACGAACGTGATTCCAATTCCCTGTTCCGCGGACGCTGCGATGCCATTGTCAGCGTCTACGAAATGGAAACCGACGGCGAAGGCAAACGCATCTTCTCTCAGGAAATCAACAGCGTGTTTCCCACCGAAGTTCCCCGCTCCGCCGCCGATGTCAGCTACGAAATGTTTCGCATGGAATACATCTGGAAACTCAGCGATGACATCGGTCGCCTGTTCTATCCCTGGTATATCGGCGACCAGATGACCAACACCGCCTGATCTGCAATCACAGCAACGCCACGTCGACTTCATACCGCCGGTGCCACACGCCCCTCTGCTCAACTGCAGAGGGACCCGTGATTTGCAAAGGCCACCTGCCCGTCCGACAGCTACAAATCGCTCCGACGGATTTGGCACCTGCAGTCAGTGCGATGTCACTCTTCCAGGGCCGCCGAACTGCCACCGCCCATCTCGTCCAGCCGCTTCAGAACATCCTTATAGTCATAGTCCACAGCCAGCACTTCGCCGTAGTGATGCTCTGCCTGCTCACCTTTGCCACCCGCCTGATAAATTCGCCCCAGCAGGTAGTGCGCTGACTTGAAGGCCTCCGGGCGGTCCGCGTAGTTCAAACCGTCCACAGCCTTCTCAAGCTGACGTCGCGCCAGATCGTTCTTGCCCTCTCTGGCAAAACATTCGCCCAGCAGAACCAGCGATTCCACCTTCAGGTTCGGATTGGCCGCCGCCTGCTGCAGCAACGGAATCGCCTTGCTGAACTGCTTGACATTCCGCGATGCCAGCCGCTGCGCCAACTCAAACTTCTTCTTCAGATCCGTGGGATTCAGTTCGACACCCAGTGAATAGTACTCCACTTCTTTCTGCACCACGTCCTGCTGCAGGGCTTTCGCTTTTTCCACCAGCCGTTCTTTAGTGGGATTCGCCCGGGCACGCACCTGAGCCTCCGCGGCATCCTCCCGCAACTGCATCAACTGCACATCCAGAATCAACTCCCGGATTTCTCCACTCTCCGGATTGATCTCACGAGCTTTCTCCAGCTGATCAATCGCCTTGCCAAATTCACGCGATGCCTTGTACAGGTCAGCCAGTTTCAAATACAGCGAGATATTCCGGGGGTCTTTGCGAATGGCATGCACGAGGTCCGTTTCCGCGGATTCTCCCGGAGCATCTGCTGACTTTGTCTGTCCTTTTCTGGCCCGACGATCTTCCTCGTAGGCATTCACCGGAGCAGCAGTCTGCTCCACCATCACATCCCGAGTCGATTCGGCATCTTCCAGCCCCTTGCGGTCCAGGACCGAAACGGCATCAATTCGCCCCAGCATGCTCCGCGATTCACTATCCGTCGGCACCAGCCTGTAGACCCGCTCGTAACAGGCTCGCGCCGGCTTGTAGTCCCGACGCTCAAACAAAAATGCTCCCAGCTTACGATTGTAGTCCACGTTGTCCTTGTCCAGTTGCAGCGCACTTTCGAGAGCATAGCGAGCAATACCGGAATTCTGCAGAGCCTCTGTTGCTTCACCCAGATCAAAGAACAACTGCGCATCCCACGGATTCACCAGCAGTCCTTCTTCCGCCGCCGCTTCCACACCCTTCCAGTCCTTCGACATGCGACTCTTCTTGATCCGACCCTTCACGCCCATCAGACGCATCCCCGCCATCTTGGCGCCCGTGCCGTTGTCCCCGTACGACTTTCGAATGCAGCCAATTCGCGCCTGCCGATACAGCACATTGTCCGGCACCAGTCGCGCACAGTTCGAGAAACACTCAATGGCGTAACTCCAGTTCTTGTGCTGCATGGCTTCCGTCCCCTTGCGGTACCACTCAGCTCCACCTTTTTCACGCTCGTTCATGGCAACACTGGCCTTTGGTTTCGAATCAAAATCGCCCCGAATTTCCCCGAAGCCCCGGACGCTCACACAACTTCGCATCCGCCTTACCCACGTCTATCACACAGAATCTACCACAGAGACCTGCTGCAGAAAAGGGGCAGGAACCAATAGCAGATGACCCAAAGGGTGCTCCTTGCGGCAGAAAAGGGGTCAGGAACCAATAGTGCGGAGCACCCTTCGGGCCTTTAGGCTATTGGT
>CAIYBH010000027.1 GCA_903924405.1 uncultured Planctomycetaceae bacterium | reverse complement strand
CGTGCTCGTGCTCGTGCTCGCAACTTCCGGCAACGAGCAAAAACAGGGCAGCTCAAAAAAGTTTCGCGCATCGCATTTGGGGCAAGCGGAAAATGTGATCGGTTTTCGGTTTTCGAGTACGAGTACGAGTACGAGTACGAGTACGAGCACGAGCACGAGCACGAAAACGAGCACGAAAACAGCAGAGGCGAGGGTCAGCTATCTGTCAAGCTCCGCCACGCAGCAATTTCCCCCCCTTCGCCCCCGCGGGGGAGAAGGGTCGGGGATGAGGGGGCCAAACGGTTCCGTGGCCGCGCCTGGCCACGCCACCTGTTGCTTTTTCACCTCACATCGTGCTCATGCTCGCGCTCGATCTGATCGCTGCCCCGAGGCCCTGGAACAGGCTCCCGAAAACCCAATTCCGCCACCCCCAGCACAGCGGCTCAACGCAACAAAAAAACGGCCATTTTTATCTCCGGGAATACAGCCGCCTTTCCCCAAAAAAACACTCCGAGGTTTCCGAAAATCTCGTGATTAAAGAGCCGCGTGTATTTTCAGTCGGTGGCGGGTGGCCTCAATGGTCGGGAACCAAACGGCCCTCGGTCTTTTGTTTGCGGTCAGCCTTACGGAAAGGGCTGGCAAATGCTTTGGAACAATGGACTGGCGTCGTCGATCAAACTTTTTCTGGAGATCTTGTTATGGGGTTTGCGAAAATGAAGGCTGGATCAGCGTGTCTGAATTGGTAGATGATTGTGCTCCAATTTGTCGCCCAACTCAGTGTCGGCCTTGCCGGAGTGACTCAGGCAGGTGTCATCACAATCGACTTGACTGGCTATACCGGGCGTAATGGAGACGCTGCTTTTGGAAATCTCAATGTGAAGTACGGCATCACTGGAGGCACCGCAAGTCTTTCATTTTTCAATGGATTTATGGGTGTTATCTACGGACTCAATGTCTATGACAGCGTTGGTCCAAGTCCCGCGCAAACAGCAACGCTGGGCGGTGCCCCAGTTAAGTTCGGGCCCGGTGCCACAATTGATGCTTCTACCTGGGATTGGAGTTCATCCATTTTGAATTCGGGATTCAGGAACCCCTCCCGGGTCGAGGCCGACTGGGGACCAAACTCCTTTTTGGGCTTCAGGGATGAACTTGGCCGTTTTGGCTACCTCGAAGCCACGTGGACCGCTTCCACAAACTCGTTCTATTTGATCAGTGCGGCGTATGAATCCAGCCCAGGCACTCCGATTCAAACTCCCAGCGGGGCGGCGGTTCCTGAACCTGCAACCAACGCCATGCTGGCACTGGCCATTGGTGGTGCGGCATTCACTCATTGGCGAAAAAAACGCCGTGCAGAACCCGTCGGTCTCTGACACGCAACTCCCTGCATAACGGCAATCATCCACCGACTTCCTCCTGGAACCAAAGCCCAAAGAGCCCTGGGCTGAGGCTTCAGGGGAAGTCCGGGGAGTCCTCACACGCAAAACCACAAGCCGTGCCCGTTTGCGTGTCGTGCATCGATCCGGGGCAGTTGGAGCATGCGTTCGGTTTTCGAGCACGAGTACGAGCACGAGCACGAGCACGAGCACGAGCACGAGCACGAGTACGAGTACGAGTACGAGTACGAAAAGAGCAGAGGCGAGGGCGAGCGGACTGTCAAGTTCCGCCACGCAATTTCCCCCTTCGCCCCCGTGGGGGAGAAGGGTCGGGGATGAGGGGGCCAAAAAAGCAGCAGATGCCCCAAATCCTCATTTCGTCGTCTGGCGGCGGATGAACGCAAGGCAATACTATGGCTTGTCCAGCAAGGCACGGTCCTGAGACTCCGCGGCGTTGAGGCTGTACAGAGTCTTCGCCAACATTTCAGAAAACCGCAGCTCCTGCGGATTCAATCTCAGACCGGCCGCCAGCATTTTTGCACAACGTTTCAGCCACTCGGAACCGGATACGAATTTTCGCTCTGCCAGCAGCGATTCTCCACCCACAAGCAGACATGACGCAGCCTCCAGCCGCAACTCCACATCCCCCGGTGATTCCAACAGCAGCGACTCATAAATCTCCACAGCCTCCCGCAGGCTGTTGAGTGCGGTGGTAGATTGTCCCCCGGATTTCAGCTGGGGTTGTCCCAGTCGGTACCAGCATCGAGCCAGGCGACGGCGAAACTGAGGATCGTTCGGAACGTCCGCCAGCAATGTCAGATAACCTGTTCGAGCCAACTCCAGCTCCCGCGCTGCCTCACGCGCATCACCAATGGCAAAGCGAATCTCGCCAATTTTCAATCGTGAGCCGGCCTGTTGCTCCGCAAAATACAGGGGAGCCGGATTCCAGGGATCACCATGGGCACAAACTTCCACTGTCTCCTGATAAGCCGCAATGGCCAGTGGGTAGCGCTGCAATCGGCCTGCCACGTCGCCCAGTTGTTGCAGCAATCGAACGCCCGCGGCAACGTCTGACACGGATCGTGGTCCTCGCAGCCAGAACTGGCGCCATTCCTCCTGAAGACTCATCAGCATGAACAACGCCTGTTCCGGCTGCTGTCGACGCTCCGCCACATCCGCAAGTTCCTGAGCAACGGCCATCCGAATTCGCAGCTTCGAACCTGACTCCGTCTCCGTCGGAACGGTCCCCTGAATCAGATCCCCGCCGCGCTGCAGCAGTTCCAGCGACTCCTCCGTACGGCCCGCTTCTGCCAGAAGTCTTCCCGCGAGCAAACAGGCCTCGGCCACCGCAGCATCCACATCGGCGGATGCCGGAGAAACCGCGCGCATCAGACCACCAAGTTCTGTCGCTCGACACGCGATCGACACCGCAGACGAACGGCGACCCGTGCCGGCAAGCGCCGTAGCGCGCCCGTGCGTACTGGCAAACAGGATAGGCAACACTGCCGGAGACAGCGTTGGTCGACGACTCCCCTGCAGAAGCTGCTCAGCGGCCAGCAGATACTCACCAGCCGCCTCCTCACAGTAGCCCCATTCCAGCAGGTTGTCGGCAAGCCTCTGACTCCGCCACGCCTCATTCAGACCGGACTCCGCAGGCGCAGGATTCCGCTGGATGTCGTCCGAAAAGCTAACGGACTCCTGATACCACAAACGACTTTCCTTTCGGGCCCCCTGGCAATAGCGAACCACTGCCAGATTACGCAAGGTTGCTGCCAGAAAGGGACGTACAGCGGCAGCCCGATTGGCATCTGACAGCAGGCTCCGTAACTCCCCCAGGGCCTGCTGCAGAGTGGTGGCCGCCCCCTGCAGGTCCTCGCTCACCATCATCAGCATTCCCAGCGCGGCTCGGGCTTCGGCTCGCAGCAATCTCTGCGAAACGCTGGTCCCGCTGAGCGACGCCAGAGGACTCCAGAATTCCTGCAGTCGCTGCAGAACTTTCGGATCAATGCTGCGTTTTTCATCAAAGTCCCCACGCCGCACGGCAAGCACGCTCATCAGTGCCGATCGTGCCGCGTCTACGTCAGCCGCCAGCGGCAGTGCATCAGGCACGGCCCGAGCATCCTCGCCCAACGGTCTCGGTAAGCCCCCCTGTTCACCGATCGACCACGGGCGACCCGACAGCATCCAGCCCCCCCAGATCAGCAGGGAACAAACGGCAACCGCCAGCAGGGGGATCCAAGCAGGTCGCCGGCGAATGTCGGCAGGCTTCACGGGAGCAATAGCCGCCTGCGGCAGATACTCCGCCAGGGCATCTGCCAGTTCCTTTGCTGACCGATATCGCAATTCCGGGTCGGAGTGCGTGGCGAGGCTGATAATGGTTTGCAGTGTTTCAGGGATGACGCTGGACTCTGCGACACGTGTCGAACGCGTCTCCGTCGTGAGTTCACCGGCCCCGGTATCACCGCCGGATCCATTCGTGGACGCATCCTGCGAACCGGGCAACGTGTGCAGCAGCAGCAGTTCTCGCAAAAGCACACCAAGGGCATAAACATCACTGCGTTCGCTGATCCGTCCGCGATCTCCCCCCCACAACTCCGGAGCTGTATAGGCCGGGGTGCCCGTCATCGCACGCAACCGGTCACTCCCGGCTTCGTCTGCATCCTCTGCGGAGATCGCCCGGGCAATTCCAAAATCAATCACCTTCGGGATCGCAAGCCCATCAATCAGAGTGACCAGCACATTTCCGGGCTTGATGTCCCGATGAATAATCCCCCGTCCATGAGCATGCTCGATCGCGCGACAGACGGAAATCATCAATCGGAGACATTCCCCGGCCGTCAACTGATTCGCGGCGGCAAACTCGGTGATCGGCGGGCCATTCACAAACTCCATGACAAAGAATGGAGATCCACGTTTCAGCAGCCCTGCATCCAGAATCGTCGCGATATTGGGATGCTGCAGACGTGCCAGCAACTGGCGTTCGGATTCGAATCGACTGATGGCCGTCTGTGAATTCAGTCCGGACTTAACCAGCTTGATGGCGACAAGTCGTTCCAGCGGCTTTGTTTGCCGCGCCAGCCAGACCGAGCCCATGCCGCCTTCACCAATCGGACCAAGCGGAATGAAGCTGCGGCCCTCGACATCTTCCAGACCGTCCAGTTCCGGAAATAGTATCTCCATGGCGTCCCGACCGAAGATGGCCGGAGACTCCAGAAAATCGCCCATCGCCTCCATGGCGGCCAGCAGTCCTTCCACCTCACGCCGCAGATCTTCGTTCTGGCCGGACAACTGCTTCAGGGCTCTGGTCCGATCGTCCCGATTCGAGATTTCGGTCAGCTGCATCAGGATTTTGGCGGCCTGATTCATCAATCCGTGCTTTGCAAAGCGGGTGACTCAGGCTGCACGGGATCGCCCGCGTTGTCCTGTCCGGAGAATTCATTGCGTTCCAGCATTTCATAAATCTGAAACAGTCGGGCCCGCCCCCAGGTCCAGAGACCTCGGACTGTCTGCTCCTTAATCTCCAGCAGCTCTGCGACTTCTTCGTGAGACAAGCCCGCGAAGTATTTCAGGTCAATCACGCGTGCGCCATTGGCAGACTCCTGCCTCAGCACCTCCAGAGCTTTATGCACCCTGATGAAACAGATGTCCTCACGAGCCCCCTGCGACTGAATTCGCAACGCCCGCTCAATTGGCCTGCGCTTGAAGTCTCCGCCATGTTTCAGGGCCGACTTACGACGAGTCCGATCCACCAGCAGGTGGCGCATTGTCTCTGCCACTGCGGCATAAAAGTGCTTTTCACTTTTCCAGTGCTGCGGCGAATCAGCCACGCCGAGCTTAATCCAGGCCTCATGCACAAGTTCCGTGGGATCAAGGGTCGGGTGGATCCCGCTGGACAGTAACGTGCGCCGTGCAAGCTTCCGTAACTTGTCGTAAAGCGCAGCAAAATGCTGCCTTTCAGCGCCAGGGCGATCGCCTGACGCGACCTCCGATGCAGGTTCCCTGGCAGCCTCGCGTGATGTACCGGCCATGCTTCCTCGCAGCTTCGCAGATGAACCGGACCTCAATGGCCCTCTGATCCAGCAGTTCAGTCGTCATCGCTTCACAGAGAAGTCTGGTAATCTCGCCACGACGCACCTGGAATTCAAGGGAAATTCCCCAGTTTCAAACGAAAGGCGACGAGTCATTCCCAGTCGCGAAACCACCAACCCCCATTTTGGTAGCACCACGTTCGTTGCCTGCAAAATCACCACCTTCACGGTCAACACTCACGTTCGTACGACGAACGCGCGTATTTCCTCTGGCTCGGCGCAGGCTGTTTTTGCGTGCGGAGCTGGTGCTGGGCTGGTTTGTTGTCAGACACAAAGCGGCATCACGCCGGCTGCGTACAGAAGAGGCGG
>CAIYBH010000026.1 GCA_903924405.1 uncultured Planctomycetaceae bacterium | reverse complement strand
CGTGCTCGTGCTCGTGCTCGTGCTCGTGCTCGTGCTCGTGCTCGTGCTCGTGCTCGTGCTCGTGCTCGGAGTGTCAGCATCGTCCCTCAATCTCAGAGTTGCAACCTCCATTCCCAACCGAAAAATGGCCCGGTTGCGACGGAATTGCGAAGCAATGCCATGCAAAAGCCTCGGACGCCAGTCCGAGGAACGGTCCAACGGAGATGTCAGAGTTGCGAAGCAACGGCAGGCGTGCCGCAAATCAGCGGTCACAACAATTCGGATCACCGCTCCGAGTATGAGCGTTCGGGCAACCAAAGCCACAAACGGAAACTCGGAAATTCCGGGCAGGTCGACGCCTGTCGCCCCGTTGCGGCTCACGGACGATTAACACTCGCCATTCCATGGGCTGACGCCCATGGCTACATCATATCGCCGCTCCGCGGCTGAATCGCAAAACACGCGTCGTGCAGGGCGGCCAAACCGGCCGGCCAGCCCAAACCGGGTAAACCGGGACCAGCCATCTATCGGTAACCCCATTCCCATCCTCGTGCTCGTGCTCGTGCTCGCGCCCTGAGTCCACTTCAAACCGTTCTGAATCGCCGTTTCAGTGGCGGATACCCCTGTTACGATCTCGTTGGTCTGAGTATGTTGCGGGACTGGTAAGAGTTGTTTTCCAGGAGTCGATGTGTGTTTGGAAAAACCATGTCCCCTTGGATTACACTGCCCGTTTCAGAACGCCTGCAATCACATTTCTCGACAGCTCAGGTGCGACATCACATGGAAGCAGAAAAAGTTGACGCAGCATGGAAGGCTACCAGACACTCTCTGATTCATCTTTTTCAGGAGTCCTCGCGTTTTGAGGCCATCCTCACTGAAGCGTTCGTATCCGTTTTGACGCCTCTGCCTTATCCCGATCTGAATATGGCCGTTCTTGGCAGATCCAGCCCGGACTCCCGGTTGCTGACGCACTTCCTGGGAACCTGTCGACAGAAGTATACTCCCTCTCTGTGCCTTGTGGTTGGAGAAACTCCTGAGTGCCACACCGCCGGGCTGCAGCCAGTGGGCAGCATTCCGCTCATGCAGTTACGCAACCAAACAACCCCAATTGCAGCCTCTCATATTCACTGTCTCCCGGCAGCCAATGACTGCAACATCAGGGAGGCAAATCATGTTGTCGCGGCCGCTTTCGATATCCCCGCCGAGGCGATTGAGTCCGCATTCGGAGGTAATATTCCACAGCATCCGGGGTTGCGAGTTTATGTGGCTAAACAGGCTGATTCCGTCGTCAGCTCACTCAGAATCAGCAGAATCGGATCCACGGCCGTCATCTGGTGTATGGCAACCTCCCCGGATTCGCAGCGTCAGGGAATAGGTCCCCAGCTGCTTCAGACAGCCATCACTTCCGAGCGACAAACCGGAGCAGACAATTTCCTTTGGCTGGCAACGCCCGCAGGTATGCGACTATACGAGAAACTTGGATTCATCACCCTCGGTGAAGCCTCGGCATTCCTGCTCACAACCTGATGGTTTCGACGAATCGCTAAACGGGGTCAGGTCCATCTTTCGCATGTCCTGTGCTGAACAGGAGATTTCACGTGTTCATGTGTTCGATGAAAACGGCGCTCACACCACGGCCATTTTTCAGTTATTCACAACGTCTGCGCAGATCGACCGCAATCATGCTCTCATCGACACTGATCGCGTGTGCGGGCTGCCAAGATCCAAACGTAGCCGATTCTTCTGCGTCAAACCCGGGATCCCCCGCTGCTTCGCCATCGGCTGAGTCCAAAGCTGACGCTCTGGCAGAGCTACTTCAACAAGCGAAAACTGGTGACATTGATACTGCAGTTCAGCAATTCGTCTCCAGTGCTCCGGACAACTGGATCGAATCCACCGCACTCGAAGATCTTAGAATGTCAGAGGCGTCTTTTATGGAACTCGATCGTGACGAAAAAAATCGCTTTCAACAAAAGTTCATTGATCGCGTCGTTGAGTTGAAGGGGTTCGCGGGAATAGTCCTGGACCGAGCAAATGAGGCGAAGAAAAAAGGCGATACGGTGACCGCAGAACTGTATCTCCAGGCAGTGAATCGCCTCGGTCGCCAACTCCGCGATGCCGACACCGTCCTTGTGTTTCAACAAACGGGCAAAGCTCTGGCTGCCATGAAACTCTCTGAATAAATCCTCCTGCACTGAACCGCCATCGACTGACGAACCATCCCATCCAACGAAGCCGGTGGTCAGAGCGGTTCCTGAGTCAACCTGTCCCGCGCCCGCTGTGGTCAATTGCCTTCAGTCTCTGACCACGATTTATTGATCAGCAAGCCGACAGATGGTGTGTTTTGCTCCAACGCAACGGCGCATCCCGAATTCCCATCGGCGAATACCGCAGACAAACACATCCCGGCAATCAGCCGGAAATCGCCGCCGAATTCGACACGGCCCTCGTTTCGTCATCTCTGACGGTCGCCCGCGGGTCTTTCGTCTGCACTAACAGGGATGGAAGTAAATCCGGCGGATTCATTCCCAAACTCAGGGTGAGGCTCCCCGGGATTTTCGGGAATGCAATCGCGATCGGGCCAGGACAGCAAAGTCCCTCAGGTGATCGCTCGGCAAAAGCCTTGAAACACACGCCTAACGAAACGGAACCCGGTGTTGTTGTGAACGGTTCCGAGATCAAAACGGGCGATCTTTTGGTTGCCCGTTTTTAATTTCCCCACACCATCGCCTTCTTCAGGTCCGCTGCCCCGGCAAAATCACCCTAAGTAACGAACGACAACTCTGCTGGTCGATGCATGATGAGTTGCCCGGCGAACTGCAAATGACGTGACACAGAAACGCCCGTTGGTGTTCCGTTTGTCTGCTCGCCCGTATCAAGTGGAGAAATCTGGCCAGCCTGAGACACTGCCCCGCCTTAACAGGTACCTGACATGGCTTCACAGGTTGCTCCACAGGTTCGAGGCGATCCGGCGTATGACAGCGTTCGTGGTCACGAAACCCGGCATAGATGCGACCAGATATGAGCCCGCCGTCGCTTTTTCCAGAGATCACTCAGGCTTCGCCCACGAGTGGACGCCGCTCCGAAATCACCCGGCAGCCATGAACATCGTAGATTTGATGGTGCTCGCTCCTCCAATCCTGCCAGTCGGGTCACCAAACGGCAGAGAACGCACCGACGAGATTCCTGGAATCGAGTTCTGTTCTCGACAGGCCCCTTCCATGCGGCAAATTGGCACCTACGGACAAATGCTGTAAACTCAGACCGAAACAGAGTCAATCGTATCGCCTTCCGGTACTTTTCTGAAGACAGCCGGAATCGAAACATGGGTGTCTCAGCAACTGCAGCAACTCTTGAACGAGCGGCGTCTCTCAGTGGTCGGACTGCCGCAGAATCCTTGCTTACCGAGGCCCCGGTTGCCTCCGAAAATGTCGTTGAAGAGCATGAGCTGCTGACCCCCGATCCAGCGTCAGGCAGGATTGCATTTGATGCTACTGACACGAGGGAAGCCAGTGAAACTTTGCAATCGTGCCTTTGGTGACTATCAGAAGCAAGTCGAGGGTCGATAGATGACTTTGCTGGCAAGCCTCCCGGCAAGGCCCACGGGAAACACTCTTGAAAAGGGGTCGCGATAGTTGTGCGTCCTGGCTATCGTGATGATGAAATGGCAATCAAACTCCGTCTCCGACTGTGTTGTTGCCATCGGTAGATAGTCCGGCCGATCCACCAGACAACAAGTTTTCCAAAACAGCAAGCCTCCGCATGAAAACAATTTTTTTGATTCCGCTTGCTGCGCTTTGTCTGATCATTGGAGCCTATCCGCTCGCCTATCTGGTGACCGATGGCAAATTCGGCCTTCTTCAGCTGAAGAGCGAGGCTGTCGTCAGCGATGAATGGTGGCGACTGGCGTTCTACTCGCACATCATCACCGGCGGAGTGGCTCTCTCGGTCGGGTGGTCACAGTTCGTGAATTCGTGGCGACAACACCACCCGGAAATCCACCGACGTGTCGGGAAAGTGTACGTTTTTATGGTCTGCGTGAGTGGCGTGGCGGCGATCTGCCTTGCGCCCCGGTCCACCACAGGCTGGATTGCTGGCTCCGGTTTTGGCAGTCTCGGGATTTTTTGGCTCTACGTGACGTTGCAGGCATACATCAGCATCCGACAGGGAAAACGACAGGAGCACAAACGCATGATGGTCTACAGCTACAGCGCCTGCTGTTCAGCGGTAACATTGCGGTTGTGGTTGCCATTTCTGCTAAGTGTGCTGCGTCTCGATTTCGCCGTTGCCTACCCGATAGTGGCATGGCTCTCCTGGGTGCCCAATCTGCTCGTCGCACATGCGATTAATTCCAGACCAGTGAAGAAGCCACCGATGTTTTCTCAAGTCCCGCAATACCAATCATCAACAGAGACAGAAGGTCAATCGTAAACCGCCGAAAACGGCGTGGAATCCCCCCAAAAAAACAGGTGAGGTACTCTCAGCCCCGGTCACATGGAAAACTCCAAAGAAAAACGCCACAAAGCTACGTCTCCTCATTTATGCAATGCTGCTGCCGGTATGATTCCTCAGCGACTGGCCACTCTGCAAACGAAGTGATCGGCACCCGCAAGGGAACGCAAGGGAACGCAAGGGAACGCAAGGCCACCATGCCGTTTTTCACAGACGATCATCCTGCTACGATTATCCCGGCGACATTCAGCCACATTGGCTTGAATCACGTGCGGCAGGCTTGCTGGCCCAGTGGTCAAGCACCGCACCACGGTCCATTCGCGATTTTCGGCCGAAGGCAATCGATTCCCGCGGTACTCTCTCTACAGGAAATCATCGGTGATCCTGCACTCAGCGTTTTCAACTGTGAACGCTGTCGCTCTTCAGTTCACCGCCACCTCACAACCTGACAGGTACAACGATGAACAAACACCGCATTTACACAACCAGCGTTGCCAGCGTGTATCCCCACTACGTGACAAAGGCCGAAAAAAAGGGACGCACTCGGGCAGAAGTCGATGAAATCATCTGCTGGTTGACGGGCTACAGTCCCACAGAACTCATCAGCCATCTTGATCAGCGAACAGATTTCGAGACATTCTTTGCCGTAGCCCCGCAAATGAACCCACACCGAAGTCTGATCAAGGGCGTCATCTGCGGCGTCCGGATCGAACATATCGAAGAATCGACCATGCGTGAGATTCGCTACCTCGACAAACTCATTGACGAACTGGCCAAAGGCAAGGCCATGAACAAAATCCTGCGATCCACTCCGCTGCCTTAATCACCGCCCATGCACACGGCCGAAATTGATCAGCGTTGCCGCACTCTTCCTGTGAGACAGGACTACTCTGCCCGATCGACCGGGTGCCAACAGAGCCCTCCTGCTTTGCTTAAACAACTACTGTATCAATGGACTGGCAGGTATGAATAACCGTCCGCCTGCCGATTCATCAACACACTGAACGCTGCCATCGCCACGGGCACCTGCGGAACCACTTCCGATCGATCAATCCCTCGATATCCAAGGGCCTGGCCACAGACGAGCACTTCCACACCCGCCCGCTGCAACAGACTGATTAATGGCAGGTTGGGATTTGCCGCAACCTGATATCGCTGTTGCCATGAGGCATCCGTCAATACCGCCTCCGTCGCCTCCCCATGCAGCACCACGGTGATCCTGATGTCCTCCGACCGCAAGCCGCACACACCGTAAAGATTCAGCACTCGCGCGGCTCGATCAAGTCCTTTGCTCACCTCCGCTGCTGACTGTGCCCTCACCGTAATATCCATCACCAGACGCGCACCAGCACGCGGCGCTTCGACCGCACCCGCAACCTCTGTGACGCCACCAAATCCTTCGATGACGGGATACTGAAGAATTCCTCCCGTGGCAGCCTGTGCACTTTCATCAACCTTAAAGACAAGAAAATAATTCTCAGTTAATACATCACGCAGTTCCTCAAGTTTCTTAAACCCAGCCCCAATGATCTCCCTTTCAAAAACCTCCTGTCCCGCACGCACATGACTCAGCGTCCATTCCGTGCTCTCACCTTCGATGCGTTTGAAATCCACCACAATCACGCGGCCACCAGGCTTCATTGCTTTCCGCAGTGACACCATGGTCCTGTTCGGAAATTCAAAATGGTGGTACGTGTCGCAGATGAAAGCAACGTCCACCGAATTCGGTGGCAGTTCCGTTGAGTCATCCCGACACAGCAACGTTTCCACATTTCGCAGATTACGTTCACGACACGTCACTTCAATGTGATCCAGAAACTTCTGAGCAATATCGACGGCGATCACACGCCCCTCCGGACCAAG
The DNA here is from genome assembly GCA_903924405.1 of uncultured Planctomycetaceae bacterium. Taxonomy (GTDB): domain Bacteria; phylum Planctomycetota; class Planctomycetia; order Planctomycetales; family Planctomycetaceae; genus SXXK01. The sequence goes on along the minus strand of CAIYBH010000026.1, from coordinate 18,624 downwards.
GTTTGAGGCGAACAGCCGTGTGAATAGCCCTGTCCCCGCACCAATATCCGCGACAACGTCCGTTGGCTTTAAGGACATCGCTTTCAGAATGGCTTCCCGTTTGGCAAAGACCTCGCGACTTTCAATCTCAAAACGCTCGGTAAACTGCTGCGGATCCGGATCGCGAAACGAATCGTTGATGCCCGGTCGCACACTCTTGTCCTGAGCCCCCACCGGCTCCACCACACCAAACACAGCCAGCCACACACACCACAGAACTCGTCTCGACACGTGATCTCTCCTGATCTCTGAAATCAAATCAGCAATTCACCGTAGAAAACCCCACCATCTCATTCGCTGACAACCAGACCGTCCCATCCACGTTCCCGGACACCGATCTTAACTCAACCCCATCACTCCTGAAACAGTGCACGCTCCCATCACAGAACTCCCATCACATCCCCACGTCCATGAAAGCAGTCCCCTCAAATTTTAGAAAAAGTACAGTAGCCCGACAGCATGCTCTTTCACCCCGACATCACGTTCCTCGCCAACACCAGCAGCCCCACACCCAGTATGGCAACCGCAAAAAGTTTCTGCAGCAACGCCGCAGACAGTCGCTGACCCACCAGCTGACCGCCCCACAAGCCCATCAGACCGCCAGCGACAAACGTCAGTGTCAGCAGCCAGGGGAACTGCTGCCCTGCACTCACCTGCGAGAACACCGCCGAAAAACTGACGATCGCTATCACCATCAGCGATGTCCCCACCGCCCGCAACATGGACATCCGGCTAAACAGCACCAGCGCCGGTACAATCAGAAATCCCCCGCCCACACCAAACATGCCTGACAGAATTCCTGCAAATACCCCTGCCAGCAACAACAGCCGAGCGCATCGACTGGTCAGAATCAGATTGCCTGAGGCATCACGCTGACAACCGGGACCATCGCTGCGATAGCTGTCCGATGCCGTCGCAGGATCAAGGGGAATACACACCTGCGTGCTGCTGGATGCCCGACGAGCACGCCCCCACATGACCCCCGCAATACTCAACATCAGCACCGAAAATAACAGCATCAGCATGGACTCAGGAATCTGACGGGCCAGCCACGTACCGCACGGTGCCCCCACCATTCCCGCCAGCGCAAACAAGCCCCCCGTCGGCAGCTCTGCTTCCCCACGACGCCACTTCTGCAGAAATCCAATCAAGGACGTGACACCCACCGCGACCAGGGACACCACAACCGCTTCGCGCGCGGGGCGGCCCAGTCCATAGACCAGCATCGGCACCGCAAAAATTGCCCCGCCTCCGCCAGTCAACCCCAGGGAGACCCCAACGATCCCGCCAAATACAACACTCAGCCAAAGCATGACTGCCTTCCGTTCCGCTTCCCTGACTCACACTTCACGAACTGTCAGTTCAGAACCTGCAACCCGCCGCCACGCCCACAACGGCCACGCTACACCACGGCCTCACAGATTTTCGTGCCACAAACCAGTGTCTTTTCCGGAATCGTCGGCAATTTCATCGCGATCCATGCCCTGATCCCACCAACCAGGTCCGAAACATCAGTCCGCCCACCCTGTCGCAAAACGCTGACCGCGATCGCCGATCGATACCCACCCTCGCAATGCACCACCACCGGACGGTCCACTGGAATCTCTGCCAGTCGCTCACGCAAATGAGTCAGCGGAATGTTGTGACTGCCCTCCAGATGCACAATCGCGTACTCCTTCTCCGATCGCACGTCCAGAATCCATGGCACCGTCTGCTGGCCCCGCGACTCCGACAATGCCACGGCCGTCTGACGCGATATCGTCTGCAGGAGCTCCGGATGTCGCTCCAGCGCGGACATACCACCCTGCAGGTATCCGGCGACATTGTCAAAGCCAATTCGACCCAGCCGCATGATCGCTTCCTCTTCATTGTCATCACCAATCACCACAATGGGTGCGTCGTGATTCAACAGAGATCCAGCCCAGGTCGCATACTTGCCTTTCAACCCGATATTCAACGCCCCCTGCAGCGACGCTCCCTCAAAGTCGATCGACTCACGAACATCCAGAATCTGCGCTCCGGACTGCTGCAGACGCAGCACGTCCGCCACACTCAGCCCCTGCAGCGAGGACTGCATCGTCCGATCCAGATCAGGACGCTCCTGACGATTCCGGGTCGCATCATAAACAAAGTAGCCCGGCGCCTCCGGCTGCTCGCTCGTAACCAGTTCTCTGAACTGCTCAAACGGCATCGGCTGCAGGGCATAGTTAGCCTTCTTCTGCTCACCAATCGTGGACACCGTCTCTTTACTCAGAGACTTCCCACACAACGAACCGGCACCGTGCGCTGGATAAACCAGAGTCGAATCGGGTAATTGCCGCAATCGCCCCACAGATTCATACAGCATCGCAGCCAGCTCATCCGCCGTCACACCAATCGAAGCCAGCAGGTCCGGTCGACCCACGTCTCCGATAAACAGCGTGTCCCCCGTCAAAACAGCATGCGGCACCGTCTCACTGCTGATTCGGTCGAACACCAACAGCGAAATTCCCTCCGGTGTATGCCCCGGTGTCTCAAGAATCCGGATCCTGACCTCACCGAATTCAATGACCTCCCCATCACGGAGTGCCCTGTGTTCGAATTCCGCCTGAGCTCGCTGGCCCAGACAAATCTGCGCACCAGCGCGATTCCGCAATTCAATATGACCAGCCAGAAAATCCGCATGAAAGTGCGTCAGAAACACATAACGGATGCTGTATCCACCTGCCTGCGCGTCCTGCAGATACTGCTCAATGTCCCGCTGCGGGTCAACCACCACCGCTGTCTTTGTCCGATCATCAGCAATCAGATATGACGCATGCGCCAGACAACCCAGATAATACTGTTTCAGATACATGTTGAACTCCATCTATTCCAGACATCTGCTGCAACCGCAGTGCAGGCCTCCTGCATGATGACTATGCAGAAACGGCATCACACAGGCCATAACCACCCAACCGTCCGCAACCTTCAGCATTCCAGCACAACAGAACCCACGCGGCTCGGAACCACTCGCACAGACTGACACTAAATCTCCACTATGCCGGTGTTCGGCATGCCCCGGCCGACGTATCGACCTGATTCCACGGCATCCGCGCCAGCACCATCGCCATGCCACAGGTATCGGTGACACCAGCAAACACCAGTCCCGCACCAACGAAGGCCGCCAGCCCCGCACAATACGGATGCACAAACATGCCCATCAATCCTCCGGCAAGCACCAGTAGTCCTGCAGCAATACGCACCTGACGCTCCAGCGAAATCGTCTTCCTGCCGCGCACTACGGAAAATCCCGCCTGATCCCAGGCCAGAGTTCCTCCCTCGACATTCACCACATGAGCACAGCCAGCGGCCTGCAGCTTTTCACAGGCCTGCTTTCCACGACTGCCCGATCGACAGATCACATACAGCGGATTCGTTCCGGAGTGCCTCGACAGCACCGCGCCGGCATCAAACGTCTCGAGGGGAACATTGCTGGCAAACGTGACATGCACTTCACGAAACTCTGCCGGAGTCCGCACATCAATCAACTCAACCCGCTCACCCGCCCGCACACGCTCATTCAGATCCCGAACCGAAATTGTCGCAATACTCATGATCACAGCTCCCCGAAAAGCAGACTTCAATCTATCGACACATCGCCACACTACGACATTTAAGACCAAATAAAACGGAGACCGGTAGTCTCCGATTCAGCTGACAACCCCAATTACCAATCCGACACCTGATGCCGTCACATCGACACAACACTCACACCAAATCGACCTTCAATGCAGCCCAGAATGTTCTTCAGGTGCGGCTCCACAACCTGATAATAGACCGATCGACCGTCCTTTTCACTGGAGAGAAAACCACACCGCTGCATCAATCGCAAATGCTCCGACGCCATCGGACTGGGAATCCCACACGCCTCAGCCAACTCACCCACCGTATAATTGCCCTGCAGCAGCATCTGCACCATACGTAAACGATGAGGATGCGCAAGAACCCGCAGACATTCGGCCGCCTGCCCCAAAGCATCCAGCTCCGTCAGTTTCAACTTCACATTCGCCATGCCGCACCTCCACTGACCAAGATATCGGAACATCCCGATATGTCAATGAGTCTTTCCGATGGATTTTGGCGTATGATCGGAACTCTGCGGTCAGAGTCCTGGCTGCTGGCTTCGCACGATCGCAAAACAGCACCCTCTCGCGAAAAATACGGAGCCAAAACCCCGGATTTCCAGCCGCTGCGGAAGAACGAGTCGTCCGCAGTTTACGGCAACAGCGGCAGCAACTCTTCAATGCTGCCGAAGACCACAAAGTCCGCGTCGCTCGGCAGAAAATCCTTCCATGCAGAGCTGTTCGTTTCCGTCGCCACCACCACGTCCGCCAGAACCGCAGACGTATTGGATGCAATACTCTGGACCCGATAGACCTCCCCATTGATCCAGATGGCTGCCCCCGGGGTCAGCTGCGTCAGAAACGCGGTTCCCGCCCCGGTCATTGTCGAGCTGCCAACCTGCACCGTCACAGTGCCGGTCAACTGAGTTCCCGGGGGCGGCGATTTCGTCAGCGGGACTTCGTTCAACGCCGAAATCCCGTAAATCCCGCTCATGTCGTACGTGTTCAGATTGTTAATGCTGTCCACGACAACCATGCCGGCGCCCAGAACCCGGCCAAAGACGGTGTATTTTCCGGCATCGAGGAACGTATTGTCCTTCACATTGATAAACCACTGGCTGCTGCCACTGTTGATGTTTCCGGCGACCATCGCCATCGCCAGAGTTCCACGAACATTCGAATTCGCCGCCAGAAACTCATTCGCGATCGGCGGGCTGGTCTGTACTGGGCTGATCTGCTCATCACTCAGCGTGAAACCACCGCCCTGGATCACAAAATCTGCCACACTGCGATGCACAATCAGATTGTCATAAACCGGGGACGACTGGTAACTCCGGAAATTTGCCACGGTCACCGGTGCCTCCGAGTCCAGCAACTCCGCGTCAAAGGTCCCGGCCGATGTCTGGAAACGAATCACCGTTCCAGTCGCGTAGTGCACATTCAGCACCGTATCGGCGACGCCTGTGGGAGTGGTGGCTCGAATGATCAGACGATGATCTCCCCGGTCCGGACCTCCAGCCGCCAGCGGTACCGTGACACTGTAGGCACCCGCCGAATCTGCAGCCCCGGAGGCATCGTCGAACAGCCCGTCACCATCACTGTCCACAGCTACAATCGCCTGCGCGGCGGTCACTCCGGATATTCGAAAATCACTGCTGCGAGTAATCAGTGTCTCACTGGAATTGACCACCAGGTTCTCTGACACATCGGTGGTCAGCGCAAAACTGTCGGCATCCTGCACGATAATCGCAGCTGTATCAGTGGTTCCGGAACTTCCCAGAGTTACCGTCACCGATCCCGTCCGCTGTCCCGATGACACGGAACCGGCAATGACCGTCAACGACACATTCACAGTTTGCTGACCCGCGGGAACGGTCACTGTGGCCGGTCCCGTCAGCAGATCCGGTGCGGAATAACTGAAACTGACAACAACATCACTATCCGCAATACGCCCAAGATCAAGTACGGCTGGCAACTGACCGATCGACTCACTGACTGTCGAACTGGTTGGATCAATCGACAGTGCCAGCAAGTCATTGTCTGTCAGATTCACGGTCGCACCCGCACCGGAAAAACCGTCGGCGGAAACCTGGAAGGTCACGGAACCCAACAAACCCGCGACAGCATCATCGACCGCAGTCACCGAGAAATCAACCTGCGACTGTCCGGCGGGAATTGTTACCGTTGGTGGGACGTTGATCCGCGCTGAAGTCGTGGCCACGGAAACAACCAGCGACGCGGAAACGTCGGCCGTATTGCGGGAGACCGTAAACACCGCCGTACCGCCCGCCCCTTCGATCAGTGATCGAGTTGCCGGTGAAAGCTGCAACGCTGAAGTCTCGTCTTCCACCACAGTCATCAACAGCGTACCACTCGCATACCCTGAGGCTGCCGCCGAAATCGTGACCACTCGACTGCCGGAGACCAGCGTGTCATCAAGGGGAATCACAGTGAAGGTAGCCGAGTTCGCACCAGCAGGAATCGTCACCGCTGCGGGAACTGTCAGTGCGCCGGAATCCGCATTCAGGACAACCGTCAGAGCTTCTGCCAGACTGGCTTCGTCGCGTGTGATCGTGATCACAGACCCACCAGCAGAATTTTCATTCAGCGACGTCCCCACGCTTCCCAGGCTCAGCACTCCCGTCTCATTGTCCGTCACGGTCAGTGCTGCAAGACCGGCAGTGAATCCTGCAGCCGACGCTGTCAGTTGTGCCGTCACAGGGCCATCCAGTGCCAGATTGTCAACCGGCGAAATCGTCAATTCAACACTGCCCTGCCCCGCCGGGATCACAATCGAAGATGGCACTGTTACGCGTTCTGAATTGCTGACCAGCAGTACGGTCAGTGGCTGAGATCTGTCTGCCGTATTTCTTGAAACCGTGGCTGTGATTCCGGAAGCCGCGTTTTCTGAGACTGTCGACGATGCGGGTACCAGCGTCAGTGCCGGGACCGTCGTGTCCGTCACTGTCAATTCCAGAGTGTCAGAGACCAGTCCGGTCGCTGTGGCCGTGATCACAATCGGCGTTGCGGCGTTCACCAGCGGATCGCTGACCGGCGTGGCAACAAACGTCACTGAAGTTGCCCCCGCTGGAATTGAAACGGAAGCTGGCACGCTCAGTCGACTATCAGAACTTGACAGGGCAACCGTCAGCGTCTGAGTCAGGTCGACCGTATTTCTGGACACGGTGACCTGCTGGCCCGCCGATGCCGTCTCAGGAACGGTGGCAGACGTACTGGTCAGATTCAGTCCCGCGACCTCGTTGTCCGTGATGGAAAATGTATCATTGCCGGACAAATAACCGGCACCCGTTGCATTGATCTGCACCTGGCCTGCACCATCAGCAACGTCGTTATCCAGCAATTGCAGAACGCCGCTGACTGTTGAACTTCCCGCAGGAATCACGATCTGTGCCGGCACGGTCACGCGACCAGCCACACTCCCGGACAGCTGGACTGTCACAGCCTGGACCGTTGATCCACTGCGCGAAACAGTAAATGGCGAGGTCGTTGAATTCTCTGCAGCCTCTGGGGGTGTGATGTCGACGGTCAATCGCGGCGTGGCAGCATTCACCAGTGACGTGGCACGCGCCAACGCGCCCTCTGGAGTCCCCTCGATTCGCTCCTTCTGCGTCGTGTCGATCGTCGAACCTGGTTTACCATATTTTCGCATCGATCCGACATCAGCAGTGGTCGCGATTTCCAGTTGATCAGCGCCCAGCAACGCCCCCACCACCAGCGATCGGGACAGCACAGTACTTCCCTGAATCCTGACACTGTCATCCCCCTGCCGCATCCAGAGCGACGTCCGTCCACCGACAGTTGTTCCATCAAGCCAGGCCACATCACGCCCTGCACCAGCGTCGACGTAGAGTGAACTGCGCAGCGTGCTGCTCTTCAGGAGAACATTGTCGTCGCCACGCCCCGTCCGCAGCGAAACGCCGCCGGTCACGGCCGTCGTGTTCAGCACAATCGTGTCGGCAGCCGCACCACTCGATACTGCCAATGACTGACGCAGAGTACTCTCGGAAATCGCCATGAGGAGGGAATCAGAGGAGTTCACGATCACATCCTCTTCCGCAACCAGCCGATTCAGACTGACGGAATCCACACCCGCTCCGGTATCCACACGCAGACGCTCGACCAGATTGGCACCGGTCAGATTGAACTGATCATCCCCTGCCCCCAGAGACACGGAAACCGGTCCGCGTATCGTCACATCCGTACCCACGCTGAAAACATCGCTGCCTCCGAGCAACCGAACGATCAGGTCCCGATCCAGCGTTGTGGAGCTGGCGCTGACCACAAACGGAGCATCCGTGCCGTTAATCGTCGTCCCGAGACGCCCCTTCAGCGAGAGTGCCCCCGGGGAAGCCACCAGCTCCAGGTCATTGGACTGATCGTCCCCCGTGATCTCCAGGCGGGATTCAGTGAGTGACACCAGCACGTTGCCAGCCAGCAACAGCCGAGACTCCAGTCGCTCAAACGCCGTCGCTCGCGAGTTGTGACGTCGTCCGAGGCTGAAGGGTCGGGAAACAGAGCAGCAAAAATTCCATGCGTCGCGAATCCACATGATTTCCGGGTCCCTGATGCTGTTGACAATTCAATAAGTCTGGTCGCAAAACGTCTGGTCGGCAGTTTGGCAATCCGCGAACCATTCAGCGGTGGCGGACGCCGGCGGAAATGCGACAAAGCTCAGTCATCCCGCCGCCCTCAGTCTGCCTGTATAGCACACACCAAACCGAAAGAGACGTCTGATCAGGGAATTTCTCACCCGCCCCCCCGCTTTCCCCGCCGCGCGACTCGCACGACTCGGATTTGAGGATTCCCACGGCTGGCGACAGATGATGCGAAAAATCAACACTCCTGGAGAAGCACCTCCTCCATTCCGGACGGAAATCCTCCCCGGACACCGTTCAAATCCCGGCTCCGTAAAGCCACTGCAGATCAAGAGACCGCCTGAAGTCCCCTGCGCCCCGCTGCAGAGCCCCGCCATTCAGCCTGCCGTTTTTTCGCGGCAATGCTGTGTCCCGGACAGTGGATTGTCGACTCCGGGGACACACCACGAGCCGGTCTTTTCCGGGTGCTTTCTGGGTGCGGTGCTTTCTGGGTGCCACCCATCTGTTTTTGGTGCCCAGTTTCAAGCCCCGTGGTGTGTCCCCTGGTCGATCCAAACGCCATCCGTTGCTAACGTCGATGATGTGCGTTTCCCGGTGCCACCGTTTCCCGGTGCCACCCATCTGTCGGTCACCCCCGTTTTCGAGCCCGATGGTGTGTCCCCAAAGACCCGCATGGTGTGTCCCCGAGCAGCCCACGACAGCCGAACTCAATGTTGCCGAAAAGCCACAAAGCACTCTCGGGCGTCAGGTGCCACCCATCCATTTTTGGTGCGCGTCAGGTGCCACCCATCTGTTGGTCGCCCCCGTTTTCGAGCCCGATGGCGCGTCAGGTGCCACCCATCCATTTTTCGCCCTGGTTTCAAGCCCAATGGTGTGTCCCCAGAGACCCGGATGGTGTGTCTCCGAGCAGCCAACGGGCAGCCGAACTCAATGTTGCCGAAAAGCCACAATGCACTCTCGGGCGTCAGGTGCCACCCATCCATTTTTCGCCCTGGTTTCAAGCCCAATGGTGTGTCCCCAGAGACCCGGATGGTGTGTCCCCAAGCAGCAAACGGAAGCAGAACTCACCGTTGCCTAAAAGCACCAAAGCACTCCCACACGTCGGGTGCCACCCATCTGTTGGTCGCCCCCCGGTTTCGAGCTCGATGGTGTGTCCCCGGGCAGGCAACGGCAGCCGAGCTCAATGTTGCCGAAAAGCCACAAAGCACTCCCGGGCGTCGGGTGCCCGTCGGGTGCCACCCATCCATTTTTCGACCCAGTTTCAGGCCGTGGTGTGTCCCCTGGTCAATCCGAACGCCATTTGTTGGCCACGTCGATGATGCGGAAAAACATCACTGCGAAAATTCGGACCCACGAGGCCCACTGGTGCCCCGAACGCCCTCCAACCTGACTCGCAGGCGTCTCATGGTGTACAGGTATCAACGACCAGACGCGGATTGGCAAAGGCCAGTTCCAGCATCAAACGCCATTGCGAGAGCAGGAAAACTCAGCAGAATCTCATTAGCCGCGATGTTCAGTCCTCGTTTCAATCGCCGGGCACTCCCGCGCTGAATCCCGGCAACAATGCCAAGTGGTAAAACTGTATACAATTCACTGATAACTGTATACAATTTGCAGACTGTCTTGTTGCAACGCAGTTGCAGGCCACTTAAACTGGATGCATGAGCACAATTCAAATCAGCCCAACTCCCCAAACACCCGCGAAGGTGATTTCCACCACTCGCACGGAACGTCGTCGCCCGAAGCTTGCAGAACAGGTGGCTGAGCGAATTCGCAGGGACATCATTTCCGGACGCCTGAGTCAGGGCGCCATGGTGGCTGAGATCCCCACGTCACGCCGGTTGAATGTCAGTCGCGTCCCCGTTCGGGAAGCGTTGCTGGTCCTTGAGCAGGACGGTCTGCTGGTCAGTGAAAGCAATGGGCGGTGCCGTGTTCGTACGCTGACGAATACTGACTTTCATGAAATCTATGGCATTCGCCTGATGCTGGAAACGACGTCCTTTCGCCTTGCAGCACTTCAACACACCTCGGCCGATCTCAAATCACTGCAGAACAACATCAGACTGATGGAACGTGCAAGGTCACTGCACAAGGTGACCTTACTGGATCTGGAATTTCACCACCAGATCATGCAGATCAGCCGTCAATCGCGGCTGTTGCATCTGTGGCAGACCATGCGTAGTCAGGTGCAATTGTTTACGGCCATTCTGCAGCGTGAGATCAGTGTCGTCATTTCCAGTGTCCGAGACGTTTCGCTGCAGGCTCACCAGGCATGTCTGCAGGGAATCGCCTCGCGGGATCCGGATATTGCCGGCCGCTGCGCTCTCGAACATCTGGAACCATGGCAAGCATGGCTCAGGTCAACTCGCCCGGAAGGTGGTGTGCGATGAAAACAGCCGTAAAAGGAATGAACAGGATGTGCCGCATCACAAGCACCGTGCGTCGTCTGGCCGTCCTGCTTCTGCTCATGCAATCCGCGTCAGCAGATGAACGGTTTTTTGAGACTTCCATTCGTCCCCTGCTGGCAGAACGCTGCCTCGGATGTCACTCGGCAGCCACTGGCAAGACGCAGGGTGGCCTGGCCCTTGACACAAAATCCGGTTGGCAGAAAGGTGGAGACTCCGGGCCCGCCATTGTCCCGGGTGATGTCGAACGCAGCCTGTTGATTCGCGCCGTTCTCTACCACGACGATGGTCCTCAGATGCCCCCGGCGGATTCCGGAGGGAAACTCAGGGACGCAGAAATCGCGTTGCTGACGCAGTGGGTTCAGCAGGGAGCTTTTGACCCACGCACAGAAATGGCTCGCCGTGGAGGCCTGACGGAATCACAGATTCGCAACTGGTGGTCCTTCCAGCCACCGAAAGCCATCGCTGTCCCGGAGATTTCCGGGGGCGGCAATGACATTGATCGCTTTATTCTTCAGAAACTGGCCGCTGCCGGGCTGAAGCCTGCTCCGGAAGCCGACCGCCGGACTCTCATCCGCCGTGTGACTTTTGATCTGACAGGATTACCCCCGACGGCAGACGAAGTGGACGCTTTTCTGGCTGATCAGTCTTCAAACGCATGGCAGAACCTGGTCGAACGACTATTGCAGTCACCTCGCTATGGCGAACACTGGGGACGGCACTGGCTGGATGTGGTGAGGTATGCTGACACAGCCGGCGAAAACACCGACCATCCGATTCCCGATGCGTGGCGTTATCGCAACTGGGTGATTTCCGCATTCAACAATGATCTGCCCTATGATCAATTTGTTCGCGATCAGATTGCCGGCGATCTGATCCATGCCGAAGGCTCTGCCGAAGAATATGCTGCCGGAGTCACCGGCACAGGGTTTCTCGCAATCGCTCGTCGCTTTGACCACGACAGTGACAAATTCATGCATCTCACCTTTGAAGATGCAATCGACACGATGGGGCAGGCATTTCTGGGACTCTCTGTTGCCTGTGCACGATGTCATGATCACAAGTTCGATCCCATCACAGCACACGACTACTATGCGCTTTATGGTATTCTGAACAGTACGCGTTTTGCCTTCCCGGGGTGCGAAGCCAAACAACAACCGCGGGATCTGATTCCTCTGCTTCCTCCGGACGCATGGGAAAAAGTCGTGCAACCCTTTGACCAGCAACTGTCCGCACTGGATGCGGAACTGAAGTCGTTGCAGGATAGTCAAATGTCCGCGGTGGCAGCTTTCCGGGATACGGCGGCAGCGGCCACGGAACTGCTGGCTGAGGGAATTGTTGCTGACGGCGGTAATGCCGCGATGAACGATGCCGCAGGCGATCCACTCAGCCCGATCACGATCAGTTCCGGACAAATGCTGCAACTCATCATCGACCCGGACAACAACTACGGAGCGGACACGACACAGATTGAGTGGCAGATCACGGAAGTCGCCGGACAGCAACGAAGCTGGCAACTGACAGACGATGTGATCACTGACTTTCTGGCCGCAAACCCGCACAGTGATCGCTACGGAAACCCAGCCACATGGCTGTTCCTTGATGCTCGTGGCGGCCCCAGTCTGCTCACAGATTCCGTACGGAATTCATCAGGAACGACGGGGCTGCTGGTCTGGCGAACCGGCGACAATCCATCTGTCTTCGTCAATGCCACCGAACAGTCACTGAATCTCTGGACTCCTCTGCCCCCGAAAAGCGTGTTCGTGCATCCTGCTCAGGACGGCCCGGTGGCCGTGGCGTGGATCAGCCCCTTCGATGGTCAGGTTCAGATTCGTGGTCGCGTGATTGATGCTCATCCCGGTGGCCCGAATGGGGTCCGCTGGCGACTGGAACGCCACACCAGCAACCTTTCGATCGCCGTTCAGCAACTGGCGGGCTTCAGCAAACAGCGGCAGCCACTGCTGACACAGCGTGAACAACTGCTTGCCCGGGCACCAGCTCGGGAGATGGCCTACGGAGTGACCGAGGGGAATGCGGGGAACGTACGGATGCACCTTCGCGGAGACCCGGAAAAGCCGGGTGATGAAATCCAGCGACGCTGGCTGGAGATCCTCGGCGGACACCCCGTACCGGAAGACGCCGGCAGCGGCCGTCGGCAACTTGCGGAGTGGCTGACGAATCCAGCCAATCCGCTTGTCGCAAGGGTGATTGTGAACAGAATCTGGCAGAAGCATTTCGGTAAAGGTCTGGTCTCCACACCCAATGATTTCGGAACCCGCGGACAACAGCCCACACATCCGGAATTGCTGGACTGGCTGGCTCTCAGATTTCAGGAAACGGGTTGGAGTGTGAAGGCGATGCACCGTCTGATCCTGCACTCCGCAACCTGGCGCCAGGCCTCGTCAATAATGGATCAGGCAGATGCAGCGAGGTCACGGGATGTTGATCCTTCGAACCAGATATACTGGCGATTTGATCGACGACGGCTTAGCGCTGAAGAACTTCGGGACAGCCTGCTTCTTGCCAGCGGCGAACTCGACACGACCCCGGGAGGTCCGCACCCGATTCCCCCTTCCAGCACATGGAGCTTTTCGCAGCATGTGCCGTTTTCCGGGGTACCCGAAACCAATAAGCGCAGCATTTATCTACTGACACTGAGAAATCGCCGCCACCCTTTCCTTGGCCTGTTCGATGGTGCAGATCCGAATGCCACAACGCCGGTGCGTCAGGTAACGACCGTTCCCACTCAGTCTCTGTACTTCATGAATGATGAGTTCTTTCATGGCCGATCAGTCGTCCTGGCGCAGAAGCTTCTGCAGAATCCTGACGAAGTGAGCCGACTCACCGATCTGTTCCGAACACTCCTGCAGCGGTCTCCGACACCTTCAGAGCGCCAGACCATCAAGGGGTTTCTCGACGAGTATCAGATTGCTGTGCAGGACTTGCCGGCTGCTGCTGAACAGACAGCGGCAGTCTGGGCCGCTGCCGCCCGCCTGCTGATGTCTTCGAATGAATTTCTGTATCCGGATTGAAACGCCCTGTGATGCAGTGGACTGCCCCCCGGCGTCCATGATCACGCGTCCGCGTGGCCTGTTGTATCCACCGTCTTTCCCACCCCACGAAAGTGTCATCCGACACATCGCCCCTGCAGGACATCGAACCAATGTCAGTTAATCGCCGTCACATTCTGCAATCCGCCGTGGCCGGATCTCTGCTGATGCCGGGACTGCTCAGTGAACTCCTGGCAGAGGACTCTACCAATCCAGTCGCCCCGAAGTCAGCCCACTTTCCGGCGAAGGCGAAGTCTGTGATCTTTCTGTTCATGAGCGGCGGTGTGTCGCACGTGGATTCGTTCGACTATAAGCCAGCGTTATTTGCGGATCATGGTAAAGAAGTGGTGTTCGATCACCCGGAGACTCGCAACCGACCGGGCTATGAAAAGATCTTCCTGAAACGTCCGGGCTGGCAGTTCAAACCGCGTGGTCAGAGTGGTATTGAGCTGAGTGATTTGTTTCCGTCGATTGCGAAGCAGGCCGATGACATCACCTTCATACGGTCGATGCATACCAGCCATTCAAATCACTACAACGCCACGCTTGGAATGCACACGGGTTCATTCGCATTTGCCCGTCCCAGTATTGGCGCCTGGCTCAGCTACGGCCTGGGAACGCTGAATCAGAATCTGCCGTCATTTCTGGTGTTGGCCCCTCAGATGCCTTACGCCGGCACCCAGGTCTGGGCCTCGGACTTCCTTCCCGGTGCGCATCAGGGGACCCGCGTGTTTCCCGGACCGGAGCCCGTGGCCAATCTTGCTCGTCGAGTCTCTTCGTCCCGTCGCCAGCAGCTGGAACTTTCCACCTTGCAGATGCTGAACGCAACGCATCAGGAAACTCGTACTGACGACACGCAGCTGGCCACTCGCATCAGAGCCTTTGAGACGGCGTTCGGGATGCAGAGTGAGATGCCGGAGGCGTTGAATATGGCCGAAGAATCCGAGGACACTCTGCAGCTTTACGGCATGACGCGGGACACGAAAGACGGGTTTGGCTGGCAATGCCTCGCCGCCCGCAGACTTGTGGAGCGCGGAGTCCGGTTTGTGGAGCTGATTCATACGGGATCCAGTGGGAACTGGGATTCGCACGGCAACATGGCCGATCATGGGCAACTGGCACCGCAGGTTGACCAGCCGATCGCCGGATTGCTCCAGGACCTGAAGCAGCGTGGCATGCTGGATGACGTGCTTGTCGTCTGGACCTCGGAATTCGGTCGGACTCCCTTCAACAATACGGCTGATGCGCCTGGGCGGGAACATCACAACTGGGCCTTCACCTCATGGCTGGCCGGAGCCGGCGTGCGGCGCGGTCATGTCCATGGCGCCACGGACGAACATGGCATCCGGGCTGTGGAACAACCCGTGCATGTCCATGATTTTCACGCCACGATTCTGCACCTGATGGGAATCGATCACGAACGACTGACGTGGCGTCACGGTGGCCGCGACTATCGACTGACGGATGTGCATGGTCACATTATCCGCGACATCCTGACCTGACGCACCGGATAAGAAGATTCGCCTTCACTCGAATCAGGACTCGCATCAATGGACCAACAGCGTTCTGTCGCGGAGACCGCTGACGGTGCTTATTGGTCCCGGCCTGTGGCGCTGACTGGCTCAGGATTTAATCGGGAAAGAACCTGATCGTCAGCAGGACTGACAGGCCGCGACTTACGAACAATCCGCGTCCTCTCTGCCGGGATTGCCGGACCGCGTTCTGCAATTCAAAGTCCCTGAGAGGCTCCGGAGCAGCCGGTCACCTCTGGACGACAGCATGGTACTCCTCGCCACGGGAGAACTCAGGCGGCAATCGAGGGCCCTGACCAGCCTGTAGCCTCTGTCAGCGACATGTCGATTGTATCCAATCGACATTTTTGTGGACAAAATCCATTTGTGCACAGGCTCCAGCCCGGATAGACTCGCAGCATGCGGACTGCTGTTGTCACAGCAGACAGTGCGACTTAGTGAATTCTGCAGGAAGATTGCCTAATGACGGCCACTCTGGAAACACCTGTCAGGACGATTGCCGACCAGGTATGCGATCTGCTCCGCAGCGAACTGCTGGCAGGCACCCACTTTTCCGGAAGTGCAATGCGTGAAGAAGAGTTGGCAGCACGGTTCGGTGTCAGCCGGCATCCTGTTCGGAAAGCACTTCAGAAACTGGCGCTCGAAGGTCTGCTGAACGCCAAACCCAATCGCGGAATGGTTGTCGCAGCGGCGCTGACTGAGCATGTTCAGGGCCTGCTGACTCCGCTTCGCTGCCAGCTTGAACTTTACGCGCTGACGCAGGCAGCCGAAAAACTCAACGAAGCTCATCGTCATGCCTGGCAGGTCATCATCCGACGGATGGAACGCGCCGGAGAAGACCAGAACGCTCAGGAAGTCCTTGATCACGATATGGCATTCCATCAGCAGCTGCTGATCGTCGCCGGGCTCGAGGACATGCTGCCGGTCTGGCAGGGAATTTACGGCCGCATGCGGGACTATCATCGGGTCGGTAATTCGCAACTGGCCGATCTGCGATTTGTCGCCTTCGCCCATCGTCTGCTGCTCAACAGCCTGTTCAGCGGGCGACTCAGCAAGGCGCGAGCAGACTGGGAATCGCACCTGACAAATGGTGACTTCAACAAGCGGGCGCTTGCAGCCTGGCAGCGCCAGCGACGTCTGGCCGAGAAAAAAGGATGACTCGCTGTGCTCAGGCATCTGCAAAACACGGCCACCGCAGTCGTTCACGCCACCACACGGCTCCACCGCAGGTTCTGGCTGCTGCTGGTACTCCCCCTGCTCGGGGAAAGCCCCAATCCAGTCGTTGCTCAGGATCTTCCCCCACAGCTTCATCACTTCGAAGTCAGCATTCGACCACTGCTGCTGACACACTGCGTGGAATGTCACGGGGCGAACCGCCAGGAATCCGGCCTGCGCCTTGATACGCGGCAGGGCTGGAAAAAGGGTGGCGATCGAGGTCCTGCTGTGGTCCCGGGGCGTCCCGACGAATCTCTGCTGATGCAGGCCGTCCGGCATTCCGATCCGGACCTCGCCATGCCACAGCAGCGGCTCAGTGATACGGAAATTGCCGCACTGGATCAGTGGATCCGGGACGGCGCCATTGATCCACGCGAGGTATCGGACGCCGCACCTGCCCGGACGCGTGCCGATCCCCGGACATTCTGGTCCTTCCAGCCCATTCGAGAGCCAGCGATACCGCAGGTGAGTCAGCCGGACTGGGTGCGGACGCCCGTCGATGCGTTTGTACTCGCTCACCTGGATGCTCAGGGACTTCAACCGGCTCCGCGTGCTGACGCCCGAACACTGGTCCGTCGTGTTTGCTACGACCTGCTCGGACTGCCTCCTGCCCCGGAGCAGATTGCCGCCTTTGAACAGGATTCATCACAGGCTGCATGGGAGCGACTGATTGATCAACTGCTGCAGTCGCCTCAATACGGTGAACGCTGGGGACGTCACTGGCTGGATGTCGCCCGCTACGCCGACAGCGGCGGATTTGAGACGGACATTTACTATCGAAATGCGTGGCGTTATCGCGACTACGTCGTGCAGTCCTTCAATAGCGATAAACCCTTCGATGTGTTTGTGCAGGAACAGATCGCTGGTGATGAACTCTGGCCGGACGACCTGACTCTGCAGGGCAACTACACCATTGCCCCCGAAAAACTCCGGCACCTCGAAGCGCTGACCGGCACCGGGTTGTACACACTGGGACCGCAGGTGCACGAATCCAACATGGATGGCAGAAAGATCCGCTACGAGACGCTGTCGGACTGGGTTGATACAACCGGAGCTGCGTTTCTGGGACTGACCTTCAGCTGTGCCCGCTGCCATGACCATAAGTTCGATCCGATTTCCCAGCAGGACTATTACGGCCTGCAGGCGATCTTCGCGGATAGTCGTGAGCTGGAGTATCCGATTGTTGATGCAATGGGAATTGCGGACTTCAAACAGCACTATCCGCGAATCATCGCGGTGGAAGAAGCACGCCGGGCCGTTCGCCTGTTTGACGCACAGAAAGCCGGTCGGCCGCTCACATCTGAAGAACAGCACGAACGTCGAAATCTGCTGACCGCCATCGTCGAAAACGTACTGGCCCTGCCCGAGAATACCGCGTTGGGTGTACCTTTTGTGGGGTTAATGGAACTTCCCACAGTCAGTGGACTGGGTCATGAACGACCAGAACTGGTGACTCCGGTGCATCTGCTGAACCGTGGGGAGCTTTCGCGTCCGCGGCAGGTGGTCGCCCCTGCGATCCCTGAAGCCCTGCGCGTGGCCAGTCAGTGGAACACTCCGCTCCCCGGACGAATTCGCAACCGCGCTGCACTCGCTCACTGGCTGACCAGCCCGCAGCACCCCCTGACGGCCCGAGTTATGGTCAATCGTATCTGGCACGGTCACTTCGGACGCGGCATCGTGGGCAGCCTGAATGACTTCGGACAGATGGGAGAACGCCCCACGCATCCGGAACTGCTGGACTGGCTGGCCCACATCTTTATGCAGCGTGGCTGGAGTCTCAGGGAGATACACCGTCTGATTCTGCGTTCTTCGACCTGGCAGATGGACAGTCGTGAACAGGACGCAGCGGCAGAAGCTGCGGATCCACAGAATCGCAGTCTCCGCAGAATGAATCGCCGCAGACTCGAAGCAGAAGCACTCTGGGATTCTCTGCACAGCGTAGCGGGCACACTCAACCTGAAATCGGGCGGTCGGCCAGTTGTGCCACCGCTGGGCGCTGAAGAAGGTCCTCCCGGTTCGTGGATCGTCACAGCAGATCCAGCGGAACACACGCGGCGCGGACTTTATGTCCTGCAACGTCGAAACTTCCGCTTTCCGATGTTTGACGTATTCGATCTTCCGGTCAATGCCGTGACGGCCCCCGCTCGTGACGTCACCACAGTGGCCCCGCAGGCACTCTGGCT
>CAIYBH010000025.1 GCA_903924405.1 uncultured Planctomycetaceae bacterium | reverse complement strand
GAAATCGTGATGTTGCCAGCCTCAGAAATGAACTCGGGCGGGAATTCGCCTGCAGTGAAAACATTGATCAGCAGATTGGTCGAGTCATTTCACGTCTGGAGCAGATGGGTGAACTGGACAACACCTACATCATTTACACGGCTGATCATGGGATGGCGATTGGTCGTCATGGCCTGATGGGCAAACAGAATCTGTATCAGCACACATGGCGCGTCCCCATGATTGTTGCAGGCCCCGGGATTCCTTCTGGCACACGGGCTGCAGGCAACGTCTATCTGCTGGACATCCTGGCGACTTTGTGCGATTTCGCCGGAATCACGCCTCCGGAAACAAATCAGGGGCTCAGCTTCCGCGCGGTGCTGGAAGGCCGTCAGCAAACGGTACGTGACGTCCTGTATGGTGCCTACTCCGGGGGAGCCAAGCCCGGGATTCGCTGCGTCCGTCGAGGTGACTGGAAGCTGATCACCTGGGACGCCCCGGCTTTGAATCTGCACCAGACTCAGCTGTTCAATCTGCGGGATAATCCGGCAGAGTTCCTTCCGGAGCATCACGAGGCCGAGGTCATTGCGTTGACGGGATCAACACTGGCGTCTCACCAGACCAATCTGGCGACGGATCCGGCCCATGCCAGCACGCTGCAGGAAATGCAGTCCCTGTTACAGGAAGAAATGCGGCGTCTGAACGATCCGGCCGCGAAGTAATTCTACCCGGCCCGGCAGACAGTGCTGCGGGTCTCAGACTTCCACTGCGGTTGAAAACCGGCTTAAAACAGGAACTGTCGAATCGCGTCCGCTGCGATCATTGAAGTCACTGATCCCGCCACAAGGGCCAGCCCGGTTGCCGCGGTCAGCAGCACACCGACCTCAGCCAGCTGCAGTCGCACAATCGTCAGGCGGCTGCAGCCGAGGCGGAACATGGTCTGCATTTCAGCCGCCCGAAGTTTCAGGGACAGATTCAGAACCAGGCCCAGCAGCAGCACGGTGACGAGGACGGCCACGATGGAACAGACTCGCACGAGTTGTTCCACGCGAAACACCATCGACAGCAGTTCGGCAATCACATCAGGAGGCTGGATGCACTGCGTGAGTGTGGAATCGCTGCTGTAGCGTCCCAGAATCTGAACTCGGGCTTTTTCACTGGCCGGTACGACCAGAATTGCAGTCAGCGGAAAAGTGGCAACATCGCCATGAAAATGAAACGAGTCCCGGTTTTCGTCATTGATTTCCAGATACGGAAGGACTCCCATGTTGGCCGTGATCTGGTTCTTTGAATCATCATCCAGCAGCAGTGCCGGGTCTGTCTGCTCGTTCAGTTCCTGATGACCATGTCCGATCCCTTCGATCACCCATGCCGTTCTGATATCGGTGAAGACAGCGGCATCGTCCGGAGAATCTGAGGGCTGAAGAATTCCTGTGATGGTCATCTGCAGTGGGTAATCGCCGGCCAGATTGAGAGCATTGCGGGGCGCTGACAGCAAGCGGTCACCGACGTTCAGTCCAAGCCGCCGCGCGCAGTCGCTGCCGAGAACGCAGTCGCCCAGCAGAGTCGGCAGTTCACCGGCCGCTGGAATCAGATTTCTGAATTCAAAGTACTCGGTTGTCGTACCCACGATCGGCACCCCGTCCACTCCGGGCTGAGGCTGCGTTCGAAATCGGCTGTGCAGCGGGATGGCGGTTCCCAGGTCATCGTCAGTCACGGACTCTGCAGCAGCCATGGTGATGGACGACGGAGGTTGTGCTTCAAAGTACAAGGCGTGCAGGGCCAGGTCGATTCGGCTTCCACGCGCACCAAGAATCAGTGGCGTGTTCGCAGCCCGCGATGCGATTTCCCGTTGAAACTGTCGCAGAGCCAGATGCACGGTCATGGGCAGCCACAACGTGATGGCCATGCTGAACACGATGGTCAATGAACGCCCGCGGTTCCACCAGAGTGATCGGACAGCCAGAAAGAGTGCATGCTGCATCAGTTCGCTCCCTGCCCGACAATCCCGGGAACGCGCTGCAGAAACTGTTCGAACGGGATCACGCGATCAAATCGGGGTAACAGGGAATGATCGTGAGTCACCATCACCAGAGTCGCCTGGCCGCGCTGCGACTCGGACATCAACAGTTCAACCATGCGGATGGAGTTTTCCGGATCCAGGTTTCCGGTGGGTTCGTCGGCGAGAATGATTCGCGGAGACAACAGCAGGGCGCGGCACAGAGCGACTCGCTGGCGTTCCCCCTGAGACAGCTGTGTGACCGAACGCCGGATCAATCGCTCAAGTCCAACAGCCACCAGCAGCGATCTTGCCCGGTCTCGCAGTTCCGCCGTCAGACTCACCTGGGGGTGAATTCGACAGGGCAGCAGCACATTGTTCAGGACATCCAGATACTCCAGAAATTGAAAATCCTGAAAGACCTGGCCGAGAGTTTTCAGGCGACACAGGCGACTTTCGGCATCAGTCAGTGCCATGACGTTGGTTGCATCAATGTGCAGCGTACCAGCCTCGGCTGTCAGAATGCCCGCGATCAGGTTCAGCAGAGTCGTTTTGCCGGAACCACTGGGCCCGG
>CAIYBH010000024.1 GCA_903924405.1 uncultured Planctomycetaceae bacterium | reverse complement strand
GGGAGTAGGGAGTAGGGAGTAGGGAGTAGGGAGTAGGGAGTAGGGAGTAGGGAGTAGGTCAGGTGTTGATGGTGTAGCCGAGGTTGCGGAGCAGCGTGGCCAGTGTGTCGCGGTGAGAGAGTGGGAGTGGGGCGATTGGTGGCTGAGGATTGCCGACGGGGGGGCCGATCATGTTCAGTGCGGCTTTCATGGTGCTGAACCAGTGAGCGCCTTCGCCGCGGGAGTGGTAGGCCTGAAACTGCAGTCTCATGAGTGGAGCGAGGAGTTTCCAGAGTTCCCGGGCTTCCGGCAGATTGCCTTCGATGGCGATCAGTTCGTAGAGGCGACGTGCGGGGCGGGGAACGGTGCTGGGGATACCGGAGATCCAGCCATGCGCACCGTGGCAGAGTCCTTCGAAGGCGGCGGTGTCGATCCCGGAGTAGACGGCGAACTGTCCGTTGGTGGCCTGGAGCAGCTGGCACTGTCGATCGGGTTCTGCGTTGGACATTTTGACACCAGCGATGGCCTGTTCGGAGAACAGTTGCAGCAGGTGATCTGTTGTCAGGTCGACTGAGGTCAGGGGGATGTTGTGGTAAACGATGATGGGAATGGAGACGGATTCTGCGATGCGGCGATAGTGATCCATGACCTGTGCGGGTGTGGGGGCCATGTAATAGGGTGGGACGATCAGCAGAGCGGAGGCGCCGTGGGCTGCTGCGAACTTTGAGAGATCGATGGTGCGGGCGGTGGAATAGTCGTGCGTTCCGGCCACCACGGGGACTCGACCGTCAACGGCTTCAAGGGCGGCCGCGAGGACTCGTTTACGATCTTCGCATTCGAGTGCCGGAAATTCGCCGGAGCTGCCAAGGGGCGAGATGGCATCGACGCGTTCGGCGATCAGCCAGTCAATGTGTGGCTTGAGGCGTTCGAGCCAGAGTTGACCATCGGGGTGGAAGGGGGTGACGGAGGAGGCGCAGACACCGCGAAACGGGGGTTGTGACATGGTCAGGTCTTTCCGGCTGGTGGGTGGCGGAGTGAAGTCGGGTGCTGACGTAGCACGGCACTGGGAATCAGGTTAGCGGAGAGTTGGCCGGGTCGCCAGGGTGTTGAGGAGAAAAACGCGGTGTTGTGTTGGTTCGGCGGGTTGCCGGGATCATGTGTGTGTGGCGGTGTCTGAAGAGTGTCTGGTGCTGGATGTGGGTTGACTGCGTGACAGACTACCGACGAGACGCAAGAATTCGTGGAGTGTGAAGGCCCGCGTCCTGGCGTTGTGTCGAGGGGGGAGTGAGTCGATGTTGCGGCGGTACAGGTTGAGTGTGGTGTGGCTGTTGATGTGTGTCCTGGGATCTGTTGTCCGTGTGGGGGCGGCGGATCGACCGAATGTGTTATTGATTTGTGTCGACGACCTGAAGCCGGTGCTGGCTTGTTATGGTGATCAGCAAGCGAGGACTCCGGCGATTGACGGACTGGCAGCGCGAGGGGTTCGATTTGAGCGGGCGTTTTGTAATCAGGCGGTGTGTTCGCCCTCGCGGAATTCGCTGATGACGGGATTGCGTCCGCAGACGCTGGGGATTTATGACCTGGGGACTCATTTTCGTGTGGCGGTTCCGGACGCGGTGACTCTGAGTCAGCATTTCCGCCAGCAGGGGTATGTGGCGGAGGGCCTGGGAAAGATTCTGCACACGGGACACGGGAACGTGGATGATCCTGCGTCGTGGAGTGTGCCTTCATGGCGTGCGCGGGTGCCAGCGTATGCGGAGGCGCGCAATGCGGCGGATTCAGAGGCGGGACGTGATGCGAAGGGAGCGGCGTGGGAGGCCGCGGAGGTCGCGGATTCGCAGTATGCGGATGGTCAGACGGCGGAGGAGGCGATTCGGCGGCTGCGTGGGGCGAAGGAGCGGGGGACCCCTTTTTTTCTGGCGGTGGGATTCCTGAAGCCGCACTTGCCCTTTGTGGCTCCGCAGAAGTACTGGGATCTGTATGAGCGGGAGTCCTTTGCTGTGGCGGAGCGGCAGACAGCGCCGGAGGGAGCGCCGAGTTATGCGGGGCAGGCTGGGGGAGAGTTGCGAAATTACCGGGGGATACCGGCGCGGGGGGTCTTACCGGAGGAGCAGCAGCGGACGTTGATTCATGGTTATTACGCCGCGATGAGTTATATGGATGCGCAGGTGGGGCGGGTGCTGGACGAGCTGGAACGATTGGGTTTGGCAGACAAGACGATTGTGGTGTTGTGGGGAGATCATGGCTGGCATCTGGGGGATCACGGCATGTGGTGCAAGCACACCAATTATGAGCAGGCCGCGCGGATTCCGTTGGTGGTTTCGGGGCCGGGCTTGCCGCATGGCGAAGTGAGTCGCAGTCTGGTGGAAACGGTGGATGTGTATCCGACGCTGGCGGAGTTGGCGGGGTTAACGGTTCCGTTGCAGGTGGAGGGCCGTAGTTTTGCGGGAGTCCTGCGGGAACCGGATCGGCCGCATCGGGAGCACGTGATTCATGTGTATCCGCGGACGATGCCGGAGCGGGGCAGTGTGCTGGGCCGGGCGATTCGAACGGAGCGTTATCGGTTGGTGGAGTGGAAGGCACCAGGTGCGCCGGCTGCTGAAGCGGATCTGGAATTGTATGATTACGAGACCGACCCCGAGGAGACTCGAAATCAGGCGGGTCAGCAGCCGGAGGTGGTGCGGCAATTGCGGGAGTTGCTGGCGGGGCATCCGGAAGCGAAGCCTCAGATTCGGGTGGAGGCATCAAAGACAGGCGGGGGAGCTGCGGGTGGTTCTGGTGCAGCGCGAGATCGAAATGGTATGTTTGATCGCAGGGACACGAATGGGGACGGGACATTGAGTCGGGATGAGTTTCTGGCAAGTCAGCCGGATGCGGACAGCGGGTCAGCGCGATTCATGAAGATGGACCGGGACGGTGATGGGAGTCTGAGTCGCGACGAGTTTGTGGGGGCTGATTCGAAGTCAGCAAAGCCTGCGGGCTCGGCGCGGAGCAGCATTCCAGGACGTGATTCGGAATGATTGCTGAAAAGTGGGGACGAAGCGGGTACTGAATTGCGGGAGTTAATGCCGGGTCCGGTGTGATCTGAAGGACTGTGGCGAGGACGAGAACGGGACGCGAGAAACTTCAATTGTTGGAGAGGGAGCAAGCGGAGATGAGTGGGTCAATGAAGCTGGTCGTAATCCTGACGGCAGTGGTCGGTCTGGCAGCGGAAGCGTGGGCGGGAGCCGGGGTGAGTGCGTCGGACGTGGCGGCACCGAATCTGATTGTATTTCTGGCGGACGATCTGGGGTACGGGGATCTGGGCTGTTACGGGCACCCCGTGATCAAGACGCCTCATCTGGACCGCTTTGCATCGCAGGGGATGCGGATGACTCAGTGTTATTCCGCGAGTGCGGTGTGCAGTCCATCGCGATCGGCGATTCTGACGGGGCGGACACCGCATCGCAACGGGGTTTTCACGTGGATCGCGGAGGGATCACCGGTGCATCTGCGGACTTCGGAGGTGACCTTACCGACGTTGCTGAAGCGGGCGGGTTATGAGACGTGTCACAGTGGCAAGTGGCATTTGAATGGTCGATTCAATGACGCAGCGCAGCCTCAACCTGGGGATCATGGCTATGACTGGTGGCTGGCGACTCAGAACAACGCCGCGCCAAGTCACGAGAACCCGGAGAACTTTGTGCGGAATGGGGTCCCGGTAGGACGGATGGAGGGGTATTCGGCGGGGTTGGTGGTGAGTGAGGCGGTGCGTTGGCTGAAGGAAGAGCGGGACCGCAGCAAGCCCTTCTTTCTGGCCGTGTGGACTCATGAGCCGCACTATCCGATCAAGTCTGCGCCGGAGTATCGGGCGCAGTATCCGGATCTGCAGGACGACGTGCAGCGAGAGCATCATGCCAACGTGACTCAGATGGACGCGGCCTTTGGCGCGTTGATGGCGGCGCTGGATGAGGAGCGTTTGGTGGACGAGACGCTGGTTGTGTTTACTTCGGATAACGGGCCGGAGGGCAATGGGACAACATCGCCGGGTCGGGGAACGACGGGTGGGTTGCGTGGACGGAAGCGGGACATGCACGAAGGCGGGATTCGGGTTCCGGGGATCGTGCGGTGGCCGGGTCGGATTCCGGCGGGCAGCGAGAGTGCGGTGCCGATGATTGGCAGTGATGTGTTTCCGACGATGCTGAGTGCAGCGGGCGTGGAGGTGCCGGGAGATCGGGTTCTGGACGGTGCGAATCTGTTACCGGTGCTGACGGAATCGGCGCGTGAGGTGGAGCGTTCGCAGCCGTTGTACTGGCGTCTGCAGATGGCCCCAAATGCGAAGATCGCCATGCGGATTGGGGACTGGAAGATTCTGTCGGACGAGAAGCTGGAGCAGTTCGAATTGTACAATCTGCGGGAGGATGAGCGGGAAACGACGGATCTGAAAGAGCGGGAGGTGGAACGGTTTGCCGAGATGAAATCGCGTTTGATTGAACAGACAGCGGCGATTGACGCCGAGGGACCGGACTGGTGGAAGACGTTGGGGGCGAATGGTGGTCAGGTGCCGAAGGAAGACAAGTCGGGGGCGAAGGCCACTGAGAAATCGGGACGGAAGAAGTCTGGTGTGAAGTGAGTTGAGTGGACCGGAAGGACCTGAGCGGGGTTGGCGGTGGAGCATTCTGAGT
Organism: uncultured Planctomycetaceae bacterium; assembly: GCA_903924405.1. GTDB lineage: Bacteria > Planctomycetota > Planctomycetia > Planctomycetales > Planctomycetaceae > SXXK01. The sequence goes on along the minus strand of CAIYBH010000024.1, from coordinate 31,077 downwards.
GAGGGGTGAATGTGATGGGTACGCGTGGTGGAGTGAGTGTGTTGTGTCTGGCGGCAGCAGTGTGGCTGATGGGTGTGGAATGTTCAAAGGCGCAGCAGAAGCCGTATGACGAATTTCCGGCGGCGGCACCACCCTATTATCGCGTACGATATGAGGCCTCATCAGTTCCGGGAGAGTTGTCGTTTGGGGTGAATTTTACCATGTGGGTGCCACCGGGTCAGGACACGATCCGGGGCGTGATTGTGCATCAGCATGGATGTGGGGAAGGATCCTGCCGATCGGGACTCACGGGTGCATGGGATCTGCACTGGCAGGCGTTGGCGCGGGCGCATGGGTGTGCGTTGTTATCGCCGTCCTATGAGCAGCCGGAGGGGGCGGACTGCCAGATGTGGTGTGATCCTCGGAACGGTTCCGCGGCAGCATTTCAGCGGGGTTTGAAAGAGTTGGGCGTGTTATCGGGTCATCCGGAGTTATCGGAGGTACCGTGGGCCTTGTGGGGTCACAGTGGAGGCGGTCACTGGGCTGGGGGGATGGCATTGCTGTATCCGGAACGCGTGGCAGCGGCGTGGCTGCGATCGGGGGTGCCGTTGCTGCAGGCGGATCCGGCGCGTGCGGGGATTCGATCGCATGAGTTGCGTGAGGCCGTTCAGGGGGTGCCGATCATGTGCAACCCGGGGACTCAGGAAGGCGTGACGGTGAAGGACGGGCGATTTGCGGGCGTCTGGCCAGCGAATGAGGCGTTTTTTGCAGCGTTGCGTGGTCGTGGGGGATTGATTGGCGTCGCTGTGGATCCCTTGAGCAGTCATGAATGCGGCAACCAGCGGTACTACGCGATCCCGTGGCTGCATGAGTGTCTGAAGCAGCGATTGCCGGACGTGCCTGGGGAAGGTTTGCGGCCGATGTCTGAGTCGGAGGCGTGGTTAGCGCCGACTACGGGAACGGAAGCGGTGTTGGCTGCGGGGTATCAGGGTGATGCGCGTTCGATGGGTTGGTTACCGAATGCGGCGGCAGCGCGGGGATGGATGGAGTATGTGAAAGACACGCGGGTGTTGGATTCGACGGTTCCGCCGGCGCCGCATGGTGTGCGAGTGGAGGGAAATCGACTGAGATGGGAAGCGGAAGCGGATCTGGAGAGTGGGCTGGCGGGGTTTGTGATTGAGCGGGACGGCGAGTTTCTGGCGAACGTACCGGAGCAGGGGAAGAATCCGTTTGGTCGCCCGGTGTTTCAGAATTTGCAGTACAGTGACACACCGAGCCAGCCGCTGGTGAAGATGGAATACACGGACACGACGGCGGAAGCAGGGAAGCAATACACCTACCGCGTACGCTCAGTCAATACGGTCGGGTTAAAATCGAAATAGCCGGAAGAGCGGGTGGGATACTATCACCTTCGTAATCCAAAGGGTGTGATGTGAGGATGGCGGGCTACGGGCTGCATGATAGTTTTATTCGGGCAGCAGCAGTGGTGTGAGCGTACTGGACCAGAGTTCGTAGCCAGCGTCATTGAGGTGGAGGTCGTCGGCATCGAGCAGGTCTCGGCGGGGTTGACCGGAGGAATCGAGAGAGATCTGCCAGAGATCCACATATTCGGCGCGGGGGTGTTGGTTGCAGAGGGACTGGATGCGTTGATTGGTTCTGAGGATGTTTTCGCGGTTCTTCCAGCGTTTGATGCTGGGTTTGATGGAGAGGAACAGAATTTTGCGGCAGTGAGGGAGTGACTGATCGACTTTGTCGAGGAAGGCCTGGAAATCGCTGACGACGGTGTCCGGGGACTTACGGGCATTGAGGTCATTATCACCGGCATAGAGGACGATGATTTCGGGATTGGCGGGTTTCACGATACGATCAAAGAAGTGCACAGCATCTGAGAGGAACGAGCCCCCGAATCCGTGATTGACTGCATCGAGATTGGGGAAAGCGGTCTTGAGGGGCCAGCGTCGGATGGTGGAGCTGCCGACGAACACCACGCGGGCCGTGGGTGACGTGCGTCGAGCGAAGCGGGCTTCGAGGCTGGCGATATCAGCTTCCCATTTTTCCGGGGGCGTGTTGTTTTCGGGGGGCTGTTGACGTGGCTTTGCGAGGCTGAGGCTGGACAGCAGTGTGATGGCGAGGATGAGCAGCAGCTGTTGCGTGGGTTTCATGGGTTCTGGTGGTGGCGGTATCAGAGGGTGGAGGCAATCCGGCAGCGATGTTCAGGCACGGAAAGGTACTCCGGAATGAACATGTCCAGTGTGAAGATGTAATGGGGGCGCGTGAAGAATTCCAACGAACTGGGACGTGGGCACTGAAGTGCGGGGGCTGAGTGTTGGAGGGGGTTGGATCGCAAATGACAAAAGCAGGGGCCCCGGGGTCGGGGGGGAGTGAATAGGCAATGGGACTGAGACTGGTGTTGATGGGGACCGGGGAATTTGCGTTGCCGGCGTTTCGGGCGGTCATGTCAGCGGGCCATCAGGTGCTCGCCGTATTGACTCAGCCGGACCGCACGGGTCGGGGGCATCATCAGCATGTGAACGTGGTGAAGCAGTTGGCGGAGGAGCGGGGGATTCCGGTGTTGCAGCCGGAGCGAGTGAACAGGGCGGAAGTACTGGAGCGTTTGCGGGAATTTGGCGCGGACGTGTTTCTGGTGGCGTCTTACGGACAGATTCTGAAACCGGAATTGCTGGAGATTCCGCGGCTGGGGGCCTTCAACCTGCATGGTTCGCTGTTGCCGCGGTACCGGGGTGCGGCGCCGGTGCAGTATGCGATTTGGAAGGGTGAGACGCGGACGGGCGTGACGATGTTCCGGATTGAGCCCGCGCTGGATTCGGGACCGATGGTGGGTCGAGTGGAGACGGAGATTGGGGAGCAGGAGACATCGGGCGAATTGATGTTGAGACTGGCGGAGTTGAGTGTGTCGTTGACTCTGGACGTGTTGCAGCGACTGGAGGCGGGGACGGCGGTGTTTGAGCGACAGGATGAGAGTCAGGTCGTGTTTTCTCCGAAGATTGCGAAGGAAGCGGGGCGGATTTGCTGGTCGGCGGAAAGTCGGGCGATTGTGTGTCAGGTGCGGGCGATGCAACCGTGGCCGAAAGCGAGTGCGATCCTGGAGCGGGAGGGTCAGGCGGGAGTGCGTTGTGTGTTTCTGCAGGTGCGGGAAGCGGGTGCAGAGAATGGGCTGAGTGCAGCGGACGTAGCGGGGATTGGTGAAGTTCGGGTCAGTAATGGGCGGCCGTATGTACGGGCAGGAGATGGCTGGCTGGAGATTCTGCGTATTCAGCCGGACGGTCGGAAGGCGGTGGACGGGCGTGCGTTTGTGAACGGGTATGGGTTGTTGGGGGGAGCTGTGTTTCGGACGGAGCAGGGCTAGTGGTTTGTGGGTTCTTTTTTCTGATCTTCCATACTCACCCGCAGCGCAAGCGAGGAGGTTCGCGAGTCACAATGGGATTGGTTCCTCGCTAGCGCTTCGGGTTAGTATTCAATCGCAATCCGGGAAACGTGGGTCAGAAAAAGGGGTCAGGAACGAATGGTGCGGAGCACCCTTCGGGCCATTTGGCTATTGGTGCCTGACCCCTTTTTCTGAAGGGAGGGGATTCCGGGAAATGGTTTTGTGGAGGGGTTTGGTTTGGTCTTTGGTGAGGGAGTGGCGGGGTCATAAACGGTTTTTCCGACGCTGAATGCGGCGTAAAATGAGAATTTGCAGGTATTTAGGGCATGGCGGTGTCGGGAAAACCGATGAGAAGCGGTTGATTGGCAGGCGGTGACTGTGATTTGGGGAAGGCCAGAAAATCCGCCGTGATCGGAATCACTTTTACCAAATTCCACGGGCAGCGCAGTAATGCCCGGTGCAACGTGTTAAAATACGGGGCTGGAAAACACTGGTCCGGATGACGGTGTGGTTCCTTTCCGAAGCGGGTGAGCCGCGTTGGTGTGGCAACGGCTGGTCCACTGTCTGGTGGGTTGGCAGGTGTTGTGTGACGTGGGCTGATGGCGAGACGGAAGACTTTCTGTGGAAGTTGATTCAGCGGTGCTGAGTGCTGGCGGCGCGGTGAAGCGTCGTACGGGGCGGTGTTGCTGGGTGATGAGCAGAGAGAGTGGAGTGAAACTTCGGCTGCGGAAAGAGCTCCGTCGGCTGGCATTATCTGGGCTTTGTGTTGAGGTGAGTGTTTTTCATGGCCGTTGAATCACCGCGTGATGTTGTCATAACGGGTTTGGGCATCATTTCGCCGATTGGAATTGGTCGGTCTTCGTTCTGGTCCGGGATCACGGAAGGGCGGTGCGGGTTGAAGCCTGTGCAGCTGAATTCGTGGGTTGCGGCGCCGGGTTGTATTGTCGGTGAAGTGAGCGACTTTAACGACGAAACGGCGAAGAAGGAGCATTTGAAGAGTCTGCGGAAGAGCCTGAAAGTGATGTGTCGCGAGATCCAGATGGGGGTCGCGTCGGCGTTGCAGGCGATGGAAGATGCGGGGTTGAAGAACGGCAGTGTGGCTCCGGACCGGATTGGCTGTGATTTTGGCGCGAATCTGATGTCCAGTCCGCCGGATGTTCTGCAGGACGGGGCGATGCGATGTCGGACCAACCGGACTGGCAATCTGGCCTTTGATTACGACCAGTGGGGTGAAGTGGGCATGGGTGGCCTTGAGCCGCTGTGGCTGCTGAAGTACCTGCCGAACATGCCGGGCTGTCACATCGGGATTGCTCTGGAAGCACATGGCCCGAACAACTCGATCACGCACGACGAGGCGTCTGGTGGATTGGTGATTGGTGAGGCGTGCAACGCGATTCGTCGGAATCGGGCGGACGTGATGGTGGCGGGCGTCACGGGGACTCGGATGCACACCGTGAAGGCCTGTCATTTCGCGAGGATGGATGTGCTTGCGGATGGTCCTGCGGAGCAGCGGTTGCGGCCGTTTGACCGGGATCGTCGGGGCGAGGCGCTGGCAGAGGCGGCCTGCAGTCTGATCCTGGAATCTCGTGAGCACGCGGAATCGCGCGGGGCAAAGATCCTTGGGACGATTCTGGGTTGTGGAGCCAGTTCGGTATCGGGACGTGACGGTGTTGCGGACGAAGCGACCGCCATTCAGTTGGCAGGTCAGGCGGCACTGGACCGTGCGGGGATTTCGGCAGCGGACCTGGGGCACATCAATGCGTGTGGATCCGGTCATCTGCAGCGGGATCGATTTGAGGCCACGGGGTTGCGTCGACTGCTGGGTTCGGCAGCGGATAAAGTTCCTGTGACGGCGATTAAGAGTTACACGGGCAGTGCGGGCAGTGGTTCATCGCTGATTGAACTGGCAGCGTCGCTCCTTGCATTGCAGGAAGGACTGATTCCGCGGACGCTGAACTACACCACGGCTGACGGTGAAGCGCCGTTGAACGTCGTGTTTGGGGAATCTGCAAAGGCGGCCAACGGTGTGTTTCTGAAAACGAGTGTTACGCGGATGGGTCAGGCCAGTGCGGTGGTCGTGCGTGTGTGAGGAATGTCAGGGAATGTGAGAGTTGCAGGGACGACGATCGCGGGTGCCGAATCTGGGTTCGGTGGTTGCAGGTGATGCACGTTGACAAGGTTTGTTGGTGACAGCGTAACTGTCCGATTGCTGGTGGGGTGAAATCGCAGACGGTGGATTGTGGCTGCAGGATCTCTCGCAGGTGAACTATGGCGGATAGTGGGACCAGTGCCTCAGCGGATTCTTTGTCGAAACTGCGGATCCGTCGGGATCAGCCCGTCAGTCGGCCATCGGTGTTCATGCGACTGCTGCGATGGTTGTTGTGGTTCGTGATCCCTGTGCTGCTGGTTGGCGGCGTCTTTGTCCTGGGGACTCAGCGTGGCTGGATTCCGGACGCGGACCGGTTGATGGAAGCTGTGCGTGCGAAACCGGAGGTGCGGACGGCGACAGTGAGTCTGGAGACTGGACGGTCGGCCGACGCGACGGTGGTTGCCACGGGGTATCTGGAATCGCGGCAGCAAGCGCGGATTGGATCGCGGGCGACGGGTCGGATTGAGGCCGTGCTTGTGGAAGAGGGGTCACAGGTTTCGGCCAATGACGTGCTGGCCATTCTGGAGCATGCCGATCTGGATGCATCACTGGCGGCCGCGGAAGCGTCGGCAGCGCGATGCCGCAGTGAGTTGCAGGAGCAGGATGTGGAAATCCAGCGGGCTCTGCGTGATTTTCAGCGAGCAGAAAAGTCATTGGCGGCTAAGACGATGACGGCGGCGGAGTTTGACACGGAGAAGTTTGAGCACGACGCCGCGATTGCTCGGCGCTTGTCCCTGGAAGCGGCATTGCAACTGGCCGAAGCGCGGGTGCAGGAAGCGAAGCAATTGCGAGAGAATATGTTTGTGCGGGCGCCGTTTGCGGGAACGGTGATTTCGCGGGATGCGGAATTGGGAGAATCGATCATGCCTGGTGGCATGGGCGAGGCTTCCGGGCGTGGATCTGTGGTCACACTGGCGGATCTTGAGCATCTGGAAGTGGACTGTGACGTGAAGGAAGACTTCATCAGTCGGGTCATTCAGGGGCAGACTGCGGAAGTGGCGGTGGACGCTGTGCCCGGGCGTCGGTATCGGGGCACGGTACGCAAGATAATCCCGATGGGAGATCGGGCGCGTGCGACGGTGAAGGTCCGAGTTGCCCTTGAGGACGCGGACGCGAGGTTGTTCCCGGAGATGAGTTGCACGGTGTACTTCCTGTCGGACGAGGTGAAGGAAAGTGCAGAGTCGGAAGTTGCGCGGGTGTTCTGTCCGAATGACGCGATACAGCAGGCGGGTTCCGAGAGTTATGTGTGGATCGTTGCTGCGGAGGATCGACTGCGTCGGGTGGTGGTGCAACTGGGTGAGAAGAAGGAAGACCGCACGGAAGTGACGTTGGGATTGCAGGGTGGTGAGAAGGTGGTCGTGAGTGCACCGCAGGACTTTCGCGACGGTATGGCGGTCCGGACGGCGCAGTGAACCCCGGTGGGGGTGGCCTCGGCAGTGAGTTGACCGGACGGTGTTCGTGGGGTTGTCGTTTGTTTCCGCGGGGCGTATGAGTGATCAGGAAGTGTCATCGCGGTCCGAGGGAATCTGTCTGGTGAGAAATTCGGCGGGGAATCCGGTGGTTGTGAAACCGCAACAAAGTGGCCTGGCAGGAGTGAGTCAGTGACTGAGAAGTCGGGGAATCCTATTGTTATCGTCCGTGATGTCAGCAAGGAATTTCGTCGGGACAAGCTGACGATTCCGGTGTTGAGCGGGATGAATCTGCAGTTGGAAGAGGGAGACTATCTGGCGCTGATGGGTCCTTCGGGGTCCGGCAAGACGACTCTGCTGAACCTGATTGCGGGACTGGACCGTCCGACATCGGGTGAGGTGATTGTGTGTGGTCAGAATCTGGGTCGATCGTCCGAGGGTGAGCTCGCCAAATGGCGATCGCGTTATGTGGGCTTCATCTTTCAGATGTACAATCTGATTCCTGTGTTGACGGCCTATGAGAACGTGGAGTTGCCTCTGACGCTGACATCATTGTCGCGACGTGAGCGTGACGAGCATGTGCGGGCTGCGCTGGAGGTTGTGGGGCTGGCGGACCGGATGGATCATTATCCGCGGCAGTTATCGGGTGGTCAGGAGCAGCGCGTCGCGATTGCTCGAGCGATTGTAACGGACCCCACGTTGCTGGTAGCGGACGAGCCGACGGGGGATCTGGACGCGAAATCTGCGGGTGAGATTCTGGACCTGATGCACCGGTTGAACACAGACTTCCAGAAGACGATTGTGATGGTCACGCACGATCCGAATGCGGCGGCGCGAGCGAGACGAATACTGCACCTTGAGAAGGGTGTGCTGGTGGCGGACGTATCGTCGGGCAGGAAGGGGTGACAGCAGGATGAAGACGCTGATATACATCTGGCGGAACGTGCGTAGAAACCGGATTCGCAGTTTGCTGACGGTACTTTCAGTGGGGTTTTCGCTGGCCCTGATGACGGTGCTGTATGGTTTTCTGGCCTCGCAGGACACCTATCGCAGCAGTGCGGCTCAGGCCAACCGGATTGTGGTGATGAACATCCAGGGGTTCAGTGGGCGGCTTCCCATTTCCGCTCTTGACGATGTTCGATCCACGAAAGCGGTTGTCGCGGCCGTGCCCTTTTCGTGGTACGGAGGGGCATATCAGGATGAGGTGATGCCATTTGCACAGTTTGCCACGGACCCGATGAAGCTGTTTGATGTGTGGCCGGAGTACTCGATTTTGCCGGAGCAGCTGGAGGCGTGGAAGAAGAACCGCCAGGGGTGTGTGCTGGATCGGCGGATAGCGGAGCGTCGGGGCTGGAAGGTTGGAGATCGGATCCCTTTAAAGGGCAACATTTACCCGTTTGACCTTGATCTGGAGATCAGCGGGATTTTTGATTCACCGAAGAACACGGATTCCCTGTATTTCCACTGGGACTACCTGAATGAGGGGTTGAAGCAGAAGAACTTTGCGGTGCTGGACAACGCCGGGACAATTTTTGCGAGGGTGCAGGCGCCGCAGGACATTCCGGAAGTGATTCGCAGTGTGGATGAGCGGTTTGGCAGTTCCGACACACCGACTCGCAGCCAGACGGAGGCGGCTTTTGCACAGATGTTTATTGACATGCTGGGCAACGTGCAGGTGTTGATTCGGAATATTGGAATCGCGGTCGTGTTTTCTCTGGCCCTGGTCACAGCCAATTCGATGTCGATGGCCATGCGTGAGCGGGTGACGGAGATCGCCGTATTGAAAGCGATTGGTTTTTCGCGGGGTCGAATTCTGGTGATGGTGTTGGGGGAAGCGTGTCTGATAGCGATGCTTGGAGGTTTTCTGGGCGTCGGGATGGGCTGTTTGTTTCTGGAAGGCATGAACCGCCTGTTGCCGCAGTTTTTCCCGTTCACTGTGCTGGAAATGCTGGGCCCGTGGGTCAGTTATGGACTGATTACGGCTGTGTTTCTGGGAGTGTGCAGTGGATTCTTTCCTGCGATCCGGGCAGCGCAGATGTCGGTCGTGAACGGGTTACGGCGAATAGCCTGAGTTGGTGTGCTGTTTGGTGAGTGGTGCTGTGATCTGCCGGGTTTTCGGGGCCGGGCGGTGTGAGTGTCACAGTGAGGCAGTTTGACGACAGAGCAGGCGGGCGAGAGACATGATTCCGGCCAGATACAATCTGCGAAACCTTCGGGTGCGATGGTTGACGACGTTGCGGACTGTGATTGGTACGGGGCTGGTTGTGTGGGCCTCGGTGCTTTGCTTTGGCTTGACGGATGGATTGCAGTACGCGTTGCGGGTCACGGGACACGAGCTGGACCTGATCGTGTTGCGGAAGGGATCGACGGACGAGATCAGCAGTGGACTTGAGCAGAAGGTGGCTCGGGATGTGGCATCGCTGCCGGGGATTGCGCGGGATGCGAATGGACAGCCGCAGTGTTCGGTGGAGTTTGTGACGATTCTGACAAAGCCTCGACGTAACAACGGCGGGACAGTGAATCTGATTGTGCGTGGTCTGGAGGATGTGGGGCGGACGCTGCGTCCGGATTTTCGAGTGGTGCAGGGGCGCGACGTCGAGCCGGGGAAGTTTGAAGCCATTACCAGTCGCAGCATGGCGGCTCGATTTGAGAATCTGGCGATTGGTGAAAAGCTGGAAGTGAACCGCAGGTTTTTTGAGATTGTGGGATATTTTGAAGCGGCGGGAAGTGCGGCGGAGTCCGAGGTCTGGACGGACCTGCGGGATCTGAGTCTGGCTCGAAAGACGCCGGGTGCGGTGAGTTCGGTGTGTCTGCGGGCTGAGTCCCCTGAGCAGCGCGATGCGCTGGTGAAACGATTGGCGGAGGACAAGCGTTTTCAGTTGAATGCGGTGCGTGAGACGCGTTATTTTGAAGACCAGATGAATCAGTCGAATGCGATTCAGTACATTGGCTACATCATTGCGGGGTTCCTGATTTTTGGCGCCATGTTTGCGGCTGCGAATACGATGTATGCGGCCGTCGCCAGTCGGGCTCGGGAAATCGGCACGTTGCGTGCGCTGGGGTTTCCGCGGACAGCCATTCTGACCTCGTTTCTGTTTGAGGCGGTGGTGCTGTGTCTGCTGGGTGGCCTGCTGGGCTGTCTGGCGACTCTGCCTTTCAACGGTTTGTCCACGGGCACGGTCAACAACTTCAGCGAGATCACGTTTTCCTTCCGGTTTGGTCCCCGGGTGCTGGCGCAGGGAGTGTTGCTGGCGCTGGTGATGGGATTGCTGGGGGGCTTGTTGCCTGCGGTGCGTGCCGTTCGGTTGAACATCATCACTGCACTGCGTGAACGATAACGGACGCAGTGGGTATGAGATCGCAGCGGCTTTGGGGCTGCGGCCTGTGTGATGCTTTGCCGGCTATGTTTCCGGGTTGACCACAGGGCGGGTGTGGAACAGCAAGACGGCGTGAGACCTGCAGACAGTCCCTGTTTGCTCTGACGCGGCAGATCTCTCCGATTTCCATTTTTCGCTGCGAATCCAGCTTACGAACAGCCAGCGGCAATCAGGCGGAAAACACCCCTGAGATCCCATATTGCGAGGGATTTGACCTCCCCGGGGCCGGTGTGCGTTGTTTTGAGCGGTGAGAAAGGCGGCTGGAGTCGTTGCCGTCCGTATTCAGGCTGTGGCATAGAGCTGGCCGGTGCAGTCAGGCAGGTAGTTCGTGGCTGTGTTCTGTTGAGCGTGTGTGCATGGAAGGCAGTGAAAACCGGCGAATAGTGGCGAGGGAGCCTGTCCGGGAGTGTGGCCGTCGCCTCAGGAATTGTTAATTAGGGGGCGTTTGGGGAGAAATGGTATTGAGCCACGCGGAGGGAATTCACAGAATCTGAACACAATGAACGTTTTCGGATGGTGGTGGACGAAATCCTGGATTGGGAAACCACCGGAACGTTTGGCAATGTCGATGTCACCTCGAGCGGGGAAGACCATGACAGATCTGCAACTCAGCCTTGGGATTATGGGGGCGTTGTGTGTGCTGGCGTGGGGCATGGGTTGGCGACTGCAGGGTGGCGGGCGAGTCAGAGCGGCGCGTTGGGTGACGTTATTGATGACTGGAGTGATGTGTGTTTATTTGACGTGTCTGTGGGATGCGCCGATCCTTGTGAAGTTGTTGCCGTATTCGGGTGTGATCATTCTGGGGAACTGGTTACCGGTGATGGGTGCGTGGTTTGCCGGGGTTTGCAGTTCGACAGCGGGGATACCCATGTGGCGGCGAGTGATTTTTTCCGCAGGGCTGATGGGTTTGAGTGTGTATTCACTGATGAGTCCGTTGATTGGCGAATCGCCGCGTTGCATGAATGTGGAGTTTGAGCGGATTCTGGAGTTTCAGACGACGGAGCAGACGTGTTCTGCGGCGTGTGCGGCCAGTCTGCTGCGGCTGCATGGAATTGATGCGACCGAGAAGGAGTTGACGGACCTGTGTCTCACCCGCGAGGGGACTCACTGGATGGGCGTTTATCGGGGGCTGATGCTGAAGACGGCGGGCACCGAGTGGCGAGTGGTTGTGGAGCGACTTTCCGGGGAAGAGCTTGCTGGTGCGGGGCGTGCGCCGGGAGTGCTGTCACTGACGTTTCACGGTCGGGCGGCTTATCGTCCGCAGGGCACCGAGTCGGCTCAGAACACGGGGCATTCTGTGGTGAGTCTGGGGACTGACAGATCCGGTTCTTTGCGGGTATTTGACCCTTCACCGGACTATGGGTTTGAGACGTGGGACGAGTTGGCGGTGCAGGAAGTGGAATCCGCGGTTCTGCTGCGGCTGGAGTCGCGGAGTGGCCGGATTCCGGAAATCCTGCGCGGAGCACATGTGCTGGTTGAAGAAGAGAACCGAGTTTACTGGACCAGGCGATAGTTGGTCTGCGATTGATCAGGCAGTGCGTCAGGGGTGGTAGCGGCGATCGATATGCGGTGCGTGTGAGTACTGTTCGTGCGAGGCAGCACGTCGGGACCGGAATCGCACACAGTCATGAATCGTGGCAGTGCGGAATTCGTGAATAAGAGCGGATGAATGCCATGCCGGGCAATCGCCGGCGGCATGCACATGTGCGAATTCGGATCTGGCACGAAACCTGCGGAAGTGAACGGCAGCATCCAGGGGGCTGAGCGGGCCCGTAATTCGGCGGGGACTTCGGACAGTTCGAAGTACCACCGCAGGTCCTGTGGGATGCTTTGACGGGAGCAGGGCTATGATGCAGGGCAGGGTAGGGATCTGGGTGGATCACAGGGATGCCTTTGTACTTCGTCCGTTTGCTGATGAGCAGCGGGTGACCGTGGTGCATTCTCATGCGGAGACTCAGTCACGACGTGCGAGTGATGCGGAGTCCGGGCCATTCGAGCCGTTGCAGCAGCAGTCTGACGATGTGCGGCAGCGCAAATACACGTCTGAGCTTAATCAGTATTACGACCGGGTGATTGAGCAGATCGGTGATCCTGACTCACTGCTGATTTTCGGACCTGGCGAGGCGAAGCTGGAATTGCAGGGGCGTCTGGACAAACACCGTTTTTCCCGAGTGGATGTGCGTGTGGAGACTGCTGATCGGATGACGGAGGCACAGATGCTGGAGTATGTGCGACGGGAATAAACACAGAGTTGTGGATGGAACCTGCGAGGTGAGCGATCACTGGTCTGGTGACAGGTGGGGGAGGGGATAGGTGATGAAAAAGTCTACGAAGGCCGCCTGTCTGAGTCTGTTGATTCCGGGAGCGGGGTTGTTGTACTGTGGTCGCAGGCAGTGGGCGCTCTGGAATCTGCTGGCAGGTGTCACGGTGCCTCTTGTGCTGCTTTGGTCCGGCTTTCCCGGCGAGCATGTGTTGTGGATTCTGCTGGGAATTGCGGCTGGATCAGCGGGCTGGGCGCATGCTGTGGCGCAGCAGTCGATGGTGAATGTTCGGGTCTTTCGACCGGGACAGGAATGATGGATCGTGGTGGCAAAAAAAGGACCTGTGCTGACGGCACAGGTCCTTTTTGTTTGATGGATCTGGTGATCAGATGCCGGAGGCCGTCGAGGCGGTTTCTGTGGAAGCACTGGCTTCGTCTTCCTGAGCCCCTTCGAAATCCAGTTGTTTCTGATCTCCGACTTCCCGGATTTTCACGTGGATCGTGTTGAGTCCATCGAAGGTGCCGCGAAGGAGTTCTTCGGAGAGCGGGTCTTCAATGTACTTTTCAACACTGCGTCGCAGTGGCCGTGCTCCGTAATCGAGACCATCTCCGGCTTCGCCTTTATCGATGATGAAGCCTCGGGCTTCGTCTGAGAGGATCATTTTCTTGCCACGTTCGCGGAGGCGTTCGAAGACTTTGCGGAGTTCGATATCGACGATCTGCATGAGTTCCACGCGTGTGAGCTTGCGGAAGACAACAACTTCGTCGAGGCGTCCGAGAAATTCCGGCTTGAACTGCTTCTGCAGTTCGTGCATGAGATTGATCTTCATGTCGTCATAGGTGCGTTCCGCATCGCGTTCGCGAAGGGTATGCAGTCCCATGCTGCCACCATGAGCCATGCGAGCGGCCCCGGCGTTGGTGGTCATGATCAGGATCACATTCTTGAAGTCCACACGGCGGCCGAAGCTGTCGGTGAGGTGACCTTCCTCCATAATCTGCAGCAGCATGTTGTAGACGTCGGGGTGAGCTTTTTCGATTTCGTCGAGCAGCACCACGGCGTAGGGGCGGCGGCGGATTTTTTCGGTGAGTTGTCCACCTTCTTCGAAGCCGACGTAGCCTGGGGGAGCACCGATGAGTCGGCTGACGTTGTGCTTCTCCATGTACTCGGACATGTCGATCTGAATCAGGGCATCTTCATCGCCGAACATGAATTCGGCGAGTGTCTTGGCCAGCAGGGTTTTGCCCACGCCGGTAGGTCCGCAGAACAGAAACGCACCGGTGGGGCGTTTGGGGTCTTTGAGACCGCTGCGACTGCGGCGGACGGCCTTGCAGACCTGCGTGATGGCCTGATCCTGGCTGATTACGCGACGGTGCAGCTCCTGCTCCATCTGCAGCAGCCGGACGGCGTCTTCGCTGGAGAGTCGTGTGAGGGGAATCCCCGTCATTTTGGCAACGACTTCGGCGACGACTTCGGCATCAACGACCCCGTCAGTCTGGCGGGATTTCTCACGCCATTCTTCAGTGAGTTGATCTTTCTTACGGCGGAGTTTGTCGGCCTGATCGCGGAAGGACGCGGCTTTTTCGAACTTCTGTTCGGCCACGGCTTCTTCTTTCGCGGTATTCAGACGCTGGATTTCTTCTTCGAGTTCCTTGAGGTCGGGCGGACGGACCATGGACTTCAGACGCACGCGGGCACCGGATTCGTCGATGACGTCGATGGCCTTGTCGGGGAGACAGCGTGCGCTGATGTAGCGGTTGGACAGTTCCACGGCGGCTTCGAGTGCGTCGTCGGTGATCTGGACGCGGTGGTGTTCTTCGTAACGATCGCGGAGTCCCTTGAGGATTTCGACGGCCTGGCTGGCACTTGGCGGATCCACCATGACGGTCTGGAAGCGTCGTTCGAGGGCCGCGTCCTTTTCGATGTACTTGCGGTATTCATCAAGCGTGGTGGCTCCGATGCACTGGATTTCTCCGCGGCTGAGTGCCGGTTTGAGAACATTGGAGGCATCGATTGCGCCTTCAGCTCCACCCGCTCCGACGAGTGTGTGGAGTTCGTCGATGAACAGGATGGTATTGCGGGCGCGGCGGACTTCGTTCATGACGGCCTTAATGCGTTCTTCGAACTGGCCGCGATACTTGGTTCCGGCAACCATCATGGCGAGGTCGAGCACGATGATTCGGCGATCGGCGAGGATATCGGGAACGGCATTGTCCACGACCATCTGAGCGAAGCCTTCGACGATCGCCGTTTTTCCGACGCCGGCTTCACCGAGGAGGACGGGGTTGTTCTTCTGGCGTCGGCAGAGGATCTGGATGACGCGTTCGATTTCACGCTCGCGACCGATGACTGGGTCCAGTTTCTTCTGGCGTGCGAGTTCTGTGAGGTCGCGGCCGAAGCTGTCGAGTGCCGGGGTCTTGCTGCGGCTGGCGCCCTTCTGGGCTGCTGCTGCACCGCCAGCGGCACCGCCGCCACCACGTTCTTCAGCACCTGGTTCGGCGGATTCCATACCGTGGCCGAGCAGGTTGAGAACTTCATCGCGGACATCATCGAGTTTCATGCCCAGGTTCATCAGGACCTGAGCGGCAACGCCTTCCTGTTCACGGAGCAGACCAAGCAGCAGGTGTTCGGTGCCGACATAGTTGTGATTCAGATTTCGGGCTTCATCCATCGCATATTCGATGACTTTCTTGGCCCGGGGAGTTTGAGGCAGTTTGCCCATGGTGACCATATCTGGTCCCGTCTGGACAATTTTCTCGACTTCCATGCGGATCTTGCGGAGATCCACATCGAGGTTTTTCAGGACGTTGGCGGCAACACCGGACCCTTCCTTGACCAGACCGAGCAGAATATGCTCGGTACCGATGTACTCGTGGTTGAATCGCTGGGCTTCCTGATTGGCCAGCTGCATCACCTTGCGGGCACGGTCTGTGAAACGTTCGTACATTCGACGTCCTCGTTCTGTTCTCGAAGTCCTGTGAAGTGTTGTCACAGGTTCAAGGGTTCTGCGCCACCATGTCAGAACCCGTTTTGTGATGACTATTTCCGATCACTGATCGGACTGCGGTGACCTGTAGGGACCCTGAAGGTCCAGCGGAACTCTAGCGGCAAATCTGCGAAAGGCTCGACTTTTTTGCTGCTGTTTCCCGTTCTGACTGAGAATTCGTGGAATACAGACCTGAAAACACCTGACAGCCTGCCTTGGAACTGACAGTCTGTCACCGTACGGGGAGCGGGTGATTTTTGGGTTGGATTCTGCAAAAAAACAGCCAGACAACTCACGGGACACCACACCGTCGGCAGTGTTCGTAAGCGTTTTGTCACAGCGTCAGGGAGTGCTGTCAGCTGCCATAATGGCGGTTGCTGACTAGTGAAGCTGTAACAGTAGAAAGAGCAGCGAAAACCGTTCCGGATTCTAGGAGTGAGGCGAGTAATGGACAAGACAACCAGCGGTTACCGGGTGGATTGGGTGGTGAAAGTTCCTGGAAGTGCGAGGGGTGAGCGGCAGTGTTGGTGGTTGTGCTGATGTCTGCGCGTGGGTTCAGGTGTAGCGAACGGCTCGGTGTTGCGGTTCGAAGTACTCGGGCAGCAGACTGTCGACCTGCAGCAGGCCTTTGCGGGTCAGTTTCAGTGAATTTCCCTCGACGGTGAGGTAGCCAGCCTGCTGTTGATTGTGCAGGGCGGTTGCGAATTCGGTACGGGTATCGACGCCGTATTTTTCATTGAGGCGCTGCAGATCGACGGTACCTTCCTTCATCAGCAGCACGAGTTCGCGGATCAGGAGTTGGTGTGGGGACGGTTTCAATGCGCGGTTGATGGGAAGTTCGCCGCGATTGACGGTTTCGAGGTAATCTTCGATCCGATCAAGATTCTGATAGTGAACTCCCTGGAAGTGCCCGAACGAAGAGACTCCTGTGGCGATGAGATCGCAGCCGCGCCAGACGTTATCTCGATAGACGAAGTGATCCCGGGCTGGATTTTTGACCAGTTCATTGCCGCTGGAAATGTGATAACCGGCGGCGATCAGGCGATCCATGGCTTCGCTGACCCAGCGGCGTTTGGTGGGCCAGTCGGCAACAGGCGACTGGGTACCCAGTTCCCGCATTTCTTTGGAATAGACGGTGTTGAAGGGGAGTTCCATCTGATAGATGGTGATGTTGTCCGGTGACAATTCGATGGCTTTGTCGATATTTCGATGCCAGTTGTCATCGGTTTCTCCGACCATTCCGGCAATCAGATCGATATTGACCTGAGGGAAGCCGATGTTGCGGATCCATTCCCAGGCCTGAAAGACTTCCGGGGACAGATGTGCGCGGCCGTTTTCTTCGAGAATCTGATCGTTGAAGCTTTCAACACCGAGTGAGATGCGGGTGATCCCGATGTCTCGCAGGGTTTCGAGCTTTTCGACGCTGAGAGTACCGGGTTCGCATTCGAACGTGACTTCTTCAGCATTTTCCCACGTGATGAAGGTGCTCATGCGTTCCCGCAGCGAGCGCAGTTGCCGGGAGCTGAGATAGCTGGGGGTACCACCACCGAAGTAGACGAATCGCAGATCACGAGTGCCGATTGCCGACTTGCGGCTGATCAGTTCCAGCTCCAGCATCAGCGCTTTGACGTAATCCTCGATGGCTTTGGCGTTTTGATTGGTATAGACGCGAAAGTAACAGAATTTGCAGCGTTTGCGGCAGAACGGAATATGAATGTACAGGCCCAGCGGAGTGTTGGCTGTTTGAGCGGGATCGGTTTCGAGTGCCGAGATGGCGAGCGGAACGAGGTCGGACTTCCACTGGGAAAATGGCGGGTAGTTGGAGATGAAGTAGCTGCCGACTTCAGTGGTGGTGGACGTTTCCGTTGAGGTCATGGGGCACTTCCGGTTTGTTGACGAACAGTGATGCAACGACGGGGAGGGTGAGATTGGCCGTCAGGATCGGGGCTTTGGAATGGCAGCGACCAATTCCTGTTGGTTGAGCTGCCATGTGTTCAGGGGTTCATGAGTTCATGGGTTCAGGCGAAGCACAGCAGTCGTCCGTTTTGCTGGTCTTCCCCAACGACAAGGCTGCCTTCACCGATTGCGATTCCGGCGGTGATATCGCGTCCGGCGTTGTATTTCCAGACTTCCTGGCCGGACTTCACGTCGATTCCATAAAGATTGCCATCACCGGAACCCACGAAGAATCGCTGGTCAATCAGGACGCCGGAGGATTCGATTTTAGCGCGGGTCGGAAATGTCCAGACACCTTTGCCGGTGCTGCGTTCGACGGCGTGCACCTGTTTGTCGTGTCCGCCTGCGATGACAAGGTTATCGGAGACGACAGCGGAGGCATGGAAGGGCATTTTTCGCGGCGCTTCGTATTTCCAGAGGAACTCACCTTTGCGCCAATCCACGCAGACGATGAGTCCGGTGTGAGTGCCGACGTAGAGCAGGTCGCCGACAAGTGCTGGAGACGCGATGAGGAAGGATTCCAGCGGCATGTCGCGGAATTCTTTGCCGTTTTCCAGATCGATGACTCGCAGATGTTCGTCACACCCTGCAAGGAAGGTGAATCTGTCAGCGATTGCGGGCGAGCAGTTGATGCGGTCATTGGTCTGGAATTTCCAGACTTCCTGGCCCTTCAGGTCGAGGCAATACAGGAAACTGTCGTGCGACGCCAGCAGGAGTTTGTCCTGGTACCGGGCTACGCAGCCGGCGATTTCACTGCCGGTGGTGAATACCCAACGTTTCTTTCCGGTGGTTCGATCCAGAGCGTGCAGAACCCCATCTTCATCGCCGACATAAACAGTGTCTTCGGTGACCAGCGGCGCGGCTTTAAAGCCGGGTGCAAATTTCTTCGGATCCGGATCTTCGATGGATCGATACTTCCAGAGCTCGGCGCCGGTTTTGAGATCGAGGCAGTGAAGAAATCCGGCGAGGGCAGGGGCGTAGACATGACCATCGGCAATCGCGACACCCGCGACCCAGCCATCCGGTGAAGGGAATTCCCAACGCAGAGCGGGGGACTGCGCGAGTGTGCCTTTTGCCAGACCGCGCTGATCGGGACTTCCGCGAAACGACGACCACGAGTCTTCGGCGAGTGTCGGGCGCGGGGATGTTGATGCCAATGCAATGCCGGTATAGCTGCAGGCGGCGGCCGCAAGTGTCAACGTACTCTGCACGAGTGTCCGGAGGGCTGTTCTTCGCTGGACCGGGGGGTGCGGAATGTGTGGTGCGGACATAGGCGGAGTTTCACGTGAGGAAGAGAGTTGCCGATGAAGGAGTGTTGCGCAGGTTGAGGTCAGTGGGGCGTCACGGCGTGCTGTTGGTCCGAATGCGGTGGCAGGGTTTCAGGCTGGTTGTCAGACTTCCGTTGGCGTGGTGGCAGATCGGTGGCAGACAGAAGCCGGTTGGGTACCGGCAACGGTCGTGAGCAGGAGCTTTCCGAGACGATTTGCAACATCGCAACAGAATATGAGACGCAGAAGATTCTGCCGGCATGGAGAGATTCAGCTGCCATTAGAAGACCCACGGGTTTGCTCTCAGATTATAGCAGAGGGGTGTGGGGGGCTGACGAGTTTTGTGTTCAGGATTCCGCCGTTTTTGAACGGGTTTTCGCAAAAGTTCCCCGGAAATCCGGACTTTGTTTCGCTCAGGTGTGCTCCCGGGTATACTGCACTGGTCATCAGATCCTGATCCGTTCGGACAGTTCGAAACGGAAGTTGTGACGTATTTCGTTTTTCCGGGACCGGAACTGGTCATTCCTGACTAGCCGTGCGAGTTGCGGAAGGGCGATATCGGGCAACTTTCCTCAAGGTTTCCGGGCGGATGTTCGTCATTCCTCTTGAATTCGGGAGCCCACCAGATGAAGCCAGTGAAGACGTCGCCTGCCTGTTGTGCAGATCTGCCTGCTGTAAATCGACGTTCGTTTGTGGCAGCCATTGCCGCGGCCTCGTCAGCACTTGTGTTGCCAGGGCGGGCGGTGCAGGCGGGTTTATTTTCCGGACCGTCGCGGACCAGTGCTGCTGAAACAGCGGTTTCTGAGTTTTATGGGTCGCTGACGGACGATCAGAAAAAAGTATTGTGCCTGCCATTCGATCACGCGCACCGCGGTCGGATCAGTGCGAACTGGCACGTCACCGAGCCGACTCTGGGCCAGACCTTCTACACCTCACAGCAGCGTGAGATGGTGGGCCGAATTATCAAGGGGTTGTGCAGTGAAGAGGGCCACGAGCGACTCACCCGCCAGATGGATGAAGACGCTGGTGGCCTGCACGAGTTCAGTGTGGCGTTGTTTGGCGTTCCGGGAGATGAGGCTCAGCCGTTTGAATTTATGCTGACGGGGCGTCATCTGACTCTGCGTGCTGATGGCAATACGGTAGACCGTGCTGCCTTTGGCGGACCGATTGTTTACGGTCATGATCAGGTGGATCCGGTGGCTTCGAAGAACATCTATTTCTATCAGACACAGCAGACAGATGCGGTCTTTCGCTCACTGAATGAATCGCAGGTTGCCATGGCGTTGCTGGACAATGCGCCGGCCGAGACGGCTATTCAGTTGCAGGGAGAGCAGGGCACCTTCGCCGGAATTTGTGTGGGAAAACTGTCCGACGAGCAGAAGCTGCAGGTGGAGAAAACGCTGACCGTGCTGCTGGCACCATACCGGCGTGAGGACACAGATGAGGTGATGGAAATCCTGAAAGAGTCCGGTGGTCTGGATCGGCTGCATATGGCGTTTTATCGGGCTGGTGATCTTGGCGGTGATCGTACGTGGGATATCTGGCGCGTGGAAGGTCCATCATTTGTATGGCACTATCGCGGTGCGCCACACGTGCATGCCTACATCAATATCGGCCAGGTGAAAAAGGCCTGAGCAACGCGTTTTCCGGCATCGTCGCTGCTGGTGTGGCCGGATTGCTGAAGTGAACCCGATTTCCTGCTGGAAGTCGGGTTTTTTATGTTCGAGGCTGAGTTGCGATGACGCGGAGGTTGTGATGACAAGTCGATCCTTGCTGATGGCTTTGATAGCCGGTCTGATCAGTTGTGTGTTCACGACGGTGCAGGCTGCTACCCTGATCTACGCGTCCCGGCTGGTTGATGGTCGCAATGATCAGCCGCTGACTGATGTCACACTGGTTGTGAATGAAGGCCGTGTGCAGAAAATTGTTCCCGGCTTCCTCAGTCCCGAAGAAGGGGATCGAGTCCTGGATCTCCGCCGCTATATGGTGCTTCCGGGATTGATGGACATGCATACACATCTGATGTCTCAGCATTCAAAGGATTCTTACAACGAAAAGTTCTTTATGGACGAGTCGGATTACGCTCTGCGTTCCACCGTCTATGCTCGTGTGACTCTGATGGCCGGATTTACGACCGTCAGGGACCTGGGTGACAATGGGATCAATTCCGTGTCGCTGCGTAAGGCAATCAATGAAGGCTGGATTGTTGGCCCGCGAATTTTTACCGCGGGAAAGTCGATTGCGACAACGGGTGGTCATGCTGATCCGACGAATGGACTGAAAGGCAGATTTCGTGAGGATGCCGACCCGGTGGATGGGGTCATCAACGGTCTTGACGATGCACGAAAGGCTGTTCGTCAGCGTTACAAGGATGGAGCGGATCTGATCAAGCTGACAGCCACCGGAGGTGTGCTGAGTCTGGCGGCCAGTGGTCAGAATCCGCAATTTACAACCGAAGAATTACAGGCAATTGTCGAAACGGCCCGGGATTATAATATGACCGTTGCCGTACACGCGCATGGTGCCGAGGGGATGAAACGTGCCGTTCTGGCCGGAGTGGATTCCATTGAACATGGCACCTACATGACCGACGAGATTATCGCACTGATGAAGGAGCGGAAAACATTCTGGGTTCCGACGAACATGGCCGGGGAGTGGGTTGCTAAAAAGGCTGCTGAGCCCGGATATTTTCCGGAAATTGTGCGTCCCAAGGCTGCCGCCATCGGACCGGCGATTCGTGAAACTTTTCAGCGAGCCTACCGGGCAGGTGTGCAGATCGCGTTCGGGACTGACAGCGGTGTGTCGGCTCATGGTGACAACGCGCATGAATTTGAGCTGATGGTGGAGGGTGGTATGAGTCCGATGGAGGCGATTCAGTCGGCCACATTGACAGCATCACGCCTGCTGAAAGTAGACGATCGCCTCGGGACGCTGCTTCCGGGCATGACGGCAGACGTCGTGGCTGTCGAAGGCAATCCACTGGAAGATATCAGTGCCATGCGCAAAGTGGTCTTTGTTATGAAGGATGGCGTGGTCCACCGCGAGCCCTGATGGCTGAATACTGAATACTGAATACTGAATACTGACGGCTGACGGGACTCACAGGCGGTTCAGACGCACTCGTGATCACAGGCGGCGGCAGATTGCCCTGGCAAATCGCTCTGCAGCCAATTCGTCAAACGCCAGGTACAGCGACGGTTCAATCAGTTCCAGCTCCATGACGGCGGGCTGTTGATTTTCCAGCAGCACCAGGTCGACTCTTGAGTACAGTGTTGCGTCGGGGATTGCTTTGTGGCATTGCTCAGCGAACTCCACCAGTTCCTGAGACGGCGTCACCGGCTGAATGTTGGCACCATGTTCTTCCTGGACTCGGAAATCACCTGCTTTCGGAGTTTTCAGGACGGCATGGCTGAACTGACCATCGAAGAAGATCAGCGAGTATTCGCCAAGTTCGATAACACTGCGGATAAATGGCTGAGCCAGAGCGATGCTGCCCTGAAAAGCGCTTGCTGCACGCAGAAGCTCAGTTTCGGATGTCGTCGCAGTCAACCGAAATGCATTGTCCGCATTCGCACCAATGACCGGCTTCACGACGAGTTCGCTGACATTGAGACGAGAGAACAGGTCCCGCAACTCCTGTACGCCGGGGGATGTGAGCCAGAGTGTCGGGACGATCGCTGAGCCTTCTGCTTCAATGGCCTGCAGGTACAGTTTGCGGAGATTCCAGCGGACGATTTCCAGCGAATTCAGCAGTGTGGCGGAGGAACGATGAATGTGTTCCAGCGCCTCGAGAAACTTAAAAGGCGCCTGTTGATAATCCCAGGTCGATCGAATCACGACGAGGCGATAGTCGTCCCAGCAAACATCGGGGTTGCGCCAGGACACTTCCTGGACATGAATCCCGGCCCGACGCAGCAGATCGACGACCAGATGATCGTAGGCTACGAAGTCCTGCAGGCTGTCCATCGTGAGAAAACAGATACGCTGCACGGAGGCTCTCCGGGAAAAATTGTGGGCCCCGCTAATTCCGCGGGCTGCCGGGTGGTGTTGAGTAGTCGTCGAGGCCGCATGGGCTCTGAAACGCTGTGTCCTGGTGCTTTGGAGAGTTTTTCTCTGAAAGACTCTGAATCAAAGCCATGGTTTCCAGCAGTGGGAGCCCGATGACGTTGGTCAGGCTGCCATCCAGATGAGTGACAAAAGCGGCAGCAAATCCCTGAATCGCATAGCCACCGGCTTTCCCGGGAGATTCGTTCGTGGAAAGGTACCAGTCGAGGTCGGCGTCGGAAATCGAGGCAAAGGTGACTCGGGACCGGACAACAGCTTGCCGTACCTGATTGCCAAGAGATACGAGGACCGCTGTCCAGACCTCATGAGTTGTTCCGGAAAGTCTGGACTGCAACCACTCACGAACCTCCGACTGCCAGTGCTCTGAGTTCGGTTGTCCGAGAACTTGTCGTTGACCATCAGCAGGACCGGTCACCACAGTTGTGTCAGCGACGACAACGATCGGCGGGCGTTCTACAGAGTACCACGGTTGCTGAGGCACCTGTCGACAGACATCCTGATGTTTCAGTGTGACAATTTCCAGCAGTCGCTGACGGATCTGCGTGTCCGCAGTCAGGGAGTCAAATCCAGGTTCTGCCGCGCTTGACGGGGGCAGAATGTGCAGATGATCGGGGCCGGTCATAGAGCCGAGGAGTTCTCGACGACGCGGAGAACGGGATCCCAGAACGATGATGCGTTGGTGGTCGATCGGGGGAAGTGGAGGGGCAGGACTTTCGGAGAGTGCGGGCATGTTGTGGCCTATTCAGGGGCTGACGTCTGCAGAGATTGCCAGGCGACCAGAGCGTCTCGAATCGGCTGCACGTCATGGATCCGCAGGATGTCACAGCCGGCGGCTGCAAGGCCGATGGCAATCCCGATTGTTCCGGCAAGTCGTTCTTCGACAGGGCGTCCCAGAATTTTTGAAAGGAAGCGTTTTCGCGAGTGTCCGATCAGTACCGGACGCCGAAGCAGTCGCTGCAGTGTAGAGACGGATCGCAGCAGCTCGAGGTTGTGTTCTGCTGTTTTGCCGAATCCGATTCCCGGATCGATACACATGCGTTCCGGGGGAATTCCAGCCATCAGGCAGCGATCAACCTGCTGCTGCAGAAACTCAGCTACTTCGGCAACGACATCCGTGTATGTCGGTTTCAGTTGCATGGTCTGCGGAGTGCCCTGGATGTGCATCACGCAGATTCCGGCATCCTGCTGTCGGCAGATTTCGAGCATGTCAGGGTCGAACGTAAGTCCGGAAATATCGTTGACGATTTCTGCGCCGGCGTCCAGTGCCTGCCTCGCAACTTCGGCCTTAGTGGTGTCGATGCTGATGGGAATCCGGATTTCTGTGGCCAGTCGGCGAATCACCGGAATGGTGCGTCGCAGTTCTTCGTCGGTGCTGACGGGATCAGCACCCGGACGGGTTGATTCACCGCCGATGTCCAGAATGTCGGCGCCTTCCGCTTCCATGGCAAGTCCACGAGCCACCGCGAGATCAACGGTGTTGAACTGCCCACCGTCTGAAAAGCTGTCCGGCGTGACATTCAGAATTCCCATCAGAATGGGAAGTTTATCACGAGTCAGATTACGAGTGCGCAGGATCCATGGACAGCTCATCGACATCATCCTCTGGCGGGTAAGAGATTCGTGTGCAGGATAGGTGGTTCTCCGGGAAACATCCAGGCGGAATTCCGGCAGTGTCTGCTGACGATGCCCTCGTGCCGGGTGCGGGAGCAGACTCTGATATTCGGAAACACTCCCGGGGCTATCCAGGCACCTGGGAAAGATTTCCGGGGCGAAGATGGAAAGGGGGGTATACTGTCCCGCCGGATTTTCGATTCATTTGAGAGTGGCGTGGGCTGAATTCCTGCGGACTCGTCGGGAATTCAGAAGCGGACTTGAATCCCTGAGACGGGTTGTGAATGATCCGTGCATTAAGGGGCGGGGGCCGGTGATCGCCTCTGCCGTGTCGACTGTCGAAACAGGATTTTGCGACACACGAATGTTTCCCGTGAAGCATCATGGATGCTCAGGTGCGAAATCTTCCTGCACCTTTGGATGGGTGTATCGAGACCAGTGACTGTTTCTGAGAAAGTCGATGTCATGAATTCTGAATCCACGCCCGCATCCACGGACGCTCAGGCACTGCAGGTTGTCTCGCCCTCATTGAATCGGGGGCGGCGCCCCGTCTATCCACTTGCTGTCACAGTGCTCGCCTGCCTCGCAATCGTACTGAGCCATCGTTACGTCAGTGAAATTGAAGATGCCATTCATCTGGGGCTGGATGTCATCATGATGGCCACGCTGGCTGCTGTCTTTAGCCTGTTGTTGATGTGGCTGATCTGGTTTCTGTTTCGCAGTCGCTGGCTGTGGCGTAATCGGTTGATCGCGTCGTTCCTGCTGTTGCTGCTCCCGGTGATGTTCTTTCGCGTGTTCCGACCGATTCACGGTGGAGACACGAACGTTGTTCGCTTCGAGCCTGTCTGGACAGTGAAGACAAAACCACTTCCCGATATGGCCGTGGTTAAGACTGAACCGCAGCTTGATCTGCTGACTGAAACGGTGGACGACTTTCCCCGATTTCTGGGTACAG
Source organism: uncultured Planctomycetaceae bacterium (assembly GCA_903924405.1). Lineage (GTDB taxonomy): Bacteria > Planctomycetota > Planctomycetia > Planctomycetales > Planctomycetaceae > SXXK01. Next base: position 5,679 of record CAIYBH010000024.1, on the reverse strand, counting down.
ACCAGGTGGGGCGTGTGAACGCAGAGTTAATCACCGATGATCTGCCGGGGCAGATCCGCGTCGTCTGGAAGCAGCCTGTGGGTGAGGGCTGGAGCGGTTTTGTTTCCAGGAATGGCTACGCCGTCACGATGGAGCAGCGCGGCATTCTGGAATGTGTCACGTGTTACGAGGTGGCGACTGGTCAGTTGCAGTGGGTGTATGAATTTTCCGCAAGGCATCTGGACACGATGAAGCTGGGCCGGATCGGTCCGCGTTCCACGCCGACCATTCATCGAGGGCTGGTCTACGCAGTTGGGGCCGTGGGAAACCTCGTCTGCCTGAATGGAAATGATGGATCCGTCGTCTGGCAGCACGACCTCAACGAAACACTCGGAATTACACTCGGCGAATCCACAGACAGCGATGGACTGATTACGCGTTATGAATCCAACACGACGCTGGCCTGGGGACGGTCCGCCGCCCCCTTGATCGTCGATGACACGGTTGTCATCTGCGGTGGTGGTCCTGCGGGAGCGAAACGTGCCACATTGCTGGCGTTTGATCTGGCAACCGGTACGCTTCGCTGGAAAGGCGGCAGTGAAATGATTGCCTACGGATCCCCGATCCTCACGGATATCGCCGGAACCCGTCAGATTCTGTTGACCGCAGAAACTCAGGTGATGGGGTTTGAGCCCGACACTGGAAAGGTGCTGTGGACATTTTCCCGGCCGGGGCAGTCCGATGGAGCGGCCAATACCTCTCAGGTCCTGCCAATCTCGGAAACTGATATTCTGGTCAGCAAGGGATATCCGGACGGTGGAGGAGATCGAATTCATCTTGAACAGAAGGATGGTGCCTGGACTGCCAGCGGTGTCTGGAACAGTAGTCGCGTCCTGAAGACAAAACTCACCAGTCCCGTTATCTCTGATGACCACGCCTACTGCATCTCCAATGGTTTCATGGAATGTGTCAGGCTTTCTGATGGAGAACAAAAGTGGAAGCGGCGTGGCCGATTCGGACATGGTCAACTGCTGCTGGTGGGGAAAATCCTGTTGGTGCACAGCGAAGAGGGCGAGTTGTTTCTGCTGGATGCGAACCCAAACGAATACCGCGAATTGGCAGTCATTCGGACGATCGGTGGCGTATGCTGGAACAATCTGTGCCTTGCAGGAAACTATCTGCTGGTAAGAAGTGAACTGGAAGCCGCCTGCCTGGAATTACCACTGAAGTCACTTCCCTCATTGGCGGAAAATCCATAGGTTCGCAGGGAGAGCCGTTGGTATTTCTTTCGCAGCGTTCAAGACGCGTCGAAACCAGTGCTTTCGGCAGGCATTTATCCCCGGTTGTCCTGCAGCCTGACCGGGAAATGGCCTGTCTGCCCGTACATCCCACAGCCCTGCCTGCGATGGGCCTTCAGAAGTGGTTGGGAGATGAAACGTTGGCGTTCGGTGTCAATGTCAACGTTTCAGTCGCTGTCGGGAAATCGCGATCTGCTGATTCCGGCGGAACGGCAGCGGACAATGCACATGAGTCCATGGCGGTGATGTGTCCGGCCTGAGCGAGACGATCAAATTCCTGATGGTCAAAGACGGCTGCAGAAAGCACCATCATCCCGAAACCCGAACCAATCAGCAGGACGCTGAAGATCATCAGACTGCTCAGGAGTAGTGTGGAAAGATCTCCGGCGAATCGACGCAACTGTACCAGCCCAAAGGCGATACAGAGCACGATTCCGATACCGGTTGCAGATGAGGCCATGCCAAGAAGAAATGGACCACGCCGAGTTCGTTTCGCCGCTTGCGGGGCTGAAACAGTATCTCGCAGATAGTCCCGATCTCCCGATACGGAATGCGACGACCTTCTGATTCCGTTGAAGATGGCCGCTTCCGGGAGATCCGTCAGGGGTTGGATCACATCGGGGAGTTCTGCCCGCTGACTGGCATGTTTCACGATAGACTGGGATGGCGGGAGCTTGTCGTCAAATTGACGTGTCATAGTGCGTCCAGAAAAGCCGTCGGCCGTGAAATCCCTTGAGATTCTGGAACTGCGGAAGTCCCTGAAACTTCTACGCAGGAACCAGGGAACCGCTATCTGCATGGAAACGCGGATCAGCGTGACTGGATCAAAAAATTCGACCTTGTTGCGTTTTTTTATTCCGGGTGGTCAGTCGTCAGCAGTCATGCACGCCGATTGCAGCATCAAAATCCACTCGCGCTGTGGTGCTAGTGGAGCTCTTCATCCTGCGGATAGACTGGGTGCAGACCGAGCGATTCGAGAATACACTTTTCCCGGGATCGCATGACGGCTTTTTCCGGTGCCGTCAGGTCGTCATAGCCGCAAATGTGCAGCAATCCGTGGACAACGTAAAGCAGCAACTCGCTGGCGGTGCTCCAGTGTCCCTCGGCTGCCATCTGGTCGGCCATCTCTGCACTGGCGATAATCTCACCTTCGATGAAGGCACCACACGCAGGACGCGGGTCAGCGACCTCGTTCGTCGCCTCTGATCTTTCACCTTCGACTTCGACGTCTGTGAAGCCGCCCTGGTCCGGGCGATCCGGGGCCTCATCATCTGCTTCGTACTCTTCCGTGGCGTCCTCCGGCAGACCGTCTTTGGAAAAATCGAGCTGAAAGCTGATCACATCAGTTGGATAGTCGTGCTGCAGATGCTCGCGATTGACCTCGTGTATCGTCGGATTGTCGACGATGGAAATACTGAGCACCGCTGATTGAACGGCCTCCAGTTTCAATGCGACCAGCACAGCCTTTCGCAGCTGCTCTGTATCGACAGGAATCAGATCCTGCTGGTTGCTGATATCAATCTCAAACATAGCGACTTCTGTTGGACTGCCAGCTCTGACGTGAAGCCGGATGGCCCTGAGTGTGAAAAACGGCCCTTGCGAAGATCCGGGCCTTCAGGCCTTCAGGAGACGGCAGGACTGCCGGGAATCAAGCCTGCGAAAGAGCAGGGAGATACCGGAGTTCGGGGATGCGCAGTGAACTCCGGTTCCTGTCCTCAATCAACAGATGAGTCACCGACTGGAATTGCGGACTCTCTCCTGATGTTCCCGATCCATTTCACCACTTTTCAGCTTTGCCCAGTAAGACTGCAGATCGGCTTTGACCTTACCTGACAGCAGAAACAGTCCCAGCATATTGGGCAGCATCATACCGAAGATCATCAGGTCTCCGAAGTCCATCACATTGGTGGCAGAAACGACAGACCCGAGAAAAGTGAAGACAAGGAAGATGATCCGGTAGATCATGGACGCCCCGTCACCAAACAGGTACGCCCAGCAACGTTCGCCGTAATACGACCAGGAAATCATTGTGCTGTACGCGAACATGAAGGTGGCAAATGCCAGAACGTACTTGAAGTAGGGGATCTGACTGTCCATTGCGAGGGACGTCAGTGCGGCCCCCTTGATTCCGGTGGCAACGCCATTTTCGTCCAGCACATACTGCGCCTTGAATTCGGCTGGGAATTCAGGGTTTTTGTAGTCGTACGCACCTGTTACCACGATGACCAGAGCGGTCATTGTGCAGACGACGATGGTGTCCACGAATGGCTCAAGCAGAGCGACAATTCCCTCCCGAATCGGATAATCGCTCTTTGCTGCTGCATGTGCGATCGCCGCTGATCCCACCCCGGCTTCGTTGGAAAACGCAGCTCGCTTGAACCCCCACACCAGCACTCCCACAAACCCACCGCGGTAGGCGTCCGGGCTGAAGGCAGATGAAAAAATCGCAGCAAACGCGGCGGGTACTTCAGAGTAATTTTTCAGGAGGATCAGCAATCCGGCGAGCACATAAACGCTGCACATGATTGGCACGATCTTATCAGCAGTGGAGGCAATGCGTTTGATGCCTCCGATGATCACAATGGCGGTCAGGACCAGCATAATCAGCCCATAAACCCACGGATTCTCGTTGAAGAACGGAATCGTCTGGCCGACGGCATCCAGACTTCCTTTGACCTGATACGAGTTTCCCCCGGCAAAAGAACCACCAATGCAGAGTACTGCGAAAGCGACGGCAAATACTTTCCCGAGAGGGGCCAGGCCAAGCTCAGCAAGGCCACGCGACAAGTAGTACATCGCTCCGCCCATGATGCTGCCATCCGGACGCACTTCCCGGTATTTCTGGCCAAGCGTGCACTCCACAAACTTGGAGGACATCCCCAGAAAACCAGCCAGCACCATCCAGAACGCAGCGCCAGGACCGCCGATTGCAATGGCAGTTGTGACACCAGCAATGTTTCCGAGCCCCACGGTTGCTGAGAGTGCTGTCGTCAGCGCCTGAAAGTGGCTGACATCACCTGTAGAGTTCGCGTTGTCATATTTGCCTGCAATCACGTCAATGGCGTGTCGAAAGCCACGCAGACTGATAAAGCCCATGTAGATCGTGAAAAAAACTGCACCTAAGACAAGAATCAGCACCGCAAACTGAATATTGTTTCCGCCTCCGAGGGGAATGGGGAAAAAGATCACGCCGCCAACTTGCTTGTTCACAACCTCAAAATACTTGTCCACAGGCTCCAGTTCCTCGTTGATGAGGGCAAACAAGTCGCCTGGCTTTTCTGCGACTATGGATGTTGTATCGGATGCCGCGGCCTCAGCTTCCGCGGACGCAGAGGCCGTATCCTCCGTCTGAGAATCACCAGCAGGCGAGGCCGCATCGTCAGACACCGCCGCTGTTGTCTCGGCCGCCGCATCAGGCGGAGAAGCCTCCTGGGCTGGACACGCGTTTACGAGGACACCCAACAGCAGCAGAATGCCTGGGATAAATCGAGGAATAGGGAAGTGCTTCGGGACCATGTCGAAAATCTCGAATGTGTTTTGATGCGGATGATCTGGTAGAGAGCGGTGGTGAACGGCAGTTAGCCTGAGGTCGAAATGATGTGCTGTGGAACGATCTGCGAACGCGAGACGATCCTGAACTGAGAGTACCCCAAACCAGGTTTCATAGAAAAACGGTGCACGACGAAGCGACACCGATACAAATGGAAACACATGGCACACTGTTCAAGGAGGCTCCCGGCAAACCACAAATGGAAGTCTCGTCTGCGTTCAGGATGTTGCAGGATTCTTCACAAAAAGTCTAAGCAGACAGGGAAAGTCGTTGTGGTCTCCCCGTCGGATGATTCCTTCCTGCAGGAGCGTCCTTGCCAGCAATCAACGCAGACAAATCCCCAGTGTGGCTCTGTTAAACAGGATAACCAGAAAAAAACTGAACACAAAACAGACTCTCACCCTCAACCCCATGAAAACCCGAAAAAACGGTGAATTTTCAGTTTGCCGGGAAGCCCCCGCGGCGAGTGCGGACATGGAAGAAGCCCCCCCCTGGCAGCATCACGTGGACTCCCCCTGTTCCGCGCCGCCCATGAGATCCAGCAGGGCCTGACGCGACCCGCAGGCGATCAGTTGGTCACAATCGGCGATTGCGGGAGTTTGGGCGTGCGAACGGTAGCCCTTTCATTTCTTACGGCTGCTGGGTAAGCAAAGCGATAACAGGGATGAGTCATTCTGACGACAATGACGCCAATTCCCCGTCGGAGGGGGCGAAGGCAGCAACCACCGAACTTTTTTGTAAATCTGGTGTCTCGATTTGTGGAACTTACAAAGGAAACCCAGCCTGACCGGCAACCTTCCCCCCATGAGCACTTCCAGAGCGAGCGGAGAGTGCAAGTTTAATCGGGTATTT
>CAIYBH010000023.1 GCA_903924405.1 uncultured Planctomycetaceae bacterium | reverse complement strand
TTTACGGACACTTGAGATCCGGTCCGGGTGCTGACCCGTTCTGATTGCCCGGCTCTGCCTGCGGTTTGTATGCTGCGGGCTGTCTATGTTTCCGCGACGAAATCTGCATCCGAGGAGCGTGTTCATGCGTCATTCCCTGTCCGATGAGACCCGCAGCGATCATTCGGTCTCCCGGCGTGCTCTGTTGTCCGGCGCCGTGGCCGCGTCACTGGCATGTACGGCTGGCAAGACCGTGCCCGCCGGTATGACTCTGCAGGCCAGCAGTGCGGCTCAAGTACGTCGCCGTGTGCGTTTTGGAGTGTCGACATATTCGTTCTGGCAATTTAATCGTGAAGAACTTCGAGACATCAACACGTGCATTGACCTTGCTGCCGAGTGGGGCTTCGATGGCATCGAGATTCTGCATCGACAAATGACTGATGAGTCAAATTCCACCCTGCAGAAAATCAAGCAGAGAGCATTCGTCAATGGCCTGGATCTGTGCGGATTCTCCACACACCAGGGCTGGGTCTCTGCAGATCCGGAAGTTCGTAAGAAGAATACAGAGCACACAATTCACTGCATCGAGTTGTCGTACGCACTGGGGATTCCGACGATGCGTGTGAACACCGGACGCTGGGGCACAGCCGGAAGCTTCGATGAATTGATGAAGAACCGTGGCGTTGAACCGATCCCTGACGGACTGACGGAAGAGCAGGGCTTTGAATGGGTGATTGCTGGTCTGACGGAATGTCTGCCGGCCGCTGAACGCTGCGGTGTGACGCTTGGCCTGGAGAACCACTGGGGGCTGGGATTAACGCCTCAGGGTGTCATGCGCATCGTGCGGGCCATTAATTCTCCATGGCTCAGGACCACACTGGACACCGGCAACTTCCTTGAAGATCCGTACGATCGCCTTGAAGTGATGGCGGATGATGCCGTTCTGGTTCAGGCAAAAACTTACTACGGTGGCGGCCTGTGGTATTCCCTCGATCTGGATTACCCGCGTATCGCCGAGTTGCTGCGCAGGCATCAATTCGGGGGCTATGTGTCTCTTGAGTTTGAAGGACGCGAAGATCCCCGAACGGCTATTCCGAAAAGTCTGGAGATGCTGCGAGCGGCTTTCGCTTGAATCGGAATCGATCAGCGTTCAGGGTTGTCCCGTGCTCCGACAGATCAGCTGCGGGTCTCATGTCTGTGATAATAAGCCCGCTGCGTCCGCTCTGCCTTCACAGTTGCTGATCGCGGCGACTGGCTGCCAGCGTGTGTTTCAGACGTCTTTTTAGTCGCAGAGCATTTCCGACGACGGTGAGATCGCTCAGACCCATGGCGACCGCGGCCCACAAAGGGCCGTGCTCGCCGATGAGTCCCAGCGCTGCTACGGGAATCGCAGCCGCGTTGTAGGCGAACGCGAAGAACAGGTTTTGACGAATCGTCGTCAGCGTCTGTCTCGCGATCTGAAACAATTCCGGCACGGCGCAGACACGGTCACCGGGGATGACAACGCGTGCCGCTTCGATTGCAACCTGCGTTCCGGAGGCCATGGCGACTCCCAGTCCCGATGCTGCCAGTGCGCCTGCATCATTCAGCCCGTCACCCACCATCACGACGTTGTCACCCAGACTGCGAATTCGGTGCATCTTGGTTTCCGGCGTTGCATCCGCTGTGACGTTTCCGGCTTCAATGCCCAGTTGTTCTGCGATCTGCAGCGCTGTGGAACGTCGGTCGCCGGTTAGCAGGGACACGTGAACGGGGAGTGCCTTTAATCGCTGGATCGCGAGAGCGGCGTCGGGACGCACCGCGTCTGCCAGTGTCAGCAGAGCGGCTGCGCGACCATCAATCGTCACCATGGCTGACGTCTGATGATGACGTTCCACGGATACGCGATGGCCATTGACCACGCCGGTGACTCCAACGCCCGGGGTCGCTGCAAACTGTTCAACAGGCGGAATACTCAGGCCACGCAGTTCGGCCGCCCGGACGATGGCCCCCGCCAGTGGATGCTCCGAAGGTGATTCGACGCCGGCCGCCAATTGCAGAACCTCGGCTTCACTATGCCCCGGCTCTACATCGATCTTCTGCAGCTCGGGATGCCCCTGTGTCAGTGTTCCCGTCTTATCAAACACAACGTGTCCGGATCGCCCGATCCGCTCCAGTGTTTCGGCATCTCTGATCAGGATACCATGCAGCCCGGCCGCGCCAGTGCCGACCATGACGGCCATGGGTGTTGCCAGTCCCAGTGCACAGGGGCAGGAAATAATCAGTACTGTGACGGCAGAAATCAGACCCTGTGAGGCGTTGCCCGCCAGCCACCAGCCCAGCGCAGTGCAGGCGGCAATCGCCAGCACGGATGGAACAAAGATCGCCGAAATTCGATCGGCAAGTTTCTGGATCGGAGCGCGGCTCGTCTGAGCCATTTCCACCAGTTCCGCCATTCGACGAATTGTCGTTTCCCGCCCGGAGACCGTGGTTCGAATTACCAGCCGTCCTGTCGTATTCATTGCCCCGGCAGGAACCACCTGGCCCACCGTGCGGCTGACCGGGAGAGATTCACCCGTGACGATGGATTCGTCAACGTCCGATTGTCCTTCGAGGATGACGCCATCCACAGCAATGCGTGAGCCCGGGCGAATCAGAAGTCTCTGGCCAGCAGTGATCTGCACACTGGGCACCGTGATGGTGCTGCCATCCAGACGCAGAAGTTCAGAGGTTTCCGGCTGCATCTGCAACAACTGTCGCACGGCGGCTCCGGCATGTGCGCTGGCTCGGGCCTCCAGCCAGTGTCCCACACTGACAATGCCCAGCAGGCCAGCAGCTTCCGCAAAGTAGGTTGGCTGATTGAGTTGCCGGAACAGCACGACTGTGGAGTAGCTGAAGGCCGTAACGGCTCCCAGAGAAATCAGCGTGTCCATGTTCGTGGTTCCACGCCGGGCAGCCTGCAGGGCCGAACGAAAAAAGCCCGGGCCGGCAATCAGCAGAATGATCAAAGCACCAGACAGCATGGCATAGGGCATCCAGGCGGGATGCCAATGCAGGGCAGAGGTCGTCCAGTGAAAGGCTTCGAGGGGAATCCAGAGTCCCATGCCGACCAGTGCACGATGCCTCCAGACTCGCTCAACGGACTCCTGCTGATACTCGGACTGGCTGCGAGCAGCGGTTTCCTGAACCGGTTCGGCGGAGAATCCCTGCCGCCTGACGAGTTCCATGATGACCTGCGGATTGAGTGCAGGGCCGGTGACGCGAGCGAGGCCAGACGTGATGCTGACGCTGGCCGAAGTCACGGCTGGATTGGTCAGCAGGGCGCGCTGCAGCGAGGAGGAGCAGCCGGCGCAGGTCATTCCGGTGATCCGGAAGGTTTGAGTCACAAGAGCGTGGCTTTGTTCGGCCATTCCGGTCCTCCTGGTGAACTTACCGACGACCGGAACGCGATGATGATTCTGCGTGACGGCGGGCTGCAGGGGGCCTGAGGAATTGTCAACGTAAACGCCCTACAACACCTCTGGTGTATTAGGGTGAAGAAGGCCAGCAGACTCCTGCGGCTGCATTATATCGGTGACTTTCGGGAAATCCGGGAGGATGTGACTGTTTCCGCGGGTGATCCTGCGGCGGCCGGG
>CAIYBH010000022.1 GCA_903924405.1 uncultured Planctomycetaceae bacterium | reverse complement strand
GCAAGTCTCGGGAAACACAGGGGGTTCGGCGTGCCAGCAACAAGGGCTCTCTGTCGATGTCGCTGGATCAGTACCTGCAATTGCTGGACTGGACCGGTCGTCAGTTACGACGAGACAAGCCGGGTGTGATTTCCAGTGACCTGAAACCGATTCTGGAACGACTGGACTGCACGGTGGAATCCTGGATGGATCTCGTGCGCAACTTTCGCCGGCGATTCCGCACGGAAGCAGGGAAGTCCGCTTCGCTTGCCGGGGTAAGTGCCTTACGGCGTGCCTGTCGATTTTCGCATCACGATAGGTGATGTCAGATCGGTCATCAGCCTGTCGACGTGTCTTCCTGGTGCATTTTCATCCGCATCGATAGTGGCCGCACGCGGTGGCTGCGGTGTTTGCGGTCAATTTGGACGCGGGATTGTCCCGTCGCGTACTTGACGGGCCGGATTTGAGCGAGTGCGACGCATTGCCTGTGTTTAACAGGCAGGAAACTGTCCCGTTCGATTACGAAGACGTCACAGGATCGAAAAAATCAAAAAAGTGCCTGGCACCTTGGAGTTTGGAATTATCACGGTGCCTGGCACCGTGGGGTTTGGGGTGGATTGGAGATGGCATGTGACTTTGGTCTTGTTAGTTGGGGGTTTTGGTGCCTGGGCGGGGTGGGTTGCGGTAGTCGAGGGGTGGTTTCTGGTTGGGCTGCATCAGCGATTCCCAGGTGAGTGATCCGGTGCGGCGGCGGAGTTCGGCGTTGGCTTGTTGCAGGAGTTCGGGGTGACGAAACAGGTCAACGGCACTTGCGGCGAGTGTTCGTGCGGCGAGGTGCATTCCCTGTTCGCCGATCGTTGTGCCTCCGGAAGCGACGGCCTGCCATGAGTGAGCCGGAGTTCCTGGTACCCAGCAGGCGGTCGTGAATCCGGTGGTGGGGACGACCCATGAGATGTCGCCGACGTCTGTGGAGCCTTTACCCACGGTGCCGTCAACGTTGTCAACGGTCTGAAGTGTATCGAGCGGTTCAGGTTCATCGAGGTGGGCGCTCATTTTTGCTGCGAAGAGTTGTTCTGCTTCGGAGTACTGAATGTCATTCAGCTGGGTCAGCCATTTTCGAGTGACTGTGGAGAGTGCGGAGTTGGGCAGGATTTCCCGAATGCCACCTTCGTAGCGAATCTGAAGTTCGGTTTCAGTGGCGAGTGCACCGGCGCGTGCACAGAGTTCGAGGCGGGAGTAGAGGGGCTTCAGAAATTTTGCTTCGGGGTGACGAATGTAGTAGTAGATCTCGCTGAAGGCCGGGACGACATTCGGTGCTTCTCCCCCGCTGGTGATCACGTGGTGGATGCGAGTTTCTTCGGGGGTATGTTCGCGGAGCAGTTCGGAGGCGTGTGCTGTCAATTCCACGGCATCGAGGGCTGAGCGACCCTGCTGTGGTGATCCGGCCGCGTGTGCTGTTTTTCCGTAAAACTGAAACTTCACGGCAATGCGGGCGAGACTGGAGCGGTCGCCGGCAGAGTTGCGGGCGGAGGGGTGCCAGTGCAGTACGGCGTCACAGTCTTTGAACAGGCCAGCCTGAACCATGAAGACCTTTGCGGCGCCGCCTTCTTCTGCGGGGCAGCCATAGAACCGAATGGTGCCGGCGAGGCGACCGGCCCTGATTTGTTCTGCCACTGCGATTGAAGCAGACAGTGAGGCGGTCCCGAAAAGGTGATGTCCGCATCCATGTCCCCATGGATGATTGTCTTCTCGCGGCAGTGGTTCGGGGACAGCCTGCTGTGATAATCCTGGCAGGGCATCGAATTCTCCAAGAATGCCGATGACTGGTTTCCCGGAGCCGAATTCCGCGATGAATGCGGTGGGGATCTCGGCGACACCACGGCGAACCGTCATTCCGGCGGATTCAGCGAGGCTGGCCAGCAATTCGGAGGACTTGGTTTCCTGATATCCGGGTTCTGCGGCATTCCAGATTCTGAGGGCAGTATTCCAGCTGGCATCACGACGTTGACTGACCGAGTCGAGAACGGCGGCGACGACGTCATCGTTCGCGGGCGTCGTCTGGCCTGCGGCGGTGCCGACCGCGGGCCATATGGTCAGCAGTGTCAGGAGCATGGCCATGGGCAGCACTCGAACGGAATGATTGAGCGAAGTTGTCATGGGGGAGTCTGTTTTCGATGCGGGGATTTGTGGATGGCCGTGATCTCGGAACGCAGGCGGAGATAGCCGGAGTCAGTGTGAGGCAGGCGAGGCGGTTGCTGGTGAGGCCTTCAGCAGGGTCTGCAGGTGCAGAGCCGTGCATTCTGCCAGTCGATCGACATTGTAGCCACCTTCAAGGATGCTCACGACCCGACCTTGCGCATGGGTGTTTGCCACGTCGAGCACGTAACGTGTGAGCGTTTCAAAGTCCTCGGTTTCAAGTCCGAGGGAACCGACCGGATCATCTTTGTGCGCATCAAAGCCGGCGCTGATGATGACCAGTTCGGGCTGAATGCGGTCTGCCGCTGTTGCCAGCATCGCACTGAAACTTTTCAGGAAGGTTGAGCGCGGGGTGCCGAATTCCACGGGGAGATTGAAGTTCGTACCAAGTCCATCGCCGGTCCCGATGTCGGACCTGCGTCCAGTGCCGGGGTAAAACGGAAATCGGTGTGACGAGAAGAAGCCTACGCGATCATCGTCGTAGAAAACCTCCTGCGTTCCATTTCCGTGATGTACATCCCAGTCCACGATCAGAACTCGCTGCAGTCCGAACCGCTCAGTCGCTGTTCGTGCGGCGATGGCTGCGTTACCCAGCAGGCAGAACCCCATCGGGGCATCAGGAAGAGCATGATGTCCGGGAGGTCGGACGAGGCACAAAGCCGACGATTCCGGACCCTCGATCACTCGACGCACCGCATCGACTGCGGTACCCGCGGCCAGCCATGCAACGTTGGCCGACTCAGCGCTCATCACGGTATCCACTTCAATGCGACCGCCTCCGGCTGCTGCGAATTGTCGAAGGTTCTGCAGATGGATTTGTGGATGCACACGGCGCAAATCGTCGTCAGACGCAGCGACGCAGTCGCACTGGACTGTCTGACTGATCAGATCCGTGTCTGTCAGAAGTTTTGCGATGGCCTGCAGGCGCGCAGGGCTTTCGGGGTGCTGACCTGTCTGGTGATTCAGAAAACGTGGGTCGGAATACAGAAGTGTCATCGCAGCGGGTCCAATGGGAAACAGGGCGGTGCTTCTGGTATTGTTTCCAATTCGCGTGCTGATGGAAGGGCTTGATCTCAGGAATCCGCGTGGTTCACAGTTGATTGGCGAAATCCGGCTGCACCGCGAGTTCCTGGGTTCGTGTTAAGAAAGGGTTCGGAAATGTGCTGCAACGTTGGGACGTCGGTGCGAAATGTGCTGTTTTTCGGGCTGAGTCTGATCACTACCCTTGCCTGGGCACAGGACGTGAGTGTTGATGAGCGTCAGCAGAAGCTGCTGCGGGACGCTGAGGCGTTGCTGGTGACTGAACCGGAACCGGACTGGGTCCGACTGATCCTCACCGACCTCGAGTTATCCACGGAGTTAAACGCAGCAAGTCAGGACATGTGCCGCAGGATCCTGAGAGCGCTGGCAACATCGGGGGATGAGACCGCGGTGGAACATGTGCGTTCCGTATTCGAAAATGAACCGGAACGACGTGGAATGGCAGCGGGAGCCTTAGGTCAGGCGGCCTTACAGCATCCCGAGTCTCTGGGGGACTGGCAATTGATGGTCCGGTCTCTGACGGTTGTTGAAGGTGCCGACGCTGTTTCTGTGTTGCAGGGACTGAAGCGATTTCGACTGCGAGCGAACAAAGGGACATGGGTGCGACAGGTGATTCTGACGGGTCTGCAACTTCCGGAAGCGGAACGGGTATGGGCATCGCAACTGTTACAGCACTGGACGTCGGTCCCGGCCAGAGCTGCAGAACCGTGGACTCTGCCACAATATCAGAGCTGGTTTCAGCAGGAGTACCCGGAGGCACCACCGGCAGAGCTGCCTGTTGATTTGGCTGATCGTCGCTGGACCTATTCGAAGCTGGCGCCTGCGGTGCATGACCTGCCGGCTGACGAGTCCGTGTTGCGGTTGGGCGCGACAGTTTTTGAGTCTGCGGGGTGTGCAAAGTGTCATCGTCGGGGAACAGTTGGAGCGGCCAATGGGCCTGACCTGACGACTCTGGGCTGGCGTCGGCAGAAAGCTGAGATTCTGCGTTCGCTGCTGTATCCGTCGCATGAACTTGATGAGGAGTACCCGACGGTCACCGTTGTTCTGAAGAATGGGACCACGCATTCAGGATTACTGCAGCAAGCGGGCGACAAACGGCTGCGAGTATTCACGACGGGGGCCGAGGTTGTTGAGATTGGCAGTAATGAGGTGGAAGCCGTTCGCAATCAGGCGGTGTCCGCAATGCCCGAGGGAACTCTGGAGCCTCTGTCGCAGGAGCAGATTCAGGCGCTGATGGCCTGGCTGACTTCGGTGGACGGAGTTCCGAGGCCGCATCGCACAGAGCCAGAGATCGAATAGCAGGTTCAGTCGTTGGAGTGTGCTGGTCGTACGGAATGCGAAAAGTGCGGTGAATGTGGTGAATGTGGAAAGTATGCGGCTTCAGGCCTGCAATCAGATCGCCTGACTTCCCGCCTGGTCACTGAAAGAGTTCAATGAATCCGCGTGGAAAGCGGTTGTTTTCTCATGGATTTGTGATTAGGGGGATACCTGTGGCTGAGGGTGAATGGTGGGAGTTCTGCGGGTGAATTCAGTCGGCCGGCAGCAACCTTGTAACATGCTAAAGCTGTCCGCGGTTGAGGGACGATCAAGCACATGGAGACCGGGATCGGTGGGTGCAGATTGCTGGGAGATTGCTGGAAACGGCAGAAACTGCCGGTGACGCACCCATGCTGGTCCGAAGCTCTGGTAGAGGATTCAGCGGCGTTACGGCCGCGAGTTTGGGAGCGGTTGAGAGGAACGTGGCAGGAATGTCAGGATCCGGCAAGAGCGAACAACTGAGAATTGGCTTTATGGAGACCATCGAAATTGATGGTCGTGGCCATATCGGTGGGCTGTTGATTACCAACCAGAACGGTCGTCCCCTGGAGTTTCAGTGTACGACACCAGTTCGTCCGAATCGTACTCAGGAGATTCTGTTTGGCGAGACACTGCGTCCGTGGTTGCTGGGGGAGTTGATTGGCAGCACTTTGCTGGACCGAGTTGCAATCAAGCCGGGAGTGATCATCACCAGTGATCCGTGCCTCCTTGAACTGAGAAATCACACGAGTGTTCCGGTGGCTCTGGCTGAGGATGCTGTTTCGGAGCGTGGGCGTCTGTCAAACGCGGGGGCGGCAGAACGTCGTGACGGGGTGGATGGGGCGGGACAGAGTCCGGGAAGACTGAAGCTGGGTGGAAGCACACTGAGGTTCCATGAAGCGCATCGGATTGATGCGGAAACACTGGAACGTCAGAAGCATCTGATCCCGAATTCTGCCAATTTGCAGGAACCGCTGGAACGAGTGCGAGAGGCGCTTGCGGAAACAGTTCGAACAGTCTTTGCCCGCTGAGACGAAGCCTGAAAGCATGGTGTTCGACGGGGAGATCCGGCATGCATTCAGCAGCTTAGCATTGATTGGACGAGTGAAAGACACGCCACGATCGGAAACGGGGCCGTGTGGCTGAGGTGGTCATTGCCACTGCAGATTTCATGGCAGGGACTGGCTGGCCGAAAGAGTTGCGGCCACGGAGGGACGTCGGCAGGAGGCTGGCGTTTGATGGGGCTGAAGAAGACAAGGTCAGCGGAGGCGCAAGGGAATGAGCAGCCCGGACAATTCAGAGCAGGCGAGTCAGTCTGAGGCGGGAAGTGCGATTTCGGAATCCCGAGCGGAGTTGCGTCCCGAGTTGGTGCAGACGGGCTTCAACCCGGCACTCAGCCGAGTTCCCGTACCCGAGGCGATCTCAATTCCGCTGGACACAACGCTGGATTTTGTTCCTTCGTGGACAGCGCGTCGCATTCCGTTGAAGTGCATCGGACTGACGCTTCCGGAGGGTGTGGAGTTTCTGCCGCCGCCGAAACCCAAAGTGACACTGGGTGATGGAACTGAGTTGCGAAAGATCGCACCTCCGAAGAAGTTGGTGGAGAGTGAAGAGGGGGACGAGAAAGCGCCGACGAAGGTCACGCGAATCAAGCCACCGGCTGATGCCTTATCGCTGCAGGATCGTCTGTTCTACCTGTTGCAGCCGCCGCTGGAGTCGTGGCTGGCTGGGCAGGAACTGATCATGCCATTTGAGCCATTCTCGTATCAGTACGAGGGCATTGCCTGGCTATTCTCGAGCAACTCGGCGTTGCTGGCAGATGAAATGGGACTGGGCAAAACAATGCAGACGATCACGGCCATTCGTTTGCTGTTGCGCAGCGGTCAGGCGCGGCGGATTGTGCTGATCTGTCCAAAGCCTCTGATTCCGAACTGGCAGCGGGAATTCAAGACGTGGGCAGAAGAATTGCCGGTGGTGACCGTCGAAGGCAATGGGGCTCGTCGGCGCATGCTCTGGACGATGCCGGGCGTCCCGATTCTGATTGCGAATTATGAGTTGATGGCGCGAGACATCGCGGAGATACCGGAGGATGAACAGCCGAAGTTTGACCTGCTGGTTCTTGACGAGGCGCAGCGGATCAAGAATCGTGATTCCAATACCGCAGTGACGGCGCGATCAATTCGGCGACGACGCAGTTGGGCGCTCACGGGCACCCCGATAGAAAATCGACCGGAAGAGCTGGGCGCGTTGTTTGAATTTCTGGAGGTGATTCCAAAGGGTGGGTCTCCCGATATCCGACAGCTTTCGAAACTGGCGAAGAAGTACATTCTTCGGCGGACGAAGGATCTCGTGATGAAAGACATGCCTCCACGCATTGATCGGGATGCGGAACTGGAACTTACGGACGCACAGGAATCGGCCTATCGGATTGCGGAAAAGGAAGGCGTCATCCAGTTGAATGAACTTGGGGACTCCATCACGGTGCAGCATGTCTTTGAGCTGGTGCTGCGATTGAAACAGATTGCGAACTTCGATCCGCTGACGGGAGAAAGTGCGAAGCTGGAGCGGTTGATGGCGGACATGGAGGAAATTTCAGCCAGCGGCGGCAAGGCCATTCTGTTCAGTCAGTGGACGAAAACGATTGACTGGCTGGAGCCGCATCTGCGGCCGTTCAATCCGTTGATTTATCACGGTGGTGTGCCGACCAAACAGCGGGAGCCGATTCTGGCGAAGTTCAAGCAGGACCCTGATGCTCACATTCTGCTGATGAGTTACGGCACGGGCGCTGTGGGGCTGAATCTGCAGTTTGCCGGTTACGTGTTTCTGTTTGATCGATGGTGGAATCCGGCGATAGAGGACCAGGCGATCAATCGAGCGCACCGAATTGGTGTCAAGAATCCGGTGATTGTGACTCGTTTTATTTCCAAGAACACGATTGAAGAGCGGATTGATCGTGTGCTGCGTGAGAAGCGTGAATTGTTTGAGGCGATTCTGGGTGAGGGTGACAACAGCAATCGAACGCTGAGTCTGAACGCATCGGAAATCTTCGGGTTGTTTGATTTGAAGGCTCGTCACAAGGATGGAGCCAAATCGATTGGACCGCGTCCGGTCGAGGGTGAAGCGGCCTGACGGAGTGTCGAGTTGGAGGAAGAGGGAGATCCGCGTCTTCGGAACAGGATCGGAGCCGGGAGAATCCGTGATACGGATGCGGTCTGCGGCAGATTCTGAACGGAGGTGTGAGGGACTGGACTGGACAGCACACGGTCCTCGAATGAGACACTGGAGCGGCCATACGGGGTGAAAAGGGTATGGAATTTCGCCGGAAATCCAGTTTTCCGGCCTGAAACTCCCCGTTTTTTGCCGGAAGTGACCTGGCTTGACGTTGCATCCTCGCCCGCGGATCCGAAGATAACGTATAGTGATGGGGACTGTTCGAGCTGACGGGCTCGGAAATAGCGTCCCCGACGACCTTCAGCGATCACTGCCACCCTTTCCCACCTCAACGTAACATCCGAGCGGCTTCAGTAGCTGTCCCGTCTGGGCGGCCTGCAGACGTTCCCGGAGGACTCGCCATGCGTTCGATGTTCCGAACCACAGCTTCGTTGTGTCCCGGGCCTGTTTCCCGGCGCAGCGTACTGGAAGCAGGTTCGCTGGGTTTAGGGATGCTGGGATTGAGCGACATGCTGCGACTTCGGGCGGAGACATTGCAGCCTCGCGCGGCATCGACAGCTCCGGACACATCCATCATTTTCATCTGGCTGCCGGGCGGGCCGCCGCATATGGAAATGTACGATATGAAGCCGGACGCGCCTGAGGAGTACCGTGGCGTATTCCGGCCGGTGCGAACCAACGTGCGGGGGCTGGATGTTTGTGAGTTGCTGCCGCGTCACACAACGTGTGCGGATCGCTACAACATCATCCGGTCTGTGGCGCATGAATTTGCGGACCATGGTGGGGGTCACAAGCGTTTTCTGACGGGACGTCAGCCGGCATCGCCAACCGGATTTGTGAATGATGCTCCGGCTGTGGGTTCGATTGTGGCGAAGTGCCGTGAGCGGGTTGCA
Organism: uncultured Planctomycetaceae bacterium; assembly: GCA_903924405.1. Lineage (GTDB taxonomy): Bacteria > Planctomycetota > Planctomycetia > Planctomycetales > Planctomycetaceae > SXXK01. The sequence continues at coordinate 50,006 of CAIYBH010000022.1, read as the reverse complement.
GCGGACCTGCCAAATTATGTTTCGGGGACTGAGCCAGGTCGAGCCGGGGTCGACGTGTACAGTTTCGGGGCTGCATGGCTGGGCCCATCTTATACTCCGTTCAACGTTCCCGGGGATCCGGGCGAGTCTGGTTTTTCCGTCCGGAATCTGTCGGTGGATCAGAGTCTGAGTGATCGGATGAATGATCGGGTCAGTCTGTTGCGTGGATTTGATCGCATGCGTCGTTCGATTGACGAGAGTGGCGTGATGGAAGCCATGGATCAGTTCAATCAGCAGGCGATGTCCATGCTGACCAGTGATCGAGCGCGTCGTGCCTTTGATCTGTCGGAAGAGTCGCCTGAGTTGCGGGATCGTTATGGCCGTCACTGCTGGGGACAGCGTGCGCTGCTGGCTCGTCGGCTGGTGGAAGCGGGCTGTAGTTTCGTCACGATGGTCATGGAAAATCCGTATCAGTCCGGAGTGGAGTGGTTGAAGTCCGGGACGTATAACTGGGACTCACACGCTGTGAACTGTCATTTGTTCGAGGACGCGAGGATTCGTTTTCCGATTTACGATCAGGCGGTGGCGGCGCTTGTGGAGGATCTGTACAACCGGGGTCTGGATCGCAAGGTGATGCTGGTGGTTACGGGCGAATTCGGACGGACACCGCGGATCAATTCCCAGACGGGGACTCAAACCGGTGTCTCGCAACCCGGGCGGGATCACTGGCCACAGGCGATGTCGATGCTGGTAGCGGGTGGTGGTATGCGTACCGGGCAGGTGATCGGTTCCACGAATTCGAAGGGCGAAGAGCCGAAAGAGCGACCGTTGACTCCGAATGACCTGTGGGCCACTGTTTACCGTCACCTCGGGATTGACTGGACTCAGAGTTTCCCGGATCACAGCGGACGGCCGATGCCGATTCTGCCGTTCGGTGAACCGATTGAAGAACTGCTCCCGGTGAGTTAACTGCCGTGGCGCTGACAGGACGTTGTGGACCATCCCGATTACGGGCTCAGTATGACCGCATCAGTCGACTCTGCCGGCTGTCCGGTGCTTCGGGATGGGGGACCAGTGGACGACCGAGGTTGATGGACGATGTGACGAGGAGTGAGACCAGATGAAAAGACGTCAATTTCTTGTCGCGTCGGGCGTTGGGGTGGCTGGCTTTCGTTTTGGTGGTCAGCGAGCATCAGCGGGCAGTGACGTGGAGGCGACTGTTCCGAAGGGGACAGCGAAATCCACGATTCTGTTTTTTCTGAGTGGTGGAGCGTCGCATATTGACATGTGGGACATGAAGCCGACGGCGCCTTTGGAGTACCGGGGACCGTTTCAGCCGATTGCCACGACAGCGGCTGGTGTGAGGTTGTGTGAGCACCTGCCGTTGCTGGCGCAGCAGGCGCATCATCTGGCGGTGGTGAACAGCATTGGCAGCACGGTCAATACGAACGACCACCATGCTGGATATTATTATAATCTGACGGGACATGTGCCGGATCAGACATTTCTGAGTCTGGGGAACAGTCGGACACCGTATCCCACGGACTGGCCCTACATGGGCACGGTGGTGGCCTCGCGCCGCCCGGCTCATCCGGATCTGACCAATGCGATTACGATTCCGCACATGGAGGGTGCGCCGGCGTACACGCGTCCGGGGCAATTTGCGGCTCGACTTGGAACTCATTTCGATCCGCTTTACGTGAATGGCAGCCGGGACAACCCCCTGGTATTTCAGGCCCCCGCGATCACTCTGGAGGGCGACGTTTCGCCATCCCGACTTGTTCACAGAAGTTCCATGCTGGCGGCACTTGATGGAGCGAGGCGGGGGCTGGAAAAGTCTCGCAGTGTGGAGGCCTGGGATGCTCAGCAGCGACGTGCACTGTCCCTGTTGATGTCACCGCGAACAACAACGGCCTTTGACCTGTCCGGTGAATCGGACAGCATGCTGGAACGTTATGGCCGTACGATCAATGGAACAAGTTTGTTGCTGGCACGGCGGCTGGTGGAAGCGGGTGTTCCTTTTGTGACCGTGTTCTGGATGGGTGACGAGAAGGCTTCTGATCAGCGGAAGTGTGCCAGTGGTGGAGGCTGGGATACTCACGGGAACAACTTTTCCTGCCTGAAGGATTGGCTGCTTCCGGAGTTTGATCGCGGTTTTTCAGCGCTGGTCGGGGACCTTGCTGAGCGAGGATTGCTGGACGAAACGTTGCTGCTGGTTACCAGCGAGATGGGTCGAAAGCCGAAGATCGGAGATCCACGATCCGGCGGGCCCGCGGGTGCCGGGCGCGATCACTGGACTCACTGTCTGACGGATGTGCTGGCGGGTGGAGGGATTCGCGGGGGGCAGACGTATGGCAGCAGCGATCGCTATGCCGAGTACCCGCAGGACAAGCCGCTGACGCCTGCGGACATCACAAAGACGGTCTATCACGCGATGGGTGTTGAGGATCTGACGGCGTGGGACAACCAGAATCGGCCGTACAATCTGCTGGATACGGGTGACGCGCTGACAGCGTTGTTCTGAGCTGCAGCGGGAATTTCCGAGGGACGTGTGCAGCGGCAGTGTTGATGGTCATGCGCTTTTGCGGAAGGATTCGCGTCCATCGATGATGGAGTTGGCATCGAAACGTTTACCGAAGTAGCGAGCGATGGCATTGGGGTCGCTGAGCACGGTTTCGGCGCTTCCGGAGACCAGTACCTGGCCATCACAGATGATGTAGGATCGATCGGTGATGGTCAGAGTTTCACGTTCGCGATGGTCGGTGAGAAGAATCGAGATGCCGCGTTCTTTCAGACCGCGAATGATGTCCTGAATACTGTGAATGGTTACGGGATCGATCCCGGTGAAGGGTTCATCGAGCAGAATGATTCGGGGATCGCTGGCGAGTGCCCGGGCGATTTCCAGGCGTCGTCGTTCACCGCCGGAGAGGGAGCCGGAGCGCTGGGCTCGTTTGCCCCAGAGCCCGAATTCGTTGAGTAATTGTTCGGAGCGCGCGGCGGCTTTTCGGGGATCGGTTTCGAGGAATTCCAGAATCGCCAGCATGTTCTGTTCGACGGACAGTTTTGAGAAGATGGAGGTATCCTGAGGCAGGTATCCCAGTCCGTGTCGGGCCCGCTGATACATGGGCCATGCGGTCACATCGACGCCTTTCAGCAGGACGCGTCCCTGGGTGGGCGCAATCAGGCCGCAGGCCATCCGGAAGCTGGTGCTTTTGCCGGCGCCGTTGGGGCCGAGGAGTCCAACGATTTCGCCCTCATTCACGGTGAAACTGACACCATCCACGGCGCGTTTGCCGGGATAGTCTTTCACCAGACCTTCGCACTTGAGAAGAGCCACAGGAGAATCCTTTCTCAATGACGCACCACGTCGTACCGACGTGCACTTCCTGAATGATCGCGCGATCAGGCGGGAATCTTAGCGGATCAGCTTGATTCTGGAAATATTCGGGTAGAAGGGGAAGGTGTAGAGGGGGTAGTTTTTATCGCCCTTGTGGCTCATCACGGAAAAACCTCGGCCGTTATTGAGGAAGGGGATGCCGTGTGGCCAGAAGATGCAGAGCGCTTCGCCGATCAGGTCTGTTTCCCGGACGGCGTAGCGATGACTGTGGATACCTCGCAGGGGCCTGCTGAAGTAATCAAAGAGTCGACCGTCCTTGCTGGCGGGTGAATTGTCACCGAGCATCAGGTATTCGTCGTCGGCCAGTTTCAGTTCCAGGCGTGTGCCGTAGGTGTTGTCGAGTTGTTGCTGGTAGTCGCTGTATCGCTGAGCGTACGCGGAGGGTGATCGCAGGATACTGCGGAGTTCGTCGTAGCTTTGTCGTCCGGCTTCGCTGACCATCAGAGCATGGTATTCGTCACCGTAGCGACCGGAATAGGGATCGGGTGTCAGTGCCAGATCAGAATCCGGGATCACAAGATCATTGCGGTAATAGATATCACGTCGCAGTTGCAGACTGGAAACGGTGGCCTGCAGTCCGCGAGCGGCGATACCGACGGGGGCCAGGTCCCGATCCGTGGGGAGATTCAGACCATCGGTGCGGAGTTCGCTGTGGGTCTGGAGGCTAACGGGAGTGCCATCGACCCAGAGAGTCAGCTGGTCGTCGACGTTGGCAAAGGCGAGATCGTAGCTGCCAGCGCCCAGGACCGGGCAGACACCAGAGGCAATCAGGGTTTCGTCAGGCGTCGAGGACTCGGGTTTGTGATTCAGAGCCAGCAATCGGACCTCACCGGTGGAAGGGTTGAGCTGACACTGTATGGAGCGAACACCTTCTTCGAGTTCGATGACAAGGAGTGCCTCTGGTCGAATTTCGGAGAGTTCCAGAGCGAACTCAAGCGTCAGATCGTTTGTCCAGAAGAGTTCCTGATCATATCCCCCGCGATTATCGCTGTTGAAGCCGCAGAAATCGGTGACCAGCTGGGGTGACAGGGGTGTTTCGATGTTGACGCCATCGGCTGCGGCATCCCAGTGTTCCCAGGAGGGAATGAGATGTCGATAGCGCAGCCATTGAAGGTTTCCGGGCTGGGCGTTGACTTTGTAGGTGCGATTTTCGGCGGACGGGGTCCATGCATTTTCGACTTGCGGCCAACCACCGAGATCTTTTTGTGCGGGTTGGAATTCGGACGGGACCCAGCGTTCTTCGGCACCGGCCTTGAGAAGTTCGCGTGGAGGAAAGCGGTCATCGTAAACCAGCAGTTGGATTTCGCGTTGCTTTTTGAGATTTGTTTTGCGTTGAATGGTCCATGGATCCGATTCGGAACGCCGTGCGTAGATATCTCCCTGGCGAATTCGGATGGTTTCTCCGGGAAGACCTACGAGTCGTTTGATGTAGTTGACGTGGGGTTCTTCCGGGTTTTTGAACACGACGACATCGTAACGGTTGTAGGTGGCAACCTGTTTATTGACGACGATTCGGTCCCCGTTGAACACGGGGGCATCAAACACTTCATTCTGGTGTCGACAGTTCGGGCAGACAGACTGGCGAATGCGGTTGTAGGGCAGAAGTTGTCCGCTGTCCTGATCGACTTCCTGGCTGGCACCGATCGTGTAATTCAGGCTGCAGCCGCTGCAGGTGACTTCTTTGTGTCGACCGTACAGAGTTGGTGCCATAGAGCCTGTCGGGATCACAAACGCCTCGGCTTCGAAGGTTTTGAAGACGAAAGCGAGGATGAACGCGATGACGATCGCTTCGATGGTTTCTCGCAGCCCTTCTTCGCGGGCGACCGGCTTTTTCCCCGAGGGGTTCTTTTCCGGGATGAGTTTTCCGAGAGGCACGCTTGTCATGACGGTCTGCTGCAAAGTGTGAAGTCGGGAAATCCGGGTCAGTGAATGATCAGCGGGGGACCGGAGAATTGTCTGAAGGACGTTTACCCGGCGGTCCGTGTCGATGAGGCTGAACCGCTGATTGTTGTGTGGGAAGTTTGTCTGGCGCGGATTTTTTCGGATCCGTCAGACTGCGATTTTTCAGTGAATATACCGAATTCGTCTCCAGTCAGGTATGCGAATTGGCCATTCCCGCCCCGCGAATTGAAGAATGGAAGGCCGGGAGGGCAAATGGACCAGAAAAGGTTTGCCGAGGAGCAGATTGTGCGGTACGGCGGGCTGTTCCCAGTTACGGCTGTCGGACGAAACCGGGCTGTTGTCACCCTGGACGAAATAGCAGTTTTCCGGAATCTGAAACTCAGAATCCACAGCATTTCTGCGGCGTCCGGGGGTGTAGAACACATCGCGATACATGCGAAGTGAGACGACCTTCACGGATTGAGCGGCGACTCCCAGAGCCCAGCGATTTTGTTGTTCCTGCCGCAACTGAATCAAGGCGGCCCGTTCCGGGTCCATGCGTTTTCCGTCGATGGGTGAGACGGAGGCTTCAACAAAGGGTGTGGCCGTGTCCGCGCCGTCCACGGGCAAGGCCGGGAAGGCCTGCTGGTCGTCGACCGCGACAAGAATCTGGCGATCGAATCCGGACACCTGCAGTTTCAGGCCACCGGGCCGGTTGAGCAGTGGCTGGAGTGTCCCCTGCCGCAGGATCTGTTTGTCTTCGAGAGACATCAGCAGGATGGAATTCTGAGCTGGCTGGAGGACAAGTCCAAAGGTATCCGCGCCGATGGGAATCCGCACGTGGATGGCGCGAGGCACGTCGGTCCATTGCAGTTCGGTTTCCAGCATCAGGTCGCTGACCACATGTTCGGGGGATCCGAGTTGTGAGTTGTAGCCGTAGCGGTCGGTAATCGGAGCGAGATGCGAGAGTGCGGCAAGCCGGAAAACTGCGGCACTAAATGCGGTATTGGAAGCCAGTTGCAACAGACTCTGCTGGAGTTCCGGAGTCATCACGCCTTCGCACATCAGCACCTGTCGTTCGTGGTCGTAATTGACCTGAGCGGACAAGGCAAGGGGGATGTCCGCGAACTGATCCTGAAACCGCTGCCAGTCGTCTGTTGCATCCTCTGCCTGCAGCGGTGTTTCTGCTATGTGATGGCCGCCAGTCCAGCGCCAGTTGCGAAAACGAATCCAGTGCGGCGTGAAGTCTGTGGCTGCATCCGAGTTGTCAGAGGTCATGTCTGCGGATGAACCGGATGGCGGGGTACGAAGCTGAAACTCGGCATTGTGAAACTGCCATTCGGCATCGGCATCCCATGGCAACTGCCAGTTCTCTGAGCTGGCAGAATATCGCAGATCGCAGACAGGAATACGCAGATCCAGTTGCTGAGGCAGTGATTTTCGGATCAGTTCACCATTGATATGCACATCTCCGTTGATGATCCGGATCGATTCGCCTGGCAATCCCACAATGCGTTTGACGAAGGCTTCACGGGGACTGGACGGATTGCGAAAGACGACCGTTTCCCAGCGGCGGGGCCTGCGGAGGTCGTAGACATGTTTGTTTACCAGCAACTGATCACCGTGGCTGGTCGGAATCTCGGCCACATCAATGGCCTGCTGACCGCACATGGGACAGGTGGCCAGTCGGCGGAGTCCCTCTGGTTCGCGCAGATGGCCTGACTCCGGCGAGACTGAGTCATCAAAGGCAACTCCGAAGGCGAACGGATACTGGCAGGAGGGACAGGTGATCTGGCGATGAAAACCCAGCAGGCCCGGGGCCATGGAGCCGGTGGAGATCAGATAACCTTCCAGAACAAAGGCTCGCAGAAGGATGACAGCCAGAACAAAACAGACACACAGATCGAAGGCCTGGCGAATGGAACTGGCGGCAGACTCGGGGCGCGTGCTCATCTTCGGCGCTCCCACAGCCAGACCAGTATGATCTGGGTGTCTGCTGCACCAGCAGGAGTGGCTGATGGAAGTCTGCGGACCCGGTCGACAGGGAAATCGGACGAGCCACGCTCCGTGCTGCATCCCTGATCCCTCCACTGACTACGCAGCGTCCCAGGAAGGCCGAGATCGGCGTTCGTCGGGCCGGCAAAACGGCGCAGCTGGTTCCTGGAAAGGCAGAGCATGGCGAATCGGACGTCGACATTCCTGATGAAACCGAACGTGGAATTCCGGCCTGTCTGTGCAGCGAATGGCTGTGTACTGGCGGAATGCCCGTTCGAAGAACTGTGAGTGGGGTATCAGGATAACGCAAAGGCCTGATTACGGAAATTGGCATTTCCTCAGGCTATTTTATCAGGGAAACCACCTGTCGCCGGCCTTCCGGGCATCCGTTTCGGGGCTGGCTGAGGGAGGAAGTCGGTGGGAAAAGTGGCATCGGGAAGATGGCTGATCAGCAGTTTCCGTTCTGTATTCGTGGGCGGGGTTGGTGTTCAGAGGAGACGAGGTGGGAGCTGGGATGGCGAAACGGCGGCAATATGAAAATCCGGGTCGTTTTTTGCTTGATTCCTGAGACGTGTTTGTCGGCTGAACTCGCGAGGTAAAATCCCTGCCGATTGTTTCGTCGGAGCGAAACGCGACTATTCCAGGGAATCAATACGGTTTCGCCATCCCGGCTGGGCCGACCGGATGACAGAAAAAACGGGTAAATCGGGGTTTTCAGAGCACTTCGGGCCGATTGATTTTCTGCAGCGCGACAGGGGATTGGTGTCTTCGGGCCGTCTCTGGCGAATGGGGGTTGGCGAACAGATCCGGAAAAAATTGAGTAATTCTGTGTCGAATTTCCACTGGGGGTTCATGTAAACTCGACTTCCGATTTCGCTTGTGCCGAACGTAGATTTGAGGTTGCCATGGGGCTAAAGTGTGCAAAACAGATGCATTTTTTGCATCGACACCGTAGCGACCCGTGGAAACTCTGTCCTTCCAGCCAGCGTTGATGGTGGTCTGGTTCCGGGGTATTGGTGTTTTGGAGAGATGACAATGGCGGGAAGTTCCCGGGGAATCGTGTTTGGATCTATGGGTGTAGCCGCTGTCATGGCGCTGCTGGCGATCACGGACTTTGCGACGGGGATTCCCTTTGGAAGTCAGTCAACGTTTGACATCATGTTTATCCTCGCCGCAGCGCTGGTGATTTACATGGGCGTGGACTGCCTGAAGGAAATGAAGTAATTCCTCGTGATCCGGAAGGCTGACGATGTGTGGGCACGACATGTCGGGCGGCAAAAAGATTCGCTGGTCTCGGGCGTTTTGGTGTCGGTGCAATCCCTGTCGAACGGTCTGAGAACGACTGGCAGGCCGGGCTGTGGACATTCGCCTGCGGACGCAACGCCCTGCTCGTGTCTGATTCACGTTCTGCGATGAACGCGGGGCTGCGGGAAAATTCGGACAGGGAGGTCCGGGCATGGCAACATCACTGCACCAGCAATTGAAGCAACAGTACGTTGCCGATACAGCAAGTCATGAAGTCACGGTGGAGGGATACCGGATTGATGCGGTGGACCGCCGAGGCCGGCTGATCGAGGTGCAGTGTGCATCGCTGGCTGCCATCAGAGATAAGATTCGCCGGCTGGTCGAGAATTACCGGGTTGTGGTGGTCAAGCCCCTTGCAGCTCGCAAACAGATCGTGACACTCAACGCCGTCAGCGGCGAACAGCTCAGTGCTCGCTACAGTCCGACTCGCCAGCGTGCGACACAGATCTTTCAGGAGCTGGTGCACTTTGGCGTATTTCCGAGCCCCGGCCTGCAGTTGGATATTGTGTTGACCGAGCAGCAGGAACTTCGAGTGCCGCCGACGGCCCGATCTTCATGGAAGAAGAAATACAGTGTGCGTGATCGGTTGCTGGTCCGTGTGGAAGAGACGATCAGTCTGAAGACGGCAGCCGACTTGTGGAAGGTGCTGGGTGCCGACGTTCCGCCGGTGTTCACGACTGAGGACCTTGCAGAGGCTGGCGGCATTCCGCGGTGGCTGGCACAGAAGGCGGCATGGTGTTTTCGGCGGATGGAGTTTCTGGCGGTTTGTGGCAAGCGCGGGAATGCGCTGGAATACCGCATGGTGGAGCCGACGAAGCGCAAACGTCGCGCGGGGTAGGGGCGTAAAAAGGGGTGGCAGAAAAAGGGGTCAGGAACCAATAGTGCACAGCACCCTTCGGGCCATTTGGCTATTGGTTCCTGACCCCTTTTCCGCCCACCATTTGGCTATTGGTTCCTGACCCCTTTTTCTGCCTGGAACGTTAGAAATCGGCCGAAACTGCCTGAGCCGTGGCCTTGAGAAAAAGATCTGCAGCTCCGGATACAGCTCGAACGGCTTAAGCGCTGGAATCGAAACGCGGTTGATTGGTCACCCTCAGAACGGGTCTTGAGTCTAAAAACGCGGACCGGCTACAGTGTTTGCTGACAGGCCTGTGGTGTGAAGGATGCTGCCGTTTGAGGTGGCTCTGATTTTCGGATGGATGGTCACTATGTCTGATGACATTGCTGCTACTGCGCGTCGCCCTGTGATGGCGGCATGCCTTGCGATTGCCTGCCTGGCGTCTTCGGGACTGTTTTTCTTTGTCGGATGTCAGTCGGTGCCGATGACCGAGCGGAAGCGTCTGCTGGTCATGTCGGAACAGCGTGAGAATGAGATGGGACTTTCGGCGTATCAGGACGTTCTGAAAGCCGAGCCGGTCTCAAAGAATGAGAAATATGTGGAGCTTGTGCGACGGGTTGGTGAGCGTATTGCCGCTGTGGCGAATCGTCCCGATTTCAAGTGGGAATTTAACGTCATCGAATCGGAAACGCAGAACGCTTTTTGTCTGCCTGGTGGCAAGGTGGCGGTGTATACCGGACTGTTGCCTGTCTGTCAGGATGAGGCTGGCCTCGCCGTGGTGATGTCTCATGAAGTGGCGCATGCAATTGCGAGGCATGGTGGAGAACGAATGACCTACCAGACGGCTCAGAATCTGGGCAAGTCTGCGATGGGCATGGTGCTGCAGAAGCAGGAGGAGCAGCAGAAGCAGATTGTGTTAACGGCATACGGGGCTGCTTCGCAATACGGCGTTATTCTGCCCTATAGTCGCAAACATGAACTGGAAGCGGATCATATTGGCATCATGCTGATGGCGAAGGCCGGTTATGACCCCTCGTCGGCCCCGGGATTCTGGGAACGATTTTCCAGTGCCAAGCAGGGCGAGGCTCCGATGGAGTTCCTTTCGACGCATCCTTCGGATGCGCGTCGGGCATCGGCGCTGCGGGAGTTGTTACCGGAGGCGATGCAGAACTATGAGGCGGCCGCTCAGAAGTATGGTATGGGCGAAGCGATTCCACAGTAACCGGCTCTCCTGAAATCCGGGGTATCTATTGCTGCCGCGTTATGAGCGGACGTTTGTTGCGGACAGGCTGGGCCGCAGCGAGGTGATCGTGGGGACTGTCCCGGTTGTCCGGGGAATTCCCGTGCCTGACGAGGAAAGCGGTCAGACGACTGTGGAGTTGCCGGAGTGCTCTCGCTAGACTGGCTGAGGGGGACGTGAGCGGGATCGCCGGGTTCGCTGAACGTGGTGTTCTGCCTGACCTGTCGTGTGTCCTTAAGACGTCGCATCGTTCGACATCGCCATTATTTGTCGCTGTGACTGTCACTCTTTACGGTCTCTGAGAGTTAACCGGCGTACTGATTCGGAGCACATTGTGACTCAAACGGCTATTCAGCGTATTCTGTCGAATGTTGAGTCGGCGGTTCTGGGCAAGCAATGGACGGTGCGTCTGTGCACGGTGGCTCTGCTGGCCGGTGGGCATGTACTGCTGGAAGACGCGCCGGGGCTGGGCAAGACGTCACTGGCGCGGGCGTTTGCAAAGTCGCTGGGCTGCCGCTTTGTGCGGATGCAGTTTACCCCCGACCTGCTGCCCAGTGATATTCTGGGGGCCAGTATTTACCGTCCGGCCAGTGGTGAATTTGAATTTCGCCAGGGACCCGTGTTTACGAACATCCTGCTGGCAGACGAGATCAACCGCACAACGCCGCGCAATCAAAGTGCCCTGCTGGAGGCTATGAGTGAACGGCAGGTGTCGATTGACGGTGTGACGCATCCTCTTCCCAGTCCTTTTCTGGTGATTGCGACGCAGAACCCTTATGAGTTCGAAGGCACGTATCCGCTGCCCGAAAACCAGCTCGATCGATTCATGATGTGCCTCAGTCCCGGTTATCCTGATCGGCGGGCCGAACTGGACATACTCAACCGTCATCGTACGGGTCAGCCGGTGGATTCGTTAACGGCTGTCACCAATTCTGCGGAAGTTGAGGACCTGCAGAAGCAGGTGCAGATGGTGACTGTGGATTCGTCACTGTCCGAATACATGCTGGAGATTGCGGAACGAACTCGAAATCATCCGGAACTGACGCTGGGCATTTCGACTCGCGGAGTCCTGACGCACTATCGAGCGGCTCAGTCGATGGCACTGGTTGACGGTCGTCAGTATGTCATTCCTGATGATATCAAGCAGACTGCGGTGCCGGTGCTGGCACACCGTCTGGTCTGTCGCGGAGTGATGTCGGAAGACCACCGGCGACGTGGTTCTCAGATTCTGAAAGCCATTCTGGACAGCGTGGCCGTGCCCGTGTGATCTGCCTTGCCCGTGCGACTTGTTGTGCCGGTATGAGTTGCTTTGTCGGAGCGTCCTGATGGTGTCAGCGTGGCTGACGGTATCAGTCAGAAATGGGCATGCGAATTCCCGGACCACGCAGTGACTGCAGTGCAGCGATTTCTGAATCGGCCGCGCGCAAGCGGCCTTCAGTCGTTCGATGAGTCATGATGACGAGGCGGGCAACGCCTGTGTCGTCGCCACGGTCCTCGGTTTCGTCCTGACGTACGCTGCTGATGCTGATTCCATGACGTCCCAGAATATCCGCGATATCTGCCAGCACATGCGGACGGTCAGCCACGGTGAATCGCAGATACTGTCTTCGCGTCAGTTCTTCCTGGGGCTGCAGCGCAATGGGAACTCGATCCTGCATGCGCAGCATCGCAGCGAACGTGAGTGCAGCGCGGCCGGTGGCGTAGTCCACGACATCCGCGAGAACGGCGGATGCTGTGGGAAGCTGACCAGCACCGGCGCCCGACAACTTCAGGACGCCCACGGCGCTGCCTTCGATGGCCACGAAGTTCGCGGCGCCGGAGGTGAGGGCGATTGAGCGATCGGTGCGAACGAGCGTCGGTTGAACAGAAACTTCGAGGCGTCCCTGAGACAGCCGGGAAGTGGCCAGCAGCTTGATCCGATAACCGAGTTCAGCAGCGGCCAGCAGGTCCAGAAGCTCGATGTGCTGGATGCCCTGACGAACGATTGAATCCAGTGACACGGAGGTTCCGAAGGCCAGACGGGTGAGGATCACAAGTTTCTGAGCCGCGTCGGTTCCGTCCACATCCATCGCCGGATCGGCCTCGGCATAGCCAAGTTGCTGCGCTTCACGAAGCACATCCTCGTACGTCTGACGGCAATCCAGCATGCGAGTCAGGATGAAATTGCTGGTGCCATTGAGGATGCCTTCGATGGACACGATGCGGTTAGCGGTCAAGGCCGTGTTGACTGCGGAAATGATCGGTATGCCGCCCGCCACTGCGGCCTCAAAACACAGCGTTCGGCCCAGACGTTTTGCGAGTGCAAACAGTTCGTCTCCATGGGCATAGAGCAATGCTTTGTTGGCGGTGATGACGTCCTTGCCGGCCTGCAGCAGACTGATGATGCCGGATCGCGCGGGTTCAATGCCGCCCACAAGATGGATCACCGCCTGAATGTCCGGATCCTGCACGATGGTCTCAAGGTCCGCGGAGACAGGCCAGGCAGACAAGTCCACATCACGACTTCGGCCGGGGTCACGCACCACAATTCGGCGGAGAATCAGACGCTTGCCAGCCTGTCGCTGCAGCAGGTCTGCGGACGATTGCAGGATGCGGACGACACCGCTCCCAACCGTACCACATCCGACAAGGCCCAGACCAATGGTGGTCACGTCTGACATAAGACACTTTCCCGGGAGAACGCGGGCAGAAAGCGATCGATGAAAAAACTCAGCAACTGGTTTCAGACTCTCTGACGGGCTGAGTCCTTCTGAGCGAGGCTTTCGGCCAGATCCGGCACGACAATCCAGCATTTCCAGTTCTGTCAGCCGGACCGGCATCTTCAGAAAGAATAGCGAGGAAAACCGTGATCCGACGCTCGATTGACTGAGACTGTGATTATCCCAACAAGCCCTGAAACCATGGGTGCAAAATACGCCGTGGAGTAGACGGTCCGGACCGCAATCCGTCCGCGGGATTACGGAACGTCCGTGATCGGACTCACTGCAGCGATTGTGCCGACTGTATCAGACGCGATGAATGTTAACCTGCGAAAATTCGCACGGCCGGCCTCTGCCCGCTGCGCGCGACCAATTACAGGTTCTTGAAGTGCTACCGACCGGCGTTCGGGACGACGTTTTCAGGAGACTTCGATGGCCGGGGACGTGCCTGTGTGCCGCGATGCCCGTCTATCGGCCGTCGAATGGTTGAACCATTCCGGCATGCCGGAGAACTGCTGCATCCAGAGGTCCAGTAGTTCCCCTGAAATGGGCTCCACCGGCGTCGGTGTGGTCCCGATCGCTATCACAGGTATCGAATTGGTTGTGGCCGGCAACATTGTCGGCGGCTGCTCGGTCGTCGCACGTTGTTCGTGCACACGGCGAGTTGCTGGTTGTGCGTCACTGCGGGGCAGAAGCGTCAGCAGTTGCTGCAGAGGATCCTCAGGCAGGCCAGGGTCTGTTGAGAGACTGGTCAACTGAGTAATGGAGAAATCAACCGGATTGCTCCAGGGGCCAACGTCCCCTGTAGCGGTGACAGCTCGCACCCATACTCGGAAGTTTCCGTTGGTCAGATCGAACTCCGGCGTGTGGTTCAGCGCGGCGATACCGGGCACATTCAGTACAGTGCCGGTGGGCGAGGACGTGCGGGTGACAAAGAGTGTGTAGGATGCAGCGCCATCGACACCCTGCCATGCAAACGTCGGACGTCTGGAGAGGATGGTGCCAACGGGAGCCGTGACACTTGTGCGGCCCCCCACGAACAGATCCCGATTGTTGGCGCCACCACTGCGCAGGCTGCCGATGGACGCCGGGCTGACAGCAAGCACCCACCAGCGATAAGGTCCATCCGGCAGATTGGCTGCGGGCGTGTAACTGGTTCCGGCAACGGGCAACCCGTTAATCACCATGGAGCCGGTATTCTGATTCTTCAGGAACAGTTCATATCCGGCAGCACCAGTGACCGAGGTCCATGTGAATTCCGGCGTGCGATCGAAGGTCGATGTTCCGGGCGAGAGTCCAGTGACGGAGGGAACCACCAGAGCCTCATAGAGTACCGCCCACGTCCCAGCATTACCTTTGGCATCGAACGCGCGAATCCAGAATCGATGGATGCCCATGGGAAGATCAGCGGGCGGTGTCCAGCTGGTTCCGAGTACATCTGTGCGTACGGTTTGTGTCTGACCTGTGGAGTAATTATTTCCCCAGAGATCATATTTGACGGCCCCCGGGATCGCATTCCACTGGAGCGTGGGTCGCGACACCAGTTGGGTACGATCCATGGTTTTCCATGTTACCGGTGGCAGCAGAAAGAACGTCTGCGGAGCACTCCAGTTGGACGTCCCGGTGGCAAAGTTGGGACGGATCCACATGGTAAATTTTCCGAGTGCCAGATCCACTACCGGTGTGTAGACATTGGTGGCGGAACTGGCCATATGGAAGCGGGCCGTTCCGGTGCTTTCGTTGTTGATGTGGATATCGTAAGAGACAGCGCCTGCGATGGCTGTCCAGCGGAACGTCGGACGCACCGTGAAGGCATTTGGGTTGGGCGAAGTGAGTCGAATTCCGCTGAACTCGGCCGCACCGATATCCACAACGGCCGCTGAGGCTCCTGATCCCAGATGATCGCCATCCAGAATTCGGGTGAATGAGGTACCACGCTGATCCTGCAGAAGTCCCGGTGCGGGCGTTGCTGCGGTGACATCCACCGCCAGCGAGTTCAGCCCACGGTCGATCGCGCGACTACCGGTGAGCGGCAGGTGCGTGAAGACACCGCCACCATTGTTCTGCAGTGGGCCAAGTTGCGGGTTGATCGCCGCGGCCGCTATGTCGCCGCCGACAAAGTTGCCGTTGCTGTCGGGGACTGATCCGGTGGTGGGGGTCAGGGTGGTTCCGTTGCTGCGACCAATCAGGGAGTACCGTGAGGAAAGTGTTTTCCCGGCGGCAATCTCGAAGTCGGGAGCAATACCGCTGTCGGTGTTGCCGGCCAGGATTGTGTTTCGAAGGATCAGATTCGCGCCAGAGGAGACTCCACCGCCAATGCCCTGAGCCGTTGAATTCTGCGTGATCGTGCTCTGACTGATCAGCACTGAAGCGGTCTGAGACTGATACAGGGTGGCTCCCGAGACGAACAGGCCAGCGCCGTTTGAATCGGTACCGGCGGTGCTGTTTCCAGACAACGTACTTTGACTGATGATCACGTCGTCCTGCGATGAGTAGACACCGCCTCCGCTGGACGTGTTTCCAAGTGTTTGATTACCGGAAATCGTGCTGTTGCTGATGATCAGTTTGCCCTGTGAGGAGTAGTCGTAGAAGGCCACTGCACCACCGACGGCTCCGGATCCGAGGGTCTTATTTCCGGACAGGGTGCTGCGGCTGATTGTGAGTGTTCCGCCATCTGAGTACACCCCGCCGCCATAGGCCCAGCGACCGGTGGTCATGTTTCCCGTCACAGTAGTCTCGGAAATTGTCAGGTTCGTTGCCTGGGTGGCACTGACCGCTCCGCCAAAACTGCCGTAGCCAGAGGTGCTGTTGCCGGAGAGCAGGCTGCGAGAGATTGAAACGGGGCCACCTTTGGCCAGGAGAGCTCCGCCTGGTGCGTAGTCGCCGTTGGTGGCGTTCCCGCTGAGTGTGATTTGCGAGAGAGAAAGTCCGCCGGTGGCGGCTGATCGAACTGCTCCCCCACCGTAAAACTCATCAGCCCAGAACATGCCATTCTGCACGGTTCGAGCATTTTTCAGGGTCATATTTTCGATGGTGATGCTGGCCGCAGAACTGGCGATGTCGAAGATGCGAGAGCTTTGCTGGGCATCGAGGACTGTTCGGGTCTGACCATTTCCGGTCAGTGTCAATGAGTCTCTGATCACCATTTGTCCGAGAGACAGGTCAAATTCGGCGGCGTTTGTCGAATCTGCAAAGCGAATGACGTCCGCTCCGGGACTGGCACCGGCCAGCAGAATTGCTTCCCGCAGAGAAAGGTCGGACGAAGAAACATCAGTATCGACTTCGTCGGTATTGATGGTGACGGTCAGTGGTCCAGCGATGCTGAAGACTTCAAGGGCACCAATATCCACCACATCATCGATGATTCGGGGAATCGGGATCAGCAGTCGCTGGTCCGTGGTCAGCGGCATTCCATCCGTCAGCGGATTTGTGGCCAGTGCATTACTGCCGCGATTGATGGCGAGACTTCCTGGCTGCGGTGCATGCAGTGGAGAACGCCCCCCGTTGGACTGCAGCGGTCCCAGCAGCGGGTCAATGGCTGTTTCGACGGTATCGCCACCGATGTAATTGCCGAGATTATCAGGCGAAGTTCCGGAGGTGGCGATTAGATCCGTGCCGTTGTTCCGGCCGATCAGGCTGTAGGTGACACCGAGTTCAACCGGGAGGGGGCTGTACATATCCGGAGCCACATCGAGGGCCAGATTGCCGGCAACGATTGAGTTTTCCAGGACGACAGTCCCTGACTGAGCGAGGATTCCACCGCCGGACAGGTTTGCCACTGTGCCGGACGCCTTATTGCCCGTTATGGTGCTTTGAATGACCTGCAGGGATCCTGCGGACATAGCGATCCCGCCGCCACCAGTTTCAGCTCCCAGGACGATGTTACCCGAGAGCGTGCTCTGGATCACCAGCGTCGTGCCGGTGTTGCTGTAAAGTGCTCCACCGGAAGCTGCTGCACCGGCGGTAAAGTTGTCATCCAGAGTGCTGTTGAGTGCAGTCAGGAGGCTGGATGCTGTGGCGACCGCTCCACCATTTGATTGATCACCCTGAGTGGAGTTCAGGGTGAACCTGGAATTCTCGATGGTGATGGTGCCGCTGTCTGAGTAGACGGCTCCACCAGGTGCGTTGATTCCGTTTGTCCGATTGGAATTGAACTCAGTCCCCTGGATCAGGATCTGTCCCGAAACCGTACTGATCGCACCGCCTGCAGCATCACCGGAAGTTGTATTATTGTTCTGAATATCGGAGTCAGAAATCTGCACATTTCCGGATTCGGTCGCAATCGCCCCGCCGCGTCCAAACAAGCCGTCTGTGGAGTTACTGGCAATCACACTGTGGGAAACCAGTACGGTGCCGCTCACGGTGAAAATGGCACCTCCACAGGCAGCTCCGCCCCCGACGGAGTTCGATGAGATGAAGCTGTGCCGGATTTCGATGGATCCGGATTGAGTGAAGATGGCACCACCATTCGCAAAAGCGCCTGTG
The DNA here is from genome assembly GCA_903924405.1 of uncultured Planctomycetaceae bacterium. Classification (GTDB taxonomy): domain Bacteria; phylum Planctomycetota; class Planctomycetia; order Planctomycetales; family Planctomycetaceae; genus SXXK01. The sequence continues at coordinate 32,187 of CAIYBH010000022.1, read as the reverse complement.
GTGGAATTGTTCTGAACGCGACAATCAGTAATCAGCAGGCGTCCGGGGGACATTGAGTGGATTGCACCGCCGCTGTTGGTGTTATCTGCATATCCATCATTCGCAGCATTGGTAACGCCAGCGCTGAGCGTCAGGTTTGCCAGCGTCACATCTCCTGCATCCGCTGAAATCTCGAACAGGCGGCTGGCGTTTGCTGCATCGAGAGCCGTTTTGACGGCGCTGTTGCCCCGGATCTGAACGGGGGCAGTGATGAACAGTGCGCCCAGCTGCAGAGTGAGGGCTCCAGTGTTCACGTCGGCAGCATCCAGCTCTGGCGCGAAGAGGATTTCATCGGCACCGCTGCCGGCTGCTGAACCGTCGATGGAGATATCGTCATTGGCAGCCTCGAGGGCTTCACGCAGCGTGACGAAGCCATCGACTGTCATGTTGTCCTGCAGGCTCGTCACGATGATCTGAGCGGGAAGGACTCGTTGTTCAAGCCGCTCACTGATGAACTGACTGCGGCGACGATTGCGCAACCCGCCGGGCAGAGGACTTAACGAATTCAGCCAGGGACGGAGCCGGGCGGTTGTCTGAGTCATCGATTTGATGGGCAGCATGTTCAGTTCCACAGGGCTCTATTGATGTGACGGTAGCAGCATGGCAGCAGACAGGACTTGATGGTTGCCCTGCCCGACCCTCTGAACGGGTTCTCCGTCGCTGTGACGTTCAACGCAGTCTTCCACGACCTGCGGCTGAGTTCAGCATAGCGGTCTGAGGTTGCCGGACGCAAGCCACTGAAATGTTGGTCCCTGTCAAAAACTTGATCACCCCGCTGTCGTCCGGCTGCCGGGATACCAGAGTACCGTAAAAATCTGTGGGTAAATGTGCCCGCCGCGGAGAGTTTTCGATCCATTCCGGAAGTACTGCCAGTAGCGCGGGCCGCAAGACGCAGGGGCGATTGGAACCATGCGCGTTACATTTGGGAAAACTGGACACCGGAAACCCGGCTAATGTCCGCAACAGGGTGCGAACACTGCGACATTTGTTGCGAAAACAGGACATACTCTGCACCCTGTCGAAGTTGGGTGATCGTCAGTGCCTGAGTTGGTGTTGGCTCTGTGTGCCATGGCGACGGCGACGAAGTATGAAAAATTCCGGATTCTGCCGGGCTTTTCCTCGGACACCGCCGTCGCTGGACGGGTTTCTACGGCATACTCCTGCAAACACGTGTCTGCTGTTTGCAGCAGTACGAGCGGTCGAGTGGCGACAGCGTAAGTCAGTGACTGATCCCTGAGCTCGGTGCCGCAGCAATAGCGTGCTGAGTGTCGATGTGCTGTTCTCGCAGGTTGCCCGAATTATCCCCGGAGATTCTTATGGACAGCACGTTCGAGCCAGTGAGTGAGACTGCCGATGTTCCGCTCAGTAGTCTGCACACGCAGTCGTTTCCGGCCCTGCTGGAGCAACTTGGCATCTCGCTGCTGGTGACGACGTATCAGGCTGGAAAACTCGTAATACTGCGGGCAGATCAGGGGCTGCTGAACACTCATTTCTGCAATCTTCCCAAGCCCATGGGATTGGCCCTTCGTGGTCCGCAGCTGGGAATTGGAACTCGAAACACGGTCCAGGAGTATCATGCGAATCCCGCCGTTGCAGGGACTCGCGAACCGGCCGGGCGTTGTGACTGCTGCTTTGTGCCGCGAGTCAATCACAGCACGGGTAACATGCAGATCCATGAGATGGAATGGGTGGGCGATGAGTTGTGGTTCGTGAACACTCTGTTTTCCTGCCTTGCCGTACGCAGTGTCGCCTACAGTTTTCAGCCTCGCTGGCAGCCGCCGTTCATTACCTCGCTGGCGCCGGAAGATCGCTGTCATCTGAACGGTCTGGGACTGCGGGATGGTCGGATTCGTTACGTGACCGCGCTGGGGCAATCGGATTCGGCCGGCGGCTGGCGTGCCACAAAAAAGGACGGCGGGATTCTGATGGACGTCTCTTCCAATGCCATTCTGCTGGGTGGTTTGTCCATGCCACATTCACCTCGCTGGTATCAGGAGCGACTGTGGTTGCTGGAATCAGGGGCTGGTTCGCTGGGCTACTTTGACGAGTCGCAGCAGCGTTATCAGGCTATTGCGACACTTCCGGGATTTACCAGAGGCCTGGACTTCTGCGGTGCGGTGGCCTTTGTCGGGCTGTCCCAGGTACGCGAGTCTGCGGTGTTCAGTGGAATTCCGATCACGGAACGGTCGCAGGAGCGCATGTGCGGCGTGGCGGCCGTTCATCTGGACACAGGCAAGCTGCTGGGCTGGGTCCATTTCGATCAGGGTGTGCAGGAGATTTTTGCTGTGCGAGTGGTTCAGGGGGCTCGTTACCCGGACCTTGTCACTGCGGACGAAGGGGTGCTGGACGGCGCATTCATTTTACCGGATGAGGATTACCAGCGTGTTCCCGGGGAATACCGGTCCAGCCGGGGTGACCACTGAACACACTTTGCAGAGGTCATTGAGACAGTCGGATTTGCGATGGTTGCCGTGTGCTGATGTTCACGGTGCTTCACCTGCGCCGACGACGGGAGGGCTTTCGCGCGGCCGACGCGGCTGGGGCCAGGGAGACAGCTTCCGGTGGAACAAGCAGCCCGGCAAGTCTGCGAAGAACCGGCTGGACATCCTGTTTCAGCCACGCGGACAGCTCGTGGGAGAGTCGGACGCCCGTTTCGTTGCAGGAATCGGCCTGCTGTTGTAGTTTTGAGGCACCTGATGGGCGTTTGGAGGACTGACGTTCTGCCTGCGCGAGTGATTTGGCAGCGACAGATTCGTCCTGCAGACGACCGAGTTGTTTTTGAACTGCGGTCAACTGGTTCAGGACATCTGTTACGCAGGAGTCTGCAGTGATCTCGGCCACGATTTCGGCCGTGTAACGCAATTGCTTGGCCGCAATGCGAAATTTGTGCAGAGCCTTGATATCGGGATCTGCTGGAATTGCCCTGAGCAGCGTGACCAGTCGCTGTTGCAACTGCAGCAGCGCCCAGCGATAAGGTTCTGACGGCAGAACATCCGAGCAGTTCATTCCGGCCGTTGCCTTCAGCAGGGCTCTGGAATGTTTTCGGAGTTTTCCCTCCTGGATCAATCGGGAGTGATGCCGCTGAAGTGGCTTTTGAGCCTTTTGGCGTTTGCTGATCCATGATTTCCGCAGCGTCTGACCGGCCTTGCCGGATTTTGCAAGAGGCCGGGCGAGCAGCACGTCCAGATCCCGAGCCGGGCTGGTGGACTTCAGGACGGCCCGGAGCTTTCGCTTTAGCCAGCGATAATGCTTTTCGGGACGGCAACACGGACGAAACAACTGCAGACAGGCCAGTGCACGTCTGAGGGAGATTCGCAGTTCGTGGAGATGCCTGGCGTCTTTTTTCCAGTGGGAGGCCGTTGATTTCAGCTGAGTCCGCACCAGCTTAAGCCGTATTTTCAGCTGCGCAGCGGCGAGCTGACTGATGGAAGTCGGCTGCGGAGTGGCTGAAGAATCACGGGCCATGTGAACCCCTGGGACAGTCAACGAGGAAAACCGAGGGTCTTGCAGAAACCCCCGGTTTCACAGCTTGCCCGGATTGCCATGGCGAATGCAATCTCACAGGTCATTCTTTTGGAAAGCTTAACAATACGCCGTACCAGGTGGGGAAATCCAACCGGTGCAGGCCCCCTGCGTCTGTAATGAAAACTGAGCAACATCGGTCAAAGCACAACTGTAACGCCTGACGAGCCGCGACGGTGACGGAGCGGGCCGACTTCAGGCTTCCGGTGCCAGGAAGCTTCAGGTGCCAAGCTTCAGGTGCCAGGCACCGTTGTTTGTTAGGCACCGTTGCTTGTTGGTGAATACAGATCGGGGCGCGAACGCGTGTCGGCTGATGCGAGCGGTTGTTGGGCCAGCGGTTGAATCACGAAAGACGCGAAAAATCGCAGGAATTTGACTTTAGGTGCCATGCACCGTGGCTTCAGGTGCCAGGCACCGTGGGGTTCGGGGATGTGCCTTGCGAAACATCAGGTGCCACGCACCTGAGCGGTGCCGTACCGTGAAATGGTGGTGTTTTTCCGCGGTTGTTATCCGGGGGTTGGGGCTGAGACGGGGGATTGTGGGGGTTTTGTCAGACAAAATCCGAGCCCGGTGTCCTCGAGGGGGTATCGGGCCCTGTGGGCTGTGCAGACGCTGCGGCTTTGCAGCATGGCCCGGGTTGTGTCAGACTGCCGGTTCGGAAGAATTCCCTGAGCGATCGTTGTTCAAGAGGTTGTGTATGCCTGCATCCCAGATTGACGGGATACCACGAGCGTTTGCGACTGCGGTTTCGCAGTTGAACCCGCGTCAGGAGAGTTATGTGCCGGAGTTGACCGCCCTGATACTTACTCAGGCGCGTCGGTATCGGGCCAGCGATGTGCATCTGAATCCCTGTGAAACAGAACTGCAGATGCAGTGGCGGATTGATGGTGTGCTGTGTTCGGTGATGGGATTTGATCGTGAGTTGTCCAGTCGGATCACGGCGCGTCTGAAGGTGATTTCCGGGTTGTTGACGTATCGCACTGATGTGCCTCAGGAGGGCCGCGTTGCGCGGGAGCACAGCAGCAGCGAAGTGCGTGTGACGACCTTTCCTTCGCTGTACGGTGAGAAGGTGGCCATCCGCTTGTTTGCGGAGCAGGATCAGCTGCAGATGCTGGATCAGCTGGGTCTTCCCGGAATGGTGGAAGTCGGATTGCGAACTCATCTGGAGGCAACCTCTGGTGTGATTCTGCTGACTGGGCCATCGGGCAGTGGTAAGACGACGACGGCCTATGCGTGTCTGCGTGACGTGCGCGACCGCAGTTCCGGGACGCGTTGTCTGATGACACTGGAAGATCCGATTGAATCGGCGATTGCCGGGGTGATTCAATCGCAGGTGAAGCCCGCTGCCGGGTTTAGTCTGACGACCGGGCTGCGGTCACTGATGCGGCAGGATCCGGATGTCATTCTGGTGGGTGAGATTCGTGATCCGGAAACCGCAGAGGCAGCGTTTCAGGCGGCACTGACGGGGCATCTGGTTGTGACGACCTTTCATGCCGGATCGGCGGTCGAGGCCTTGACGCGACTGATGGAAATGCAGTTGGAGCCTTATCTGATTCGCAGTGCGTTGCGAGCAGTTTTCTGTCAGCGACTGCTGCGGCGATCCTGCGTGAGCTGTTCCTCGAAGTCATTGGAATCCGCGAAAAGCAGAAATTCTGCAGACAAGAATCCAGCCCACGCGTCTCTGAGTGCGTTGTGTCCGGTGTGTAGTGGTACCGGGTATGCGGGGCGTCTGGTGCTGGCGGAATTGCTGGAGCCGGAGCATCCGGAGTTGGTGCAGGGTCTGTTGTCTCGTGCTGACGCGCGGCGCATGTCGGCTCTGGCGGAGGCCACCGGGATGGTGACCTTGTCGCAGGTGGCGGCGAACGCGGTGGCTGAGGGGCAGACGACGCAGGAGGAAGTGCTGCGGGTGCTGGGAGGCCGCAGGAGTTGATTTCGGGGTTACGGGGCTGAATGTTGCGGGATGGGATGTAGTGTGATGAAGTGGAATGTATTGGCCGGATCAGTTTGCCGGATGAGCTTCCGGGGCGTGTTTTGTGGATGCGGATCGTTTCCGGCTTTGGTGGGACGGAATGTGACGCTGGCGGGGTCACTGGAGCATAGAGACGTGTCATGATACTGACGATCGAGGATATCGAGCATTTGTCGCAGGAGATTCGGCACTTGATGCAGGCTGGTCTGCCGCTGGAGTCGTCGCTGGCATCTGCGGGGATGGGTCGCAGCCGGCGATTGCAGGCGTTTCTGTCGGGGCTGCAGCAGCGTTTGGAGCATGGCGAGAGTCTGCCGCAGATTCTGGAATCGCAGACATCCCGAAACGCGAGGATGCTGACGGTTGCGATCGGAGCCGGTTTGAAGTCAGGCCGCCCTGCTCTGGCGATCGAGTTGATGGGGGACTATGCGGCTGACATTCTGGAACTGCGTTCGAGCATTGTGCGGGCGGCTGCCTATCCGATGATGATCGTCGGTGTGGCTTCGCTGATGCTGATGCTGGTGATTCAGCACTTTCTGACTCATTACTACGATTTCGCCGTGATGCAGATGGGGTTGGTGAGTGATGCACGATTGGTGACGGTATTGCAGTGGACGCAGCAGTATCCGGCGTGGGTCTTCGGGCCTCCGGCTGTGTTGTGTGCAGTGGTGTTGTTCTGGGTGCTGTCAGGTCGTGCCTCGGCGATGACATTTCGGGGTCCGGAGAGGCTGTTGCTGTTGTTGCCGGGATTGAAGTCGATCGTGCGTGATCTGCAGTGTTACACTCTGACGCGTATGCTGGCGCTGCTCACGGACAATGGCCTGACGCTTCCGGAATCACTGACGCTGGCGGGTGTGTCATCAGGAAATGCGGTATTTGAACGCACGTGTCGCGGTCTTGCCGCAGTGGTTTCCCGAGGGGGAATGCTGGCGACTGTTTCGCCGGCCGAGTCTGCGGGCATTCCGCCACTGCTGATGTGTTGCCTGAAACAGGTTGAGAGTCAGGAGGAGCGGATGCGTTACCGGCTGCGTTCAGCGGCGCAGTTTTATCGCCAGCGATTTGAGCGTGGGATGATGTGGATGCAGCTGGCCATGCCGATGGTGATGTTTCTGTTCCTCGGGGGTGGTTGTGTGCTGATTTATTCTCTGCTGGTCTTCTGGCCGGTGATCACGCTTTATAATTCGCTGGCTGTCGGAGGAATACCGCTGCTGGTGTGCGGTCTGATTTTGTGACGCCGGGTTGTGAGTGGTGCGGTCAGGGCTGAGTTCTTTCTGAAGCGGCGGGGTCATGCAAACTTTTCAATACCAGGCCAGACATCAGACTGGTCATCTGATTTTCGGCGTGCAGGATGCGGAAGACACGGGGGCCCTGGCGGCTCTGCTGTCGGAGCGCGGGTTGGTGTTGGTCGAGGCCCGGTGCCTGTCTGTACACGCGGGGCTTCTGGCTCAGCGATCAGAACTTCCGCGACTTGTGCAGCTGCGAGTGGGCGAGCGGTTGCGGGAAGCCTTGCTGACGGGGCTGCCATCGCATGAAGCGGTGCGGGCGATGGCCGAGGAGCCGCTGGAGCACCCGTTGCTGATGCTGATGCCGTGGCTGACCGGTTCGGCGCTGCTGTTTACTGTGGTGTCGGCAATTCTGGTGTTCGGAGCCGGATTATCCGCGGGGGTTCTTCTCGGTTGTCTGACCTTAACAATCCTGTTCTGGGTGATCTGGATGCGCCTGCGTCTGTTGCTGATGGTGGCTCCGCGGCGGACACTGCTGCAGATTGCTGATCGGCTGGAGTCGGGGCACGTGAATGCCGCGGAGCAGCAACCGCTGGTGCCGGAAGAACTGAGGGCGTTGCAGTCATCGAAGATTGATTCGGAATTGAAAGCGATTTCGATTGCCGAGCTGATTCCGGAGGTGACGGAGATGCGCACGCAGAGGCATCGCCTGGCGTCTCATCTGATGGGGCCATTCGTGTTGGCGTCTCTGCTTGGCACCGGCATCGTGGCATTTCTTGGGACCGTGGTTCCGCAGTTTGCTCAGATCTTTGCAGGTTTTGGTCTGGAGATACCACTGGCGACCGCGGTGCTGTTGGGGCTGAGCGAGTTCCTGGGAGCGCCTGGCGGGCTGCTGATCCCTGTGACTGTGGCAGGAATGCTGCTGGGATTATGCACAGTTTACGTCATCGTCACGCTGGATTCACTGGCTTTTGTGTCCAGTCGCATGCCGCTGCTGGGAACCAGCATTCGCTGGCTGGTTCAGGCGAGGATTTGTCGAACTCTGGCCGTCCTGCTGCGAAATCGAGTGACGCCATCGGTGGCCCTGGTGACTGCGACGGAGGGGGCCGGATTGAAGCAGGCGGCGCGAGAAGGTGTTGCGGTTGCGGCGGTACTGGAGCAGGGAGGGGATGATTATGAGCAGGGGCGCTATCTGCGAGGCCTGCCGATCTCGCTGCTGGGTCAGATTCAGCGACGCACGACCGAACGTCATTCTGAAGTGGATACGGCTCAGGTTTTTGAGGGATTTGCCAGATCTCTGGAGAATGCCGCTACGGGGCATGGGGCGATTCTGATCGTGGTGCTGGAGTTAATGACAGTGATCATCATGGGCGGTCTCTGCGGTTTGCTGGTCATTGGTCTGTTTCTGCCACTGCTGAAACTTCTGAACGATCTGACTTAAGTCCATGGTGAGTGCTTCGGACCTGAAGAATCGGATGTCATCATGAGCTATATTCGCCAATGGTTGTATGCGTGGAACAAGCCGGAACCGCTGCGGCAGTCCTCACTGTTGCTGATGCTGTCCGGTGCTATTGGACATGGTGATTCGCTGCTGGAAACCCTGCGAGCCCATGAACGGGAAAGTGCCGGCGACTGGCGTGAGAAAATCCAATTGTTTGTCAGCCTGCTGGAAAGTGGACATTCGTTGTCCGTGGCCATGTCGCTTGTGGAAAACCTGCTTCCGGCGGAAACGATTTCGGCCGTCAGTGTCGCGGAGCGTGGTGGTTGTCTTGCCAGTGTGCTGCTGGATGAGGCCAGTCGAATCGGGCGTCGTTGTGCGCGCGAGCAATCGGGCTTGTTAGCTCCGGAAGTTATGCTGCTGTGGTGTGGCGGTTGTTGCGTCGTGATTTACTCGCTGCTGCAGTTTCTGGCGATCTTTATCGCGCCGAAATTCAAAGACATTTTTGAGGGATTTGGTCTTGAATTACCCGGGATCTCTCAGCAGATGCTGATTCTGCTGCAGATTTTTGACAAAACATTGTATCTGACAGTGATGCCCGGACTGGGACTGGCTGTGGGCATTGTCTGGGTTACCTGGAAGACAGCACAAACAAAGTTAATGCGTGGTTATGTTCCGTTGGCGCGTCTCTGGCCGCGTTACTGGACGCCCGGAATTCTGCGGGTTCTGGGAATCAGTATTGCCACAGAGACTCCGATTTCTGTGGCACTGGATGCCACTATTCATGAACTTCCGGAGGGGCGTGCGGCCACTCGAATTATTGAGCTGCGGGATCGTGTTCTGGCAGGAACTCACCTGCTGAAGGCTCTGCGGCAGGTGCGGCTGCTGAGTGCGCGGGAATACGCGTTTCTCAGTTCAGCGGAAACTTCGGGGCATACGGACTGGGCCATGCGTCATCTGGCCACGGCGATAGATCAGCGCAGGCAGCGCCGTTTCACACGGTTTCTTATCTGTCTCGGGCCGGTGATTACGCTGGGACTGGGGGCCATTGTGTTATTTGTCTGTGTGGCGTGGTTTGCTCCTCTTGTCAAACTGATCGGAGATCTGTCATGAGGTTGGTCACCGTGCTGTCTGTGGCCGGTGGTGGTCACAATCGCAGTCGAGCGGGAAGTTTTGCCACGGAAATGATCATTGCGGCGATCATTACAGGAACAATCATGGCCGTTCTCGTCCCGGGTCTGGCAGCCGTCGGGCAGCAGCGGCAGTTGCAGAAGTTTGAGGCATTCGCGCGGATTGAACTGAATAATCTTGAGCAGGCTGGTGCAGAGCGATCTGGCGGGACCTGGGCACTGTCTGAGTGGTTTCGTCGTCGTTACCCGGACGCGGAATTGACGGCGGAGGTGGTCGCCATGGATCAGCCTGAGGCCAAACTTCCCGGAGGAGTGCGTTTGAAGATTTCACGTCGCAATGGAGTCGGACAGGTTGCACAGCATGTCAGCCTCGTCATCTGGCCTGAAGTGTCCGGAGGTGCTCTATGAAGATCCTGAGTCGCTCGTCGTACAGAACGGCAACCGAAGGTTGTGAAACGATCAGGCGGATGGGCGGTCTGCTGGTCAGCATGTCTGTCAACATGGCGTTGATCGCGGCTCTTTCCGGCGTCTGTGGTCTGTGTCTGCATACAGTGCTGAAAGCGGACCGGACGGAACGCAGCACTGTGCTGCTGCTGAACAGTCTGAGTCGCATGGAACAGCAACTGCGCGGAGACCTGCGTCGTGCCGGACCTGTCTCAATCACGGAATCCGAAATGCAGTTGCAGTCTGATAACGTCACTCGGATTGACTGGAGGATTCAGCGGGGAATTGTTTCGCGCGAGGAATCCGTGAATGCTCAGGTCAGTCATCGGGAACGTTACGTATTTCCGGCGGGGACACAGGTTCGTTTTCTGCAGGAGACACCACAGCGCGTGCTGGTCAGGATTCAGGAGCCATCACCTTTTGTCCGGTATCCGGAGGCGGGAAATGGTGGAGCTGTTCTGAACAAGCCCGAAGCGGTCGCCCTGCCTGTGATTCCGGCTTCCACCGTGAGTGCGGGGATCATTGAGATTCAGCTTGTTGTTCCTTCTCAACTTGCCGGAGTGTCACCATGAAGCTGTTGTGTCGTTCTGAACGGCAGCGTCCCTGGTTCTGCGGGCGGACAAGGCAGCCTTCCGGGCTGCGATGGACTGGCGTTCGGTCCAGGGCGAATTCCCGCCGGGGCTCTGTGGTGATTCTGGCACTTGTGTCGCTGCTTCTGGTTTCGGCGCTGATTGCGCAGCAGGTGCAGCGAGTCCTTGCGGATCGGCGAAACGAACAAACGCAGTTGTTCCGGCTGCAGACGGAAAAACTGGCGGATTCTGCTTACCGGTATGCTGTATCGCGACTGCGGGACGAGCCGCAGTGGGCGGGCACGACCTGCAACCTGCCTGCCGGAACAATTCATCAGACAAATTCTGCTGCCATTCAGATCACTGTTGATCAGACAACGCTGATCGTCACTGCCAGATACCCAGTCGAGTCCGCTCAGACGTGTCAGATTACCCGTACAGGAAGTATTACCCCATGAAGATAATTCAGATCGTCCCCGCTTCTGTTCAGTGTCTGCTGAAGTCAGCAGAAACGCGTCGGCCATGCAGGCGTGGTCTGCGTGGTTTTACTCTGATCGAATTGCTGGTTGTGATTGCAATCATTGCCATACTGATCGGAATGCTGCTGCCGGCTGTTCAGCAGGCGCGGGAAGCGGCCCGTCGCACGCAATGCAAGAACAATCTGATGCAGATCGCGATTGCGGTGCACAACTATGAGATGGCTTTTGAACGGCTTCCGCCGGGAAGTGTCAACGCCAGCGGGCCCATTCGTCACGTGGAAGAGGGTTATCAGATCAGCTGGATCGTACAGTTGCTGCCGATGCTGGAGCAGACAAGTCTGTTCGCTCGAGTGAATTTTTCTGAAGGGGCCTTTGGCGTCAGCAATGCCATGGTGCGAAACACGCGGATCAATACACTGCGCTGTCCCAGTGATCCGACTGATACGGTAACGTTGGCCAACGGCACGGCTTCGGGAGCATCAAATTTTGCGGGCTGCTTTTCAGGTTCCGATGTGCCGATTGATCTGCAGAATGACGGTTGTCTGTTTCTGAACAGCAGCGTCGGGTATCGACAGATCCGTGACGGTGCTTCGAATACGATTCTTTTTGGGGAAAAACGGTTGATTGTCGGCACCTTTGAATCCGGCTGGATCTCCGGAAATCGTTCGACACTGCGAAATACCGGGGTTCCGATTAACAGGGGCTGGGACATTGCTCCTCCACCTGTCGCCGGCACCGCTCCGGTCCCCGTCCAGGCGCCTTCCGACACCGCCACCAGTGGATTCAGCAGCTATCATTCGGGGGGAGCTCAGTTTGCTCTGGCCGACGGTTCGATTCGATTTCTCAGTGAGAACATTTCACCCCAGATACTGTCATTGCTGGGAAGTCGGGAAGACCTTCAGATCATCGGAGAATTCTGATGCCCTCTGCCAATGAGCGTCGCAGGAATGCTCCGCGTGGATTTACGCTGCTGGAACTGCTGGTGGTCATCGCCGTCATCTCGATTCTGGTCGCGCTGTTGCTTCCGGCCGTGCAGTCATGTCGTGAGTCTGCGCGGCGGTTGCAGTGTCAGAACCAGCTCCGACAGCTGGGATTAGCGCTGAGTAACTACAATCAGCTGTTCCGCGTTCTGCCACCTGGCAGCGTCAGCACGGTGACTCCGGTGACACATCGACAACTGCCGGACGGGATCGGCTGGGTCGCCCAGATACTTCCGCATCTGGGGCATGAGGGAGTGTTTCGGCAGGTCAATTCCGAAAAGCCGTTAGCCTCGTTTTTCAGCTCCAGCCTGAACCCATTGCCAATCACTGATGTGTCGGCGCCTCTGCCACAGGACGGCATGACAGCGAGCACCCTGACGACGACGATTCCGGATCATCCCGAACTCTCAGTCCTGAACTGTCCTTCAAACCCCGGCGCGAGTGGTGTGAACCGAGGCAGAGTTTCGAACTATGCCGGTTGTCATCACAGCACAGAGAAGCCGCTGGATACAGATGCCGACGGCTTGCTGTATGTTAACAGTTCAGAATCGCTGACGGCGATTCCTGACGGAAGTTCCAACACGCTGCTGCTGGGCGAATGGAATTCAGGACTGTACGGTCATGGCTGGATTCTGGGGGACCGTGGTACGTTGCGAAATGGTGCGCCGCTGCGACTGATGAATGACGTCAACGGGCTCAACCAGCAGTCCGAGGACATCGTACCCGATGATGAACTGACGGATGAGAAAAAACAGCAACTGCAGGCCAGATCCCTGCGTGTCGGGGGCTTTGGCAGCTATCACCCGCACCAGGTCAATTTCCTCGTTGCCGATGGCAGTCTGCGCGCCATCAGTCGTGACATTTCCACCAGCCTGCTGAGCAGTCTGATTCATCGCGCCGATTCTGCTCCGAACGGTGATTTCTGAGGCTGTTCGTCGGCTGAGTCCGGCAGGCTTCGGGAATGGCGAATGGTATGGTCTTATGTGGGGCCGTAAATGCCCCGCATGACCTGTCCATCACTGATTCGAATGGGTCGGTTCAGCAAGTCAAAGTAGTGCTGCTCCGGGTTAACTCCCAGCGCAGAAAACATGGTGGCGATCACATCCCATGGTCCGTAGGCCTGTTCGATGGGATAGGCACCGCGCTGGTCCGATGCCCCCAGCACAGCACCACGCTGCACTCCTGCACCTGCCATGGCGATGGAATAGACCCAGCTCCAGTGCTTGCGGCCGGGGGAAGCTCCGGCAAATCGTGGCTCCAGTGCGACCAGTGGAGCCCGACCAAACTCCCCCAGACAGATGACCAGCGTGTCTTCCAGCATCCCCCGCTGATCAAGATCTTCAATCAGAGCAGAGAATCCCTGATCAAACCGTGGCAGCAGGTGATTCTTCAGACCATAGAAGATGTCGTTGTGGTTATCCCAGCCATAGGTGTCGGTGTTCGTGGGGGCTTTGTCCTGGCCCCGATTGCTGTGGGACCAGATGACTGTCACAAGAGGGACACCGGCCTGAACCAGTCGGCGGGCCAGTAGACAGGCCTGGCCGGATCGATTGCGTCCATAGCGATCGCGAACCGAATCGGGTTCACGGCTGAGATCAAACGCATCACGGGACTGCGGACGTGCCAGCATGTCGAATGCCTGCTGATACAGATCACTTCGATCCAGCATGGTGCGGTGCCCCTCCAGCAACCTCATGCTGGATTCTACCGACTGCAGCAGGCTGCGGCGGGCTTCCAGACGCACTGGCGGCAGATCGTCCTGAGGAATCAGTGACGGGACCGCGATCCTGTCGAGAGACACATCGCCGAGGGTCATCGGGTCGTAGCCGCGTCCCAGGAATCCACCGAACTGGCCTGGTGCAATCATTTCCGGCACTTCAGCCGGCCCATTCAGATGCACGGCCGTCTGTGAAAACTGTGTCGCGGGTCGCACACGCTGCAGCACGGATCCGTAGCACGGTTGATCCTCGGGTGTCGGCAGAGGATTTCCGGATTTGCGACGATGGTAACGCCCTGTCATGGACAGGTAGAACGCCGAACCATGGTCGAGGTCTTCATGCGACATGCTGCGGACAATCGTCAGACGATCGGCCACGCGGGCAAGCTGCGGCATGTGCTCTGAAAATCTGACACCGGAAACTGACGTGGCGATGGACCCAAATTCACCCCGCACCTCGGCAGGCGCGTCCGGTTTGGGATCCCACGTGTCCAGCTGGCTCTGACCACCACTGGCAAAGACCACGATGACAGATTTCGCTTTTCCGAATCCGGGGGGCAGGGATGCGGGATTTGCCTGAGTGTCGGCGCCGGCGCGAGCGGGGATCAATCCCGGCAGTGCCCAGTTGATTCCGGCAAGGCCACCCAGCCGCAGCCATTCGCGACGCGACGTGTTTCCCAACCCCGGAGTTGACGTTTCAAACCGAAGCATGACGCATTCCACTCTGTCGTGTCTGACCGCTGCACGACCCGAATTGTTCGCCGGAACACTCCGAACCCATCGACCGCAAAGAATACCCGCTGAATTCGGAAATTCGCACTCCGATTTGGCCAATTCCTCTTGAAAACGGTCGGTTCTATGCAGGGCGCGGCTTGGGAGGGCGCGGCTTGGGAGGGCGCGGCTCCTGCCAAGCCGCAAACCTGGTTTTTTCGGCTCAGGTGGAACTTCGCCCTCCCCCTTGGCTTGGTTTTTCGGCTCAGATGGAACTTCGCCCTCCCCGTGGCTTGGTTTTCCGGCTCAGGTGGAACTTCGCCCTCCCCCTTGGCTTGGGTTTTTCGGCTCAGGTGGAACTTCGCCCTCCCCTTGGCTTGGTTTTTCGGCTCAGGTGGAACTTCGCCCTCCCTGAAAATCGCAACCGGCCGCTAACGCGTCGCCGCTCACAAAATCGGCTCAGGTGGAACTTCGCCCTCCCCGAACGTCGCCCTCCCCAAAAAATTGCCCGCCTCGAAAATCGCCCTTCGATAGTGGGGATGGGCGGGGTACGCGGTTACATCAAGCGCAGGCCTGTTGGCAGAGATTCGCCGACAATCAACGCGGCTTCGTCGCGATCCAGCGGTCCGCCCTCGGTGATCAGCCGCAGCAGAGATGGTTTTGCTCCGGCGTGCTGCATCCGCTCGACGACTCGACGGCGTTGCGATTCCTCAATCTCACGATAACGATCGCCCGTTTTCCGACACAGCTGCATCAGAGCCAGTTGCGTTGTGCCTTCCGACAGATCGCCAGCGTTCAGCAGGGTGTCGATCCAGTCTTTTACGATGGACACCGGGAGTACCAGGTTCAGTGGCCCATAGACCGGAACCCGAGCCCCCAAACGTCCCAGCATCCATGTCAAGGCCGTGCTTACGGGTTCGAAAGACGCTCGAAACATCAGGTCCAGCGCCATGTCTCCAAGCTCCTGTCGCAGTGACTGATCAAGGAGTTCCAGTGATCCCAGCATCCGCCAGATTTCTGCGGCTTCGTGATTGCCGGACGCATAGGGGGCGGCTTTGCCCCGCCCTGTGCGAACCTGACGAAATCGCTGCCGAATCGCGGGAAGAATCAGCGAAGCCAGCTGATTCTGGCGACCCGCTGTGAATCCACCAGCCATCCGGCGACACAGCGTCCGCAGCTCGGCCAGACAGGCCGGATCCGCGTGCAGTAGTCGGCCCCCCAGCACACGCCACGTTTCTTCCACCCGCCAGTCGTCGGCCGCCATTCCGAAGCCCGGTCGCAGGCAGTATCCGGCCAGATTCAGCCATCGCGCTTCATGCACAGCGCTTTTTCGGCGACCGTCATTCAGCTCCATCAGCTCGGCCCAGATGGCCCGCAGCAGTGACGGTGGCCAGTCCCCGCGGGAGACTCCCACGACGGTCGTGAGTCGCGTCATGGTTTCGTCCGGCTTCACACTGGCCTCGCTGCCGAAAACACTCCGCAACACCGCCGCGGCCGACTGAATCGTCTCCTGATCCACAATTCCCGATTGCTCAGCCATCCCCTGATGACTCTCACGATCAGTTTCTGTCGCTGACCGGACGTCGAATTGCAGTTGCCACCGTCGACCACCATCGACCTGCTCACACCACAATTCCAGAGTGCCGATTTCGGTCAGTCGCGCGGATAGCCGAACATCAGCCACAGCCGCTTCGCCACGCTTGCGACTGGTGAGCACCGTGCGAATCGGCGGAAGCCCTGTCAACTGCTCCGGGTCGATCGGGACGATTGCCCCCGGTGCGTCCGTCAGTCGCGTTCCTGAAACCAGAATCGGAAACTCAACCGGTTCGGCCGTTCGCACCTGAAACTGACGCTCCATTGTGATGGTTTCACCAGTCACCTCTGTTCCAGCCGGTACCAGACAGAGCGCTGCGCGACTTCCATCGGGCTGTTCCACGCCGATGTAATACGTTCGCGCCAAACCGGCAACAATTCGAACACCATGTCCGCGACGCACCATTCCGAATGACGCTGCACCCTGCGCCACCGCAAGATCCAGTCGATCGTTTCGCAGCACGGTCGGAGTCCATGCGGGATCCCACGGCCGAAACAACTGCTCAAGGACTGTGATCATCCGCTGACGCAGCACCGGACTCTCAAAGAACCCCCCATTAAACAGCACAATGTCCGGACGGGCCTGCAGCGGATCATTCCACTCCCCTGCCCCTCGGTGCGACTGCAGAAAGGCGGCAAGGTATCGAGTGATGGCGGGGTCCGCAGCGTACGGTAACCCAAACTCCTGAAACCCGGACTGACGGCGCTGTGGCCGATCGTCGAGTCTGACGTCGGGCAGAAAACCTTCGAGGACCAGTTTTAAGACGTCATCACGACGCAGTTCGGTCTGCAGGGATCCACCGATCAGCCGAGATCCGCCGCCCGACAGATTGATGGTCAGCGTCTCCGGAGCATTGGGGCCAAGCAGCGTCTCTTTGGCATGCCGACAGGCGGGCACCAGCAGGCTCCATTGCCGCGCATCCAGCTGGACACGTTCCGCCAGTTGCGCTTCCACCGCGTGCGCAAGGGCCAGATCCAGATTATCGCCTCCCAGCAGCAGGTGATCTCCGACAGCAACCCGGTGAAACTGCAGCCGACCGCTCTCGCCGGATCGAACATGAATCAGGCTGAAGTCTGTGGTGCCCCCGCCGATGTCACAGACCAGAATCTTCTGACCCGGTGCAACATGCTGTTCCCACGTTTGCTGATGAAAATGGACCCATGAATAGAAAGCCGCCTGCGGTTCCTCAAGCAGAATCACCCGCGGTATTCCAGCCGCGCGTGCTGCGAGGACCGTCAATTCCCGAGCCACTTCGTCAAAAGACGCCGGAATCGTCAGAATCACATCCTGCTGCTCCAGGGGATGCTGCGGATGCTGAGCATTCCAGGCGGCTCGCAGATGGCCCAGGTAACGCGAGATCGCGTCCACCGGCGACAGCCTCTGCACATCAGTGGCACCCTGCCACGGCAGAATTGCCGCCCGACGATCCACGCCGTGATGACACAGCCATGACTTTGCCGATTCAATCATTCGCCCGGGAATGCTCCGCCCCTGATCCCTGGCAAAAACACCCACGACGCTCTGCGGAGCTGCGTCCTGCCATGGCAGCCGAAAAGCGCCGCTGCGAGCCTCCTCGGCGGTTCCCTCGTAATGAAATGAGGGCAACGTTTCCAGTCGCTCAACCTGTCCGGGATTCACGATCTGCGGAATCAGAAAGGTCTGCACGAGACCATCGCCGCTCTCGGAATCAATCCAGCAAACGGCAGAATTGGTCGTGCCGGAATCAATACCGATCACGTATCGCGCCCGCTGCGGCTGATCAACCGCCATGTCCAGTGCAGATACAGGAGAATTGTGCGGGTCAGCAGTCACGGGCAAGGTCGTTTCTGAAGGTCCTGAGAACGCCGAATTGGATAATGAGGAAGATCGGCTGACACGGGCCTGTGCGGTGGTCTCCGCCGCCCGGACTACATGATACTCAATTTCCACATCCCGGGCATCCCAGGTGGTGTGTGGGATGGCGATACGGTGGGAGCCCGGCAATTCGTCGCGTTTCGCTCCGCCGAAACGTAGCATCGGCTTTGGCAGTGGTGATTGCTGCAATTGGCCGGCTTTCCACAATCAAGCCGAAAACGTGTCTGAACTTCCATGCGGTCATCGTTTAACCATCCCCGGCTGGCACGTCCCGCGATGACAGTGGGCTACGCGATGACAGTGGGCTGGCACTGAACTGACACAATGCGAGGGGGAAGTGCGACGAGTGCCGGATTTCCCGGCCGTTTGACTGAGACCTCGCTTTCAACGCAAAAACGCCATGCGATTGTCCCGCATGGCGTTTGGTCGAAGATTTGTTCCGCAGTCCGCCTATTCGGCTTTCTTTTTCTTCTTTGCGTTGCCCTTCCCGGCGGGCGTGGGCAGCTTTGCAGCCTGTTCCGGAGTCAGAATTTTCTTTAAGCCGTTTAGTGCTGTGGTGGTGAACGCCTGCTGCGACTTTTGCCATTCGGCCAGCTTCGTCTTCTGTTCGTCGGTCAGCTGCAGGGCCTGTTCGACGGACTTGCGAGTTTCAGCGGGAGTTTTGCCGGCAGCCTTTGCGCTTTTCTGAGCTTCCCGCTCTGCCGTCTTCTGTGTCTGTGTGAGAATTTCGCTGCGTGATTTCTGCAACTTCTGAAACTCGGCGGACAATTCCTTGTCGAGAGCTGCGACTTTGTCCTTTTGTTCTGCAGTCAACTCAATCCCGTTCAGAAACCGCTGCGTCGGTGCAGGGGCTTTCTTTCCCTTCTGAGCTGATTTCTTTTCATCGGCAACCCCGGCGACGGTCAGGGTCAGCATCAGCCCCAGACAAACAACATTCTTCCAGATCTGCATGACTTCACTTTCGAAGAGACTTCAGGAAACATCGATTTCGCGTGGCTCGTGAATCGAGACGTTTTCGATGGCAGGCGTGGGCAAAAGCCACTGGTCTTTTGCTGTGAGATACGATGGCTCAGCCTTGTGAATTATTTCAGTGACTTGCCGTTTTTTACGCCAGGCAGACAGGATTGTGCTTTGAACAAGGGCGATTTCAAATCGGAAGTGCGACCGCGGATGAAAAGAATCGTTCTCGGGACAGGACGTGGTCAGGGTTGAGTGAACGAAACGACCACGACCACGGTGTTGGGGATGGGGGTGGCCCTGAATCGCCCGTCGCAGGATTCCGTGGTGCACAGGTTTGTGCCCTCCATCGTGCTCGTGCTCGTGCTCAGCGCAGCGGTGCTCGTGCTCGTGCTCGAAATGAGCGATCTGCGGTTTCGTGATCGAGTGCAAGCGGGCACCGCCTGCCATTGCTTCGCAATTCAATAACAACGCGATGACTCCAGCCTTTCAGTCGCAACGCGACGGCAGGTGATAGCCTCGGATGCCAATCCGAGGACACGAGACGGAACGAATTCGCAGAGTCGCAACGCGACGTCATGTGTGAGCGTGCGGATCGAGGAATCAACCGCGTAGGTCCGAGATCAGGGAGTCTACCCATGTAACCGGGCGTTGGAAATGTTTTTCGACCACGGATGAATACCGGGGAACGCGGCTTGTGGAGCGAGCGATGGCGGGGGCACCATGGTCTGGAGCCTGCAAGCCGCGGTGGGGTGGAACGCCCTTCAACTTCCCTCTGGTGCTGGTGTACACTTACCAACTGGAGCGTTGAAAGCTCAGTCAGACATTGCCGATGACCCGGTGCTGGCTGGTATGTCAGTGTCGGTGACTGACAAAGATTCTCCCTCGTGTCGCAACGACACAGCGAGTTCCTGCTGCCATACCGGTCGACCTTCAATTGACTGGCGACGTCGGGCATCGGCTGTGATCTTTGCGAGATCATAATTGAACTTCCTGGCCATTTCGCGTCGTGTGTGATGAATTTCTTCAATCACGGGATCACTCTGAGGGCTCGTCATTGATTTCCTCCATCATATCTCTGGGTGTACAGATGATCGGAAACGGAAGTCCAAAATCCTGAAGGGTACGGAACACGCGGGGAAGAATGATCGGGTTAGCGATGTGTTTGCGATTCCAGGTCAGTAGATAGTCTACGCGGTGTACGGCGGCACAGGCAATATGCAAAGCATCCAGCATCGCATGGTTCGGCAGAATTGCTCGCGACAGAATCTCACCTGCAAGTTGGTCGATTTCTATTTTGAGCGACAGTAGAGGGAGCAATGTCAGGTATTCCAGTCGTTCAGCCGCACTGGCTGCGTTGCCGGATCGGCACTCGTCAACAACATACTGGGAAGTGAAGAGCTCATATCGATGGCGATCATTGTTCCACCACGTTCTCGTGATCTGCTGACGCGTGACTGAGTCAATGGCTGCTGTCGGGTTGTTTCTCAGGTAGCTGACGACCGAAGTCTCAATGTAGACCGTCGACATGAAGTACTTTCGTCGAAAATAAAACTCGTACGCCTGATTTGCCACGAGACACTGATTCGGAATTCAGGGTGCATGTCCCCGGAACGACGCGCCATCCCATCGGAGGATAGTGGATACGTGTATTCTATGAGGGCTGCCCGGGGTCAAGGCAATTCGGATTTGCAAACGTTGACATTTGCGGAGCGTTCACTGTTGCCTCGACCTTCCATTAAGAGTCGTAGTAGCGATTCCGAGGTTGCGGCTCCGAGCACGAGCACGCGAAGAGCAGAGGCGGCGCCGAGCGGACTGTCAGGTTGCGGCACGCAGCAAATTCCCCCTTCTCCCCCGCGGGGGAGAAGGGTCGGGGATGAGGGGGCGAAAACCCGGCTAAACCAACGGCCGCTTGTTCACTTCGTGCTCGAAATGAGTGATCTACGGTTTCATGATTGCGTGCAAGCGGGCACGCCTGCCGTTGCTTCGCAACCTGGATAGGCCGGGGCAACGGGTTCCCTGGACGACGTCCGAGGCGATTGCATGGCATTGCTTCGCGATTCAATCTCATTGCGATGCCCGCCGCTCAGTCGCAACGCGACGGCAGGTGATAGCCTCGGATGCCAATCCGAGGACACGAGACGGAACGAATTCGCAGAGTCGCAACGCGACGTCATGTGTGAGCGTGCGGATCGAGGAATCAACCGCGCAGGTCCGAGATCAGGGAGTCTACCCATGTAACCGGGCGTTGGAAATATTTTTCGACCACGGATGAATACCGGGGAACGCGGCTTGTGGAGCGAGCGATGGCGGGGGCAGCATGGTCTGGGGCCTGCAAGCCGCGGTGGGGTGAAACGCCCTTCAACTCCGGCATCTGACCCTGTGCAATCCTACCGATCCGTCGATGCAAGTGTCTTCGAGTCAATGACTTGTGAGAGTACCCAATAGATGGATGGCCCCAGGATCTGGTAGTCGCGACACACTGGGGCGAGGTGAATGTAGGTCGTTGTTCCTGACGAGACCACGGTTGCCAAAGGAGAAGGATGGCACCGTTTCCGCACGCCTCACTGCTGTTCATCGTGCTCGTGCTCGTGCTCAGCGCCGCGGTGCTCGTGCTTGAAACGGTCTGAAACCGGCGTTGAAAAGGGTCCCCCGCCAGCCGCGAAGCGACCGGGTTCATCATCTGAGTCGGCTTGAGATCCGTGCTGCGGCTGTGGGTTGTCGTTGTTTAACCACAGATGAACACAGATGGGCACGGATTTTGGGAGATTGGGATTGAGCGGGTGAGGGTTGCGACTCCGAGTACGAGTACGAGCACGAGCACGAGCATGGGGATCGGGATGGGGATCGGGATGGGGATCGGGATGAGGTTGGGGGATTGCTTTTCGTCGCCGGTCGAGGGATTTCTTAGTTCCAAATGCGTGTCTTCCATCGTGCTCGTGCTCAGCGCAGCGGTGCTCGTGCTCGAAATGAGCGATCTGCGATTTCGTGATGGGTTGCAAGTGGGCACGCCTGCCGTTGCTTCGCAACTCGGATGGGTCGGTGGGACCGGGTTCCTCGGACTACTGCGAGGCTATTGCATGGCATTGCTTCGCAATTCAATTGCGACGGGGTAACCGGTGATTGTGTCGGATGATAATCGCGGTTTGCGACTCCAGAGTTGCGGGCTGGGGTTGCGACTCCGAGCACGAGCACGAGCACGAGCACGAGTACGAGCACGAGGATGGGGGATTGCTTTTGATTGCCGGTCGCAACGGGGGTGACCGGGGGGTTTTTAGCGAAACACTTCGGCGGCTTTCTTTGCCGGCGCTGGTGCGACCGGTGGTTTCAGTCGTTCCGGTGTTTCCGGAATCTGTTCAAGCAGTGTGCGAGTCCCGTCGGGATGGTGGGTCAGCTGGAAGGCATCGTACAATTCGCCCGTGGCGGTGTAGGCTTCATATCCCAGTTGCTGGCCATTGACGTGGATCACCTGGTAAAGCTGCGTGGATTCTGCGACTCGCGGCATGAAGGCGGCACGCTGCACGTTGTACATTTTGGGGCCGCTGACGGAAACGACATAAACGGTCCCGGAAAATGTTTCGTCCGCCTTCAGTTCTTCAGCGGGATTGGCTGTGGCGACCGGAGTCTCAAGGCCGGTGCGACCATAGGTGTGGTCATGCCCCTGCAGCACCAGATCCACACGATGACGATCCAGCACAGGTTTCCAGATCTCTCGCAATGCCCGATTGTCGCGTGATTTGGCTGTGGAAAAGATCGGGTGGTGGAAGGTGCAGATCACCCACGGCTCCCGATTCTCAGACAGAATCTGCTCGAGCCACACGGCCTGTTCCTGATGTCGCTCGTTGCTGTTCAATCCAATCAGACGCACGCCCTGATAGGTCAGTGTGTAGCAGGATTCTTCCAGCCCCGCCGGTCCGTGCTGCGGCAGTGTGAAGGAGGGACGCCAGTGATGTGAAAGTCCCGCGTTCTGCCCCGACTTCCGCACCTGTTCATGATTGCCGGGCACCGGAACGCTGGGGACCATGGCATTCAGCCATGCGCCGGCACCAAACCATTCACCCCATTCCTGATCTGCTTCTGCGTGATTGATCAGATCCCCGGCATGAATCATGAAGGCGGCCTGAGGTGCCGTGCGCCAGGCAGCGCGGATCACGCGAGACCATTTGGAACGCAGTTCATTCTGAGCATCGCCAAAGTAGATGAAGGAAAACGGCAGCGGTGTGGCGGCGGCCGTACGAAACTGAAACCACTCGCTCCAGTGTGTCCCGTCCCCGACGCGATAGGCATACTGAGTGTTGGCGGTTAGTCCGGAGAAGGTCACGGAATGATAGTGCGCTGTGCTCAGGTCCGTTTGCAGAGTTTCAGTGACGGCTGTGGTGCGTTGCGGGTTGCGGTCGAAAGCCGGGTCGGCACTGGCGAGCACCAGTTCGGCAATCCCCTGGTTGACGGCTGTGGATGTTCGCCACGTGACGGATTGAGTTGTCGCGGGATCATCACTCCATGTCAGCACAATTCTGTCCGGGTGAGCCGTGGGGCGATACATGTCCGCCGGAGCGACGGCTGGTGCGGTCGCCACCGCGGCATTGTTTTCCTGTGCAGAAAGACCTGTCTGGAGGTGCAGGGGGAGGAGCAGCTGCGCGAGGCTTGTCAAGAAGATTCGGGGTCGGCAGCTCTGAAATCGAAAAACGTTCATTCCGGAACTTCCCCAAAAACTCGGACTGAATGTGAGCTGAAATTTGCTTTTTTGATTGACACGACAGCGAAGGCGACGAAGGCGATCAGGGGCGTTTTCGGCTGGATCGTGGCGAGCAGCTGGATTACCTGATTCGCCCGTAAAAATCTGAGAGGTACGTTTCGTCGGAGCGAAGCGTGACGATCGTCGGGTTCAACACCGTTTTGCATGCGCGGGTTACACTGGCGGCGGCGGGTGAGCAAAACCCCCTGTCAGTCGCCCAACTGACAGGGGCTGTATTGGCCGCGGTGTGGGCAGAGCGAGGGATGGCGAAACGGTGGCAAACCGGGAGTTCCGGTGTGTTTTCAGCTTGATGGAGCAAAAGGATTTGAGAGTCGAGTTAGGCAGTGAAAACACTGGACATTCGTTTCGACGGAGCGAAACGCGACTCTCTGCGGGCTTAACACCGTTTCGCCATCCGAGGCAGAGCCAAGGTCGCTTATTCCTTTGGCTGGCGTTCGCTGCGGAGCTTTTCCACCAGCTGCCGCACTTCCTGCAGTTCACGCTGCAGGGTCTGATTTTCCTGACGCAGTGCCCGCACTTCTTCCGGGTTGCCGTGTGGACGTTCGCCGCCCTGTTGGTGCATTCTCTGCATGAGGTCCTGCTTCGCGGCCGCGATGTCCTGCTCCATGCCGTCTGCCTTGCGCAGCAGGTCATGAGCCAGGTCCGGCATCTCGGCCGCCATCAGGTTTTCCGCGGCAGTGCGAACATGACGCATCCGCCGCGAGGCCAGTTCGATCTTTTCCGCCTGTCCCCGAAATTCCGGAGGCAGGTCATGCCCGACACGGGGCCCTTCTTCCGAAATCAATCGCTTCAGTTGCTGTTCGACCTCCCGGATCTCCTCGGTCAGACGGTGTCGCTGGTCTTCACCCCATCCCTCACGTGCGGCCACACGGGTCTTCTCCAGCAAGGCCTGCAAACGCTCTTTCTGCTCGGCGATCGCTCGATCCCGATTGTGATTCCGGAGTTCCATCTCACGACGTTTGGCTCGAGATTTTTCATCTTCGCTGACACGAGCTTCCTTCTCGGCGCGTTCCTTTTCAGCAGCCCGCTTTTTATCAACGGCCCGTTCCTTGTCGGCAGCTCGTTCCTTGTCAAGGGCCCGCTCTTTTTCAACCGCCCGTTCTTTGTCAGCCGCTCGTTCTTTCTCAGCAGCTTGTTCCTGTTCGCGAATGCGTTCCTTGTCAGGAGCAGAATCGGCTTTGATCGGTTCCTGTTCGACCGCGGGAGATGCGGGTGCGTCAGGCTCTTTTTTTTCGTCGTTTGCCGCGAGGACTGAGGAGACCAGAAATATCGGGACGACGAGGAGTGAACGCCATGCTGCTGTGTTCATAACAACCTGCCTTCGTAAGAATGCATGGAACAAATCGCGGACTGAGGAATGGAACACCCTGAGAGACTATACACTGCGGCGCACCGACGCAAGAACCGTTTCGGGGCCCGGGGAATCGGTGGTGTTTCCGATGGTCACGGGGACGCACCGGGGGCAGTGTCTGTGCTGTCGGCCGTGGTTACAGGGGTTGGCCATTGACGCTGAGGATTGAAGAATTGGTGGTTGAGTCTCCGAAGCGTTCGAAGTCCCGGAATGACCAGACCACCTGCTTGTCGCGATTGACTTCAATCAGCTGTGGATTTTCGGGGCCGGCATGGCAATTGTTGATCAGAATATTTCCGCTGGGAAGCACCTGCAGTGACGTGACCCATGCCAATTGGATGCCTTTGAGATCGTTCTGGTGGAGACTCCAGACAAGCTTACCGTCCGGGGTGACTTCCAGGACGGCGTGTCCGTTGCCTGCGCCGATGAGTGTGTTTCCGCTGGGGAGTCGATAGGCGGAGAAGACCTGATTGCCAAAGGCGTCGACACCATGGCCTGGGCGTGGTGCTTTTCCGAAGAGGGGCACCTGATATTCCCAGGCGGTTGAGCCATCCGGGCGATATTCGCGCACGAGGCCCTCGGTTTCGTGGCAGACGAGGTAGTTTCCGTTGTCGAGTTTGCGGACGAGTCGTGTGTCGTGATGAGCATCCGGCTTGACCACATTGAGCTTCATCTGATGACGAAGTTGCAGATCGGGTGACACTTCGATCAGGCGGGCGGCACCGGATTCGGCGATCATGGTGTTGCCATCGCTGAGCCGCTGGAACGCGTGAATTTCGATCCGGACGCCCTTGTTTTCGGGGCGGTCAGTTGCGTTGTAACGCCAGAGGATTTCGCCGGTTTTGGGCTGGATTTCGATGATTTCCGTCCAGTTGACCTGCAGCAGCAGATTGCCTCCGGGAAGGACCTGTAGATCGTGCAGCGGACCGATGCGGTGTTCCCAGACGGTGGCCCCGTCTTCCCCGATAATGGCCACGCGTTGTTTTGAGGAATCTGCTGCGATAAAGCTGCGAGTCTGTCGTGGTTCTGTCGCAGTGACGGTGCCTGCACACAGTATGGCAAGTAGTGCAATGACCAATCGGACCGGAGAGTTCTGTCGGGACAGGGGGGGACGCATCATGAAATTCCTCAAATTCAGTCAGGTTCGGGCGGGATGTAGCGCAGCATATCAGGCGAGTGGGGTGAAGAAAACCGCGGTGGTGTGCCGCTCGCCACCGGACCGGGGCGTGCTGAGACAGGCGGGACGTGAATCCGGCCTCCTGGCAGGTGAGGCAGGATGGCGTGGGGGTTCGGCGTCGGCGGTGGTTCAGTGCCTGCTGAGTGGCGAAACGGGTGGCGAGCCGATAGACTTCCGGGAGTTGACGGGGGGAGCATCTGAGCTGACGGCCTGCCGAGAATGAATCCAGCGGCCGCGGCGTAACAGACCTCCCGGGTCCGATCGTTCAGGGAGAATGGAGTCCACCTTTATGGATCGCGAAGGTCAGTCAGCACCGCAGTCACCGGCGTCAAAGTCACCTGCATCACAGCCATCGGCATCACAGGCCCCGGCATCACAGGCCCCGGCACCGCAGGCCCCGGCGTCACAGGCCCCGGCGTCACAGGCCCCGGCATCACAGGCCCCGGCACCGCATCTTGTCGAAGGTCTGCGCAGGCTGGTGCGTGATATTCAAACAAGTGCACGACAGCAGTCGACTGGATTGACGGGTGTCTGTTGTGGTCAGACAGAACTGCTGACATTCCCACCGGATGGGGTGTCCTACTGCGGCGAGCTCGTGGAGGCTCTGGTGCAGTCACAGCCATTCGAAGGTGTGGCGTGGTTGTTGCTGACGGGGCGATTGCCGGATGAAGAGGCTCTGGCGGACTGGAGTTCGCTGATTTCTGAAGCCGCGGTACTGCCGAAATCGGCTGCGGAGATGTTTTCGATTCTGCCGGTGGGTGTGCGGCCGATCGATTTGTTTCCGGTCAGTCTGTCGCTGCTTTCGTTTTTTGATCCAACGCCGCTGGACATGTGTCCCGAGGCATCGCAGGCGCGGCTCTGGCGGGTCATGGGACAACTACCGGTTGTTCTGGACTGGGGCTTGAATGGACAGCACGGCGGCGGGACCTCGCAGACGGATTCGGAGCTGCATGAGGATTCTGAGGATTCGGATCTGACCTGGGCGGGGCGACTGCTGCAGATGCTGCGTCCTGGTGGAAAACGCCCGGAGCCGCTTGAAGACGCGGTGATGAATCAGCTGATGATCTGCCAGTGTCTGACGGAGATGCGGCCAGCCTGTTTTTCGGCAAGGCTGAGTGCCGGTACGACGGGCAATCTGATCACAGCTCTGCAAACGGCGTCGCTGGTATTTGTGTCGCAGCTGCAGAATGATCCGTTTTGCTGGGCGGCGGAGTTGTTGCAGAGTTTTGAAACGCCGGCTCAGGCTGACGCCTGGTGGCGGCGCCGAGCGGGTCAGTCGATGCCCTTCGGGTTTGCCTCCAGTGTTCCGGATGTGAGGGCTCGTCTGTTGGCAGAAGCCAGCCGGGCGTTGTGTCGCAGTGCGGAGCAATCGCGGCTGGTTGCGGGGGCGGAACGTATGGAAAAGATCCTTGCGGGTGAGAATCTGCTGCCGACGATGGACTGGATGTCCGCGCGGCTGATGACGGTGCTGGGGATTCCTGCGGATCGGCAGGCCCTTGTCATCGGACTCTCACGCCTGATTGGCTGGGCAGCTCAGGGAATTGAGCAGCAAAAATCTGGCGTCTCCCTGCTTCCTGTCCTACGCTACGGAGCTGACGTCTGATTTCGTAATCAGCCTCCTGCTGCCAGGGCTTGAAATTCTGCCACTGGATGGCCGCTGGTCGCGAAACATTTTCCTCGTAACATTCCTGTCGACATTCCCACCAGACTCATTGTCTGCAGCCTTGAGTTTCCCCGGACTGTCTCTGCCTTGATACTAAACAGCCATGTCATTTGCGTTTCAGCAGTGTTTGCACCCGGATTGTCGTTCCACGTTTGACGTGGGTCAGATTCTGACCTCCTGTCCGACCTGTGGCAGCCTGCTGGACGTGAACTACGACTGGAACGCGATCCCGGTTCCTGCGCGGCTTGCCGATTTCGAGAAACGCTGGTCAAATCGCCTGAATCCAGTGGATTACAGCGGGGTCTGGCGTTTCCGTGAACTGCTGCGATTCGCCACTGACGAACAGATCGTGACCATTGGTGAAGGGCAGACAATTCTGCAGAGGAACGACCTGCTGGCCCGTCAGTGTCGCATGCAGCCTGGCACCTTGTTTCTGCAGTACGAGGGGCAGAATCCGTCGGGAAGCTTCAAAGACAACGGGATGACCGCCGCATCAACGCATGCCCGGATGGTTGGGGCGACCATGACCGCTTGCGCGTCGACTGGCAACACCAGTGCGTCGCTGGCGATCTATGCGGGTGTCACGGGCCTGTTCCGCTGCATCGTGTTCATCGGCAGTGGCAAGATCGCCTTTGGAAAACTGTCGCAGGCACTGGACTATGGAGCGAAGACGATTCAGATTCGGGGAGACTTTGATGACGCGCTGGCCCGGGTTCGCCAGCTGTGTGAGAAGCATCCGATTTATCTGTGCAACAGCGTCAACCCCTTCCGGCTGGAAGGACAGAAAACGATCATGTACCGGGTGCTGGAAGGTCTGGGTTGGCAGGTTCCGGACTGGATTGTTGTTCCGGGTGGAAATCTGGGAAACAGCAGTGCCTTCGGGAAGGCCTTTCTGGAACTGAAGATGCTGGGTCTGATTGATCGGATTCCGCGGCTGGCGATTATCAATGCGCAGGGAGCCGCCACGCTGGACGACTTCTGGAACGAACAGGGGCTGCGCTGGAACGAGGGTCGACCGGATCACGACGTGATGACCGCTCGATTCCACCGGATGGATCAGCAGAACGAGCGGGCGTCCACGCTGGCCAGTGCGATTGAGATCAATCGACCTGTGAATCTCGTGAAGGCTCTGCGTGCGCTGCAGGCGTGTGACGGAATTGTCCGGCGTGTGACCGATCAGGAGATTATCGATTGTCGCGCGCGAATTGCGGCCACGGGTTTTGGGTGTGAACCTGCCAGTGGCGCGACGGTGGCTGGAGTGTTGCGGTTGCGGGAAGAAGGCGTGATCAGTGCCAGTGATCGCGTGGTGTGTATCCTGACCGGACACCAGTTGAAGGATCCGGACCTGACCATGGCCTACCATTCGGGTGATGCCGTGCTGATGGGAAAGAAGCTGACCCCTGCCGGCGTCACTCAGACGCCTTTTGCCAACCCACCGATTGTGGTGGACAACAGCGAAGCAGCCATCGTTTCAGCGCTGGGCCTGAACTGAAAGAAAAAAGGGGTCAGGTCTCTTTTTCGGCAGAAAACGGAAAAAGTAGAATGTCCCCTTTTGCGCGCAGTGTTGGTTTTTGAGACGGGAGAAACCCCGCTTTGCCGGAATCGGACCTGCGGAAAGATCGGCGGGGATTGGGCAGCGGTCGATATTCGCGGGACTGATGCCCTGTGGGCTTTCATGGAAGGTGAAAGGTCCGTGGGGCAATTGTTGTGGCGGACGTCACCAGCCCTGAATCAGAAGGCTCGCCATACACACCGGGGCTGCGTTCTGCGTTAATAGGCGGACGTTGGTGGAGGGGCTGAGCAGTGAGCCGCCGGACCTCCGATTTCCGAGACGCAGGGTTTCATGATCAGGCTGAAAGTTGCGGACTTTCAGGAGCCAGGGTGATCACATGATTATGCCGGTGAATTCTTATCCGGAAGAGGCCATCACGGGAACTCTTGTTCAGGGAGATTCTTCGATTGCAGATCGCATTCGGCTGAGTTTTGGTCTGGATCCGGAGTTGCGGACGTGTGCGATACGTTGTCACTACTTTCATGGGGTGGCAGTGTTGTGCGGGACGGTGAGTAGTTTTCGGCTGCGTCAGAAGGCGCAGGATGTGATTCGAAAGATTCCCGGGATCAGCACGATTCTGAATGAGCTGGTGATTGGCAGTCTGCCAATCGCGATGGTGCCTCCTTCGGCGCACTAGGCTGCTGTGGTGGCAGATCGCTGGTGTTGTTCTGCCGAGGTGGGCTGAGAAGTGCGAAGAGTGCCCGGTGGATTGCTGTTGGGAATGCGACGGCGTGCGCGCGTCGCGGGGAATGTGTTGCCGATGCGTGGCTGCGCTGCTGCACGTCTTAAGTGGACTGCGGCTGTTGCTGTGGGCAGGAGTGGCCAGGGGAGTGCCTGTCGGACGGTTCGGGGGCGTAATCACTGGTGTCGGGTGATGAGCAATGGGGGAAAAGACATGTGGATGGCGAGTAGAACGGGGCCGGCGACAGTCCTGATTGCGGAGGAGCATGATGAGTGTCGGCAGCTGTTTCGGCAGTTTCTGGAACGCTGTGGATATGAGGTGCAGACGGTCCGGAGTGGGGATCATTGTGCCACATTGCTGCAGAAGGGTTTTCGTCCGGATGTGCTGGTGGTGAGCTGGGAGTTGCCCTGGGCGGATGGGAGTGGAGTTCGTGAGTGGCTGCAGTCCGGAGTCGGGTCCGGCACGGCTGTTGTGGCTCTGACGGCTCGAATGAACCCGGATTTCCGGCTGCAGGAGTCGGAGTTTCCTGAGATCACGTGGGTGCAGCGACCTTTTCGTTTGTCTGAATTGCTGTCGGCCGTGCAGTCGGCGGACAGAGAGGCCATGGAGAGTCCGCGGTGTCTGGAAACGCTGTGGAGAAAGACCACGAAGCCGCAGCATGGTGTGTTATTTGAAAGTCATGCGAGTGTGAAAAACGTGGTGGATCAGGCGTTGAGCACCAATTCGAGAATGGCCGTTTCACCGTCGCCGGCACGTGACCAGTTCGTGGTTTGCCAGCGGGAAGACCGACTTTGAAAGCAAGGGGGCCGATGGCCCTGCCGTGCCGAGTTATGGTGGATGTGGACGGCTGCAGAATCTGAACGAGAGCAGATTGGTCATGTTGGCCAGTCAGTGTCAGTCATTGAGTAAAGGGAAAGGACCAGATCATGATTTCGAAACGCGTGTGTACGGTGCTTGCTGTCGTACTGTCATTCACTGCGGTTGCGGCCGTGGCGGAGGCGGGGCATCGCCGATCGTGCTGTCGCCAGAGGACCAGTTGCTGCAGCAATGGCTATCGCCCGGTGTCTTATCGAGTGGTGTCTTACAGAACGAATGATTGCTGTGAAGCCCGCGAAACAACGTGCTGCTCAACGTCATGCCGTTCAACCTGCCATCGCCAGCACCATCATCAGCATTGTGGCTGCGGGACGACCAATGCGCACCACTGCTGTCATCCGGTCACTGTGACTCAGACATGCTGTGAGACAGGGACAGTGGTGGAATCGAGCGATGCGACGGCGACAACCGTTGAGCCACCAACCGTTCCGGAACCGCCACCGGTGACCGAAGTGAAGTGAGCCCAGCCAGAGTGAATGTGGGAGGGAGATCACATGCTGGCGGAACAGAGCTGTTCTCAGGGAGGGAGCTTTGCAGGCGGAGGGCATTTTCGGTTGTTGCACCGACGGCCCGGGGCCCGAAGCACCGGCTCTGATGCGACATCCCCGGTAAGTGGAAACACTTACCGGGGATGCTTCCGTATTTCGTGAGAGAGAGATCACTGGGTGTTCGGTTGTCCGGGAGTTCAGAATCAGGATTCTGGTTTTGCAGAGTTGTTCAGTTGCTGCCGATCACCTGAAGGATGGCCAGGCCAGAGATGGCGCAACGGAAGTGCACGAGGAGGTCTTTTTAAACACAGAGGGCACAGAGTTTTTTCAGGGCGAAACGCAGAGTGTTCAGCAGGATTAGCGGCAGGATTGATGGTGAAAGTGTTTTGGGTGGTTTCGTGATGGTTCTCTGTTGCTTCGCCGTCCAAGGGCGGTGCCCTGGCAAGGCCGCAAACGCAGGTGGATCCCTGCCGCGGCTCAGGTGGAACTTCGCCCTCCCAGTTGTGAAGTGTTGCGGCTTGAGCCCACCGAGACGAAAACATTGAAGTGAACAACTAGAAACGCAGACGTTTCGGCAGGGCTGACATCCTCAGCTCGCCGGTATACTGGAGAACGCTGGACGCACGTTTCGGCGGAGCGAAACGCGACAATTTTGGGGTCTACCATCGTTTTGCCATCCCGAGTCTTTGCAAGTTTGGGGGCTCAGGGGATTTGTGACTTGCGAATTGTTACGCTGTGTGGGGGACTGTGGTCGCGGTCTTCCGGGCAATCCATGTTGCTGAAGGTGACCGGGGCTGTCGAGGTTCCGGCCGCTGCTGTCGAAGGGGGGAAAGACGCGTGTGGCAGAATGGACTGAGAGGGTGGCTGGAGCAACATGGTGAGCGCCGCGAATTGAGCGTGCGCTGGTTGTTGAACCCGGACGAATCGCCTCGTTGTAATGTGCGGCTTGTGGAAGAACACGGCGTGATCACGGACATTCGCACGGTGAGTGCCGGGCAGGAGTCTGCATGTTTGCCCTT
>CAIYBH010000021.1 GCA_903924405.1 uncultured Planctomycetaceae bacterium | reverse complement strand
GCGAATTCGAGTGTCGGGTGAGAATTGAAACTCAGAGGACTGGTTTTGAGCACGAGCACGAGCACGAGCACGAGCACGAGCACGAGCACGGGGCGCGCGGGGGCAGAAATAGGGGTCAGGTACCAATAGCCTAACGGCCCGAAGGGTGCTGCGCACTATTGGTACCTGACCCCTTTTCTGATGCACCCCTTTTTCTGCCCTTACTGCGCATCAAAATCATCGGGAAGTTCCAGCGACCACACGTCATTCGTCAGTGGTTGCGCATGCCCCCCGGCAACCCACAGTCGGTCCTGAAACACAAAGGCCGAATGCTCATGTCGCTCTTTCCAGACTTCGCTGCATTGCAATTGCCGCCAATCCCGACCATCGCGTGAATACCAGATGTCCCCGTGGTTCTTATAGGGGTTGTTCGACCAGCCACCAAGGACCCAGAGATACCCCTTCCACGACACAGCGGAAAACCAGAGTCGTGGGGACCACGGCGCCGAATCTGTCTCCAGCCGCCAGTTTCTGCCGTCATCAGAACTCCAGACGTCGTTCATGGCGGAGTATTCCGGAACGTAGTTGCCACCGCCGAGGACCCAGATCCTGCCCTTGTGCACCACCGCCTGATGATAAGCCCGTGCTGACCAGCCTGCCTGCTCGGTGACCTGAGTCCAGTGTTTTCCATCGTCCGAATTCCAGACATCATTGCGGAGACTGGTGCGGTCACCAAAGTAATAATTCTCTGTGCCCCCGAGCATCCAGAGCTTTCCCTGGAATTCCACAAGGCCGCCCGCCAGACGAGGACTCCAGCCTGCAGCGTCCGTCACCTGCTGCCAATCAAGTCCGTCAGCAGACGCCCAGACTTCGTTGGTCGCCCCGTGACCTTCAAGGCGACCGTTGTACCAGCCACCCATCAGCCACATGCGGTCCCGAAAGACAGCTGTCATTGGCAGGTCACTGTACTTCCACGGCGCGTTGCCTGTGACTTCCGTCCACGTCACGCCGTCGGCCGAACTCCAGACATCCCGCGGCGGAGCAGAAAAGGAATCAAACCAGCCTCCCAGCACCCACAGGCGATTTCCGAACACCAGTTCCCCGCTGGAATCCCGCGGACGCCAGCCAGCCTGATCCGTCACCCGTTTCCAACGCACATCGGCCTCATCCGCCCGGGTTTGAGAAGCCCCCGCTGACAGAAACCACAGCAGGCCAATCATAACGCAGAACGACCAACCCGCGCCAGCAGTCCCTGACCTGCCGAACTGTCCAGTTTGAGTCAGCATACTTCGCATGGTGCAGGGCTCCTTCCAGGCTGTGTCGTAACGCGGGCCATTGTGCTGCCCCCATCTGGTTCGGTTATAGCGAAACCAATTCCCGGTCGCCAGTTCCCCGCAAAATAGAGGGATCAGGGGCAGAAAAAGGGTAAGTACCAATAGCCAAATGGCCCGCAGGGTGCTCCGCAGCTTGAAAAAAGGGGTCAGGAACCAATAGCCAAATGGCCCAGAGGGTGCTCCGCACTATTGGTTCCTGACCCCTTTTTCTGCCCGCAACCTCGATGTGCCGGGGGCGTTATTCGGGCAATTTGCTGCGGCACGACATTCCATGCTCTACCGGCCCGTAAAACATAAAACAGCGCTCTTCCGGGCTTGCTCAATTGTTGCACGAAAACGAAAATCCACAGCATAGCCTCCTCGCCCAGACGTACGTTTTATTCCACACCTACACCGCGCGGAGGGGGCTTTTTTGTTCCCATCGTCCTCGTACCAGACGACTCAGCGCAGTTCCCGTGCCGTTCAGGAGTTTGCATCATGAATTGCATCATTCCTGAATGACCAGCCAACCCGGGTTCTTTGCACCAGAGGCCCCGGGTGTGCTGAACAAAAAGTCAGTCAGACCTCAATCGTGTCTTAGCCTTCCCGTTAAGCTCAGTGGTCATTGAATTCCATGCAGTTTCCCTGGCATTCAACTCCAGAATGGCGACCCACCGAATTCAGTCGATTCGAGGCGGGGCTGGATACCAGTATGGGAACAGGCCGGATCGTCACCGATGCAGGCAAAGCCTACATCAAACCGATGGGAAATCGACAGGGCCCGCATCTGCTGGCCGTCGAGTTGATTGCGACTCGCCTGGCGCATTAGTTCAAACTGTCGGTACTTGATCACGCAGTAATCATCATCGATTCGGACGTCGATGAGAATCCGTTTCTGCGAGGCGGTTTTGCTGCTACTGGTCCCGCCTTTGTGACACGGGCCATTCAGGCTCATTCATGGGGTGGTTCTGCTGATGAACTGAAACCATTGGTTAATCCGCTGGAAATCAGCCGTCTGGTTGTTTTTGACTCGTGGGTCAGGAACTGCGACCGATATCCCCCTGATTTGACGGAACGGAAGCCCAACTAAGATAATGTTCTCCTGGAAGAGCTGACAGGAGATGAAGCGGAGAAGCTGAGACTGATCGCGATGGACCACACTCACTGCTTTGGCTGTGGTCGCGATCTGGATGCTCGATTTAACCAGATCGACCGAGTCCGGGACGATCGTGTCTATGGTCTGTTTCCCGGCTTTGTCCCGTGGATTGACCGTTCAGGAATTGAAGCGGCCATGGCTGATCTGTCGATGCTGGACAAAGAGATGGTCGCCGAAATTGTCCATGATTTGCCCGCCGAATGGGATGTTTCTGCCGCCGCTAAATCTGCTTTGGCGGACCTGATTTGCCGACGTGCTGCCTTTTTGAACGATTATCTTCCGGAAGCTGTCGGTCACGTCTGCCGGTCTGATGCGCAGGTTGAAACTCAAGGAGAATAAAGAGATGACCGCCGAAAAGGGCTATTACTCGCTGATTCAGTTCTGTCCGGACGTGTCGCGTCTGGAGTCTGTCAATCTGGGCGTGATCCTGTTTTGTCCTGGCAGCGGGTTTTTGCGCGCAATGACCAGCAAGAGTACTCGACGGGCGGAAAAACTTGTGGGGCGCGGGGAACTGGCCCGTGCCGCTTTGGCGTCCGCGAGGGAAGCGATCGAGAAGCGATTGTCGGTGGATCGTGAGTCTTTCAGGACACTGGAAGATCTGCAACGCTTCGTCGACACACGCGGCAACTCGCTTCAACTCACACCGCCTCGTCCTTTGAAGGTCTCAGCGCCAGACGAAGAACTGAAGCGTTTGTTTCATCAGCTTGTCGATGGCAAGGTTGGAAATAATTCAGAGCCGACGAAGCGGCCTGCGTTCCCGTCACTGCAGACTCTGTTCACTCGTTTGTCTTCCGAAGGTCGTGCCAGGCTGGATTACGAAACCTCCCTGCCAGTTCTCGGCCAGCACTTCGCCGTTCCTTATGCCTATCAGAACGGGGTACTCAACCTTGTGCAGCCTCATCTTTTCGAAAGAAACTCTGCCAGGGCATCGCTCGACCTCGCTATACGTGGCGACCTGATCAAAAAGCACGGTGTGAACGATCATCAGGAATCACGTCTGATTGTGATCTCAAAGTTTTCCCCGAAGTGTGAACCAGATTTTGTTCGTCATGTCGATCAGCTTTTCAGCGAATACTCCGTGAAGCATGTTCATTCGGGTGACGTCAAAAAGTTTGCGGATCAAGTCGAAGCGGAAGCCCACGCCGCGTGAGCAATGCAGGGGAGTTCAGGGTCGTTTTTTGTTTGATGGCAGTAAGGCGTCTTCCAAAGGCGAGCGGTGCGGCGTGAGCCCACCGAGACGAAAACTTTGACGTGAACATCAACGAAAACAGACGTCTCGGAGGGCTGACACCCCCCGCTCGCCGGTGTGCTGGAGAACGCCGAGGAGGCACGTTTCGTCGGAGCGAAACGCGACAATCTTCTGGTTGAACACCGTTTCGGGGGGCAGAAAAAGGGGTCAGGAACCAATAGCCTAACGGCCCGAAGGGTGCTGCGCACTATTGGTTCCTGATCTCTTTTTCTGCCCAGCCCAGAGGGTGCTCCGCACTATTGGTTCCTGACCCCTTTTTTCAAGCCGCACTGTTGGTTCCTGACCCCTTTTTCTGCCCGCTGGAATGAAAGTGGTCGGTCGCGTAGCATGCGTCAAAATGCTGGGTCACACTGCTTAGGTTCTTGTTCAGGGAAAGTCGGAGTCTGGAAGATGGGACGATTGTCGCTTGCATGGCAGATACTGACCGACGGCACTCTTGCCGCTCGAGTGACTGAGATGCTGCGCACCCCGGCCGTCACGGCTCGTCCGCCAGCGACCGCCCCGGTGGAACCGGTCAAACCCGCGGCCCCCAGTCGACCACTCCGCAGTGATGCTGTCAGTTTGCTTGCCACGCTGCAGCGGGAAGGTCGATTGATCGATTTCCTCAAGGAACCCATCGATTCCTATTCCGATGCCCAGATCGGTGCCGCGGTTCGTGACATTCATCGGGACTGCGCCGCGGTTCTCGAACGCCAGTTCGCCCTGCGTCCCGTGCTGGCTCAGCCCGAAGGCAGCTCGGTCCCGCTGTCACCAGCCGACGGCGGACGCATTCGCGTCACCGGCCGAGGGGCAGAGTCGGCTCCCACCACCGGAACGCTCGTGCATCCAGGCTGGCAGGCCACGCGCTGCGAATTGCCTGTCTGGACCGGCGACGCCACCAGCGCTCCGATCGTGGCGCCGGCGGAAGTGGAAGCTCGGTGAGCCTGGGCTTGAAAAAAGGGGTCAGACGCATCGGAAAAGGGGTCAGGACCCAATAGTGCGGAGCACCCTCCGGGCCATTCGGCTATTGGGTCCTGACCCCTTTTCCGATCGGGCCTTTAGGCTATTGGTACCTGACCCCTTTTTCTGCCCACATTCCGCTATTGAGTCCTGACCCCTTTTCCGATGCCCATCACTCAGAACTGGTCATCAAATACAGTGACGGCTTCTGAAACGATCAGTGGCTTTTCCAGTTCGTCATATTTCAGCTGGGCCTGAACGACGGCATTGCGAATGACCTGCTGGCCCTGCAGAGTGACCTGAAATTTTCGTTTTTCGCCGGGCTTAATCGATACCACGGTTTCATAACGGACGGTGTTGTCCCGCAGCAGTTCCCCGGGCACTTCCCGCGTTCCCGCAGCCACCACTTTAATTTCCTGAGGCACCTGCAACAGGATGCGCACGTTGCGAGCCACCGCGGTTCCTCGATTGTCAATCGTCACCGTAAACCCGAATCGCTCACCCACCGCAACGGGTTTGTCCAGCGGTGTGATGTCGGCCGTCACATTGTGCAAGCCTTCCACCATCACCACCGTGTTCTGTTCGGCTCGGGAACGGAACCCCGCATTTTCGATCACCTCAACCACCGACTCCATCCGCCCTGTCGTCTCCGGCGTCAGTTCAGCATCCACCACCACCTGCTTGCCCGGTGCAATTCGAGGCAGTTCCCAGCGAATGATGCGGGTCGAGGGATCGAAATCTCCCCCGCTGCTGATGCTGCCCACTTCCATGCCATCCGGAACTCGCTCTTCCACAACCGCTCCAACCGCCTCAAAACTGGTCTCATTGGTCACGACATTCTGGAAGCGTGCCGGTCGTCCGACATAACGCTTGTCCGGCCCCAGGCGCTCCACGGTCAACTGCGACCCGATGATGGCGAGATCGGTGCGGGCCACGGTCGGTGCCATTCCATCCGCGGAGAGCTCGGCCGAAATCCGAATCTGATTGCCCGGTTCCGCCGCGACGGCCACCAGTTCCACATCCCGCGATTCGCCGGCACGCAGCAGATCCAGTTCATATTCCAGATCACCGCCGGCGGGATGACGCAACCCGGGCGGCAGTACGCTGTGCAGCAGCACATTGGTGGCATCGCCGGTTCCGCGATTCACCAGGCGAAACTGCAGTGTCACTTCGTCACCCACGCGGACTTCGGCGGGGCCCTGAATATCCAGCTGCAATCGCGGCGACCGAATCAGCGTTGCGGAACGCACCTGCGCCTTGAAGCGGACGGTGGCCATGCCATCCAGAGTTCCCTCGCCGGTTGGCTGGATGCGCACGCTGATTTCCCGTGTCTCCCGGGGAGCGAGTTCGGGAATGTTCCACGCCAGAACGCCTGTCGCCCGATCGTACTCAGCCGCCGGACGGGCGCTGATGAAGTTCGCAGCACTGTTCAGTTCATCTTCCACGATCACATCATAAGCTGGCGAATCGCCTTCATTCACCACCAGAATTTTGTACTCATGCGCGACCCCCACGGTGGCCGTTTCCGGGGCCTGCTTGCGAATGGTCAGTTTAGGCCGCATCACTTCAGAAATGCGTCGCGAAGCCTCTGTGGCATCGACATCCGACAGGCCACCGCGGCCGCCGGGTTCCGGCAGATCCTCCAGCGGTGGCAGGGGCCGAGCGTCGGAGGAGCCACCGGACAATTCGGGATCATCCATCTCAAACGGCTCGGGCTCAGCGGGGGCTGCAGACTCCGGGCGTGGCTCGCGCTGCGGTGGTCCCTCGGCTGCGGGATCAAAGCCACTTTCTGAATCCAGATCGAAGGGTTCAGGTTCCGGCGCCGGGGCTGCACGACCACTGCTGCTGCGGCTACCACTGCCACTGCCACTGCCACTGCTGGTCGTCGGTGCGCGACGTCCGGAATCCGGTGACAGCCGTTCGACCGGATTCACCGGGGCATCGGCTCCGCCCGGACCAAACGTACGTTCGCGGGATGGTCTCTCCGGAGCAGCCACGGGAGCATCCGGCTCAAACTCGCGATCCACAGACCTCGCGGGAGCTGCCGTGCGTCCCGACGAATCTCTTGGCTGTGGAGTTAAGGTCGCACGTCCGGCAGGATCGGGGGACGCGCTGCGTGGCGAACCACCGGGAGCTTTTGGATCAGAGCCGCCAGGGTTCCTGGCAGGTTCAGTCTTCGGTTGAGTCAGATCCCTGCCGGGCGGCGTGCGTGGTGCGGGTGTGGCAACTGGCGGAGTGGTTGGTTTTTCCGGAGTTGTCGTTGCTGGAGGGAACGGATCTGCCGGAGCGGGTTGAGTCACATCCGGAACCGGTTCGGGAACAACCAGCGGAAAGGTGTCGGCCGGGGTTGTGGATGGCTCAGCAGCGGGCGGTTTGGTTTCGCCCACCGGTGGTTTGGTTTCGCCTGTCGCTGGAATGGGTTCAGGAAGATCCACTGGAGCGGGCACACCGCCCTCATCAACGGCTGGCAGTGGACTCGCGGCCGCCCCTCCGGCCTCTTCTTCTTCCGGGCTGAAGAACTTCAGAATGGAGGCATCAGGATTCGCGGGGGAACCCGGCGGCGCGGCTGTTTCGGTACCAGCTGCGTCGGACGCGGGCGGCAATGGGACGCCACCTTCGGCATCCAGTGAAGGCAGGGCCGGTGTGTCTGCGGACTCGTCGGCTGCAGCCGGGCCGCCATCGGTCTGAAAACTAGCGCCTCGGACGGCATTTTCAGGCTCTGCGGTTTCGAACTGAAACGTCGCGGGACCTGCAGTTGCTGATGTGGATGCGTTTTCTGCCGGGTCGGATGCCGGTTCACTAAGATCAAACGGACTGTCGCTTTCGGTGGCGTTGTTTGCCG
This sequence comes from uncultured Planctomycetaceae bacterium, assembly GCA_903924405.1. Lineage (GTDB taxonomy): Bacteria > Planctomycetota > Planctomycetia > Planctomycetales > Planctomycetaceae > SXXK01. The sequence goes on along the minus strand of CAIYBH010000021.1, from coordinate 20,429 downwards.
AGTCTGCGGGCGTGGATTCCTCGGCCGAGAAGAACGTTGAAGGGCTGGCCTTGGCGGCATCGTCCGGGCTGATTCGGCTGGCCACCATGAAGGTTTCACCCGTGGCGGCGCTGTCTGAGGAGAGCGCAACGGCGTCCGCCTCCGCGGTCGCGACAGTGGCCTGTTTCTGCTGTTTGCTGAACGCTGGTAGGCGGTGCTGGACCTGCAGCACGACGAACGTGCCGGCCCCGACAACCCCCAGAGCGGCGAGAATTTTCCAGATCGCGTTTTGCATGGGAATCCTTCCCTCGCGCCAAATCGGTCTCTGACACCCTTTGCCTCCCGCAAAGGCGCAGTCCAGCGCATGTTCCCGTCAGAAATAGCAAAATCAGCCGAAGCGCGGAAGATGAGTTTTCCGGAAACACTCGATTTAGGCGTGTGGTCGGGAATTTGCTACCCCGTGAGGCGGCTGGCGGCGTCGTTTGGATGCCGAGGGGGCGAGAAGAACTGGCGGGGGACGCCGACTGCCGCACCTTGGATTGCCTGTTTCAGGAACTGCGGCCGGATTGCCCCCGAAATTTTCTCGAACCCGTCAGTGAATTCGCCGAATCACTCCCAGACGACTGAAAGACTGAATAGGATATGGTGTCAGCGGAGGCACGGAGGTTTGGAAGGTCGCGAGGGGCCTGCCGGAGACGAATGTGGTCGGCAGACCCCGCTAATTTCCGCCCCGGGCGATCTGACGTCGTCTGGTCCCGAACGCAAGGATAGTTGGTGCCGATTCACCAACGCTCATCGCCCGATGAGCTGCGGGACCCTGGTAGTTTTCCATCGAAGGCGAGTAACAGTCATGACAAAGCAGTTCAATGTGGCCATGATCGGACTTGGGTTTGGAGCGGAGTTCATTCCGATCTACCAGGCGCACCCTAATGCACACGTGGCGGCAATCTGCCGTCGCGATCCTGCAGAATTGCAGAAATGCGGCGACCAGTTCGGTATCGAAAAACGCTACACCAGCTATGACGAGGTGCTGGCGGACAAGAGCATCGACTTTGTTCACATCAACAGCCCGATTCCCGACCATGCCTGGATGTCACTCAAGGCGCTGGATGCCGGAAAGCACGTGATGTGCACGGTTCCTATGGCGACGACCATTGAAGAATGTCGCCAGATCGTGGAAAAGGTGAAAAAGACGGGTCTGAAGTACATGATGGCAGAAACCGTCGTGTACAGCCGTGAATTCCTGTTCATTAAGGATCTGTATCTCCGGGGTGAGCTGGGAAAAATCCAGCATCTTGCCGCATCGCATCCGCAGGACATGGACGGGTGGCCATCGTACTGGGAAAAAATGATTCCCATGCACTATGCGACTCACGTGGTCAGTCCCTGTCTGGGGCTGGTGGACGGACTGGCCGAATACGTCAGTTGCTTCGGGTCCGGAACAGTGCGTGACGACATTGCCGCCAAGTCCGGCAATCGGTTTGCGGTTGAAACCTGTCATATTCGGATCAAAGACACTGATCTGACGGCACACATCTGGCGGTTTCTTTACGATGTGGCCCGCCAGTATCGCGAAAGCTTTGACGTGTATGGCACGAAGAAAAGCTTCGAATGGAGCCTGGTGGAGCATGAGCCGCACGTGATTCATACCGCCAAGAAGCCTGAGCCGGAGATTCCGGAGAAGATTACGGTGCCTGACTTTGCGCACCTGCTGCCGGAGCAGATCCGCCGGTTCACTCTGCCGTCAGAGATTCACGACGCGGATCACCTGTCCTTCCTGCAGGGTGGCGGGCACGGCGGATCGCACCCGCATCTGGCCCACGAAATGCTGAGTGCGTTGCTGGAAGACCGCCAGCCGCGGCCGAATGCCGTCACCAGTGCCAACTGGACGTGCGTCGGCATTTGTGCTCATGAATCGGCGATGAAGGGCGGAGAAATTGTCCGTCTGCCCGAGTTCACTCTGGGCTAGAAAAATCGGGGAAAGTGCCGCAGAAGACGGAGAAATCCGGATCTTCTGCGGCCGCCTTCGGGACGATTTCGGTTCGGTCGCCGTGGCCGCTGGAACGGCCTGCTGAAGACACCGCAGGGCTGCGGGGATCGCGGCTCAGCGGACTGCGTTATATGGTCTCAGCACGTCAGCGGAGAAAGCATGGGGGGCCCACGGAGACTGTGCCCGCCCGGCCCGAAAATCTCGCCACACTGCCCTAACCGAACCTATTCGGCAGGCTTTCGCGGGCTTCCGCTGACAACCGCGTGATTTCTCTTGCCTGACCCCGGAATTGTCGAAGAAATGAACAGCGAGCACAGCCGTTGCAGCCTGCAGCACTGCCGGACATCGGTGAAAGTTGCGGATGGGGCTGGGCGGCGACGAACGATTTTTTGACGCTGTCGCAGACGTATTGAACCGTCAGGATCGGGTGATTGGCTGGTTTGGGAAGGGTGTTTATGAGTTTCCGTGCTGCTGCATTCCTGCTGGTTCTGTCCGTTGCCGCTGGTTTCGCCAGGACGACTCATGCGCAGGGCTTGATCTTCCAGTTACCGGAAGACGGGATGGCGGTTGAGTATGAAGGCCAGCTGAGTCAGGGCGTGTCTGCGGATGATGAAGCGCCGCTCACGTGGACCTGCGAACTGAGTATCAAATCGGTTGGCCGGGAAGACGCGGAATTTGAAGGCCGTCAGCAACCGTGCCGGTGGATTGAAATCAAGACGGTGACGGGCAAATCGGGAGCTGCCGGTGTGGATCCGGGCCCGGTGGGATCCCGGATTTACAAGGTTCTGGTCCCGGAGAGTAAAGTCATTGGGGACTCCCGCGACGCGGATGGGATTGCCAACGATATGCTGCCGATTGTGCGTGGCTTTCGACGCCTTGGCGAAGAAGGCATTGAGCCCATCAAGACCTCGGCGCTGCGCTATTACCCGACAATTTCGTTGTTGACGACGTATGACAATCCGGAAGTGGTGGCCACCAATGCGGTTCCGGAGATTATTCTGCAGGGGCCGCAGATTTCGGCCATTCACCGCCGTGGCCGGATGGTGATGGAAAGCCAGAAGACACGCAGCACGAATGACGGGGAATACTGGGTGTCAAAGGACGTGCCTTTTGGACTGGCGCGGTGGGTGGTGACTGTGACCACGGAAGAGAAGGAGCTGGCCGCACCGCGAACAGAATTCCGGACGGTGGTGGTCAAGAAGCTGGACATGAAGCTGAAGCGGATCCGTGAGAACGCGGAAAGTGAGCTGGTCACGCAGTGAGCAGTAGGGCGGACCGCGGGTGAGAGATCCCGCGGCGTCTGGAAAAGGGGATTGCGCGGGCTCAAGCCCAGCACGCGACGTGATGATCGGGGTGATCATTTTCCGGAATGGTCGTACGCAGGTGGGTGAAATGCCTGGCGGCTGCGACGACTTGGAGTGCGATGTTGCGGGACCATGGCGGACAAGCGGAGTGCAGTGGGTGGGAACCTTGAGCAGATGCTCCGGGGTTTGGCCCGTCGAGGGGCTGCACTGACGGACTTCGCCGACAGCGAGCGGTTTGGTGCCCGAAAAACCGTGTTTTTCCCCTTCCAGCTTGCCAGAAAGCCTTTCACCCTGTATCATGGGCGTTTCGAATTTTCACGGCCATTCGTGCGCGCGGATCTTTGGCGGATTACCCTGGCGGATCAGCGTGGGTTCAGGGATGCACATAAACTGTTGCGGCATCTGCGCTTCCGTCTGTTTTTCAGCGGCATGTTGGCCGAGTGTTGGCTGGGTGTTCGCCGGTTATTAATCGTGTTTTTGTTGGCATTGGGTATTGACTACTTGAGAAAACGTTGGTTTTTGCGTGTTTGAGTCCATTACACAAAGTCTGGGTAAAGCATTTGGTGCGTTCCGGGGAGCCGGGAAGATCACCGAATCGAATATCCGCGAGGGGATGCAGCAGGTACGTCTGGCCTTGCTGGAGGCGGACGTTGCGTACGACGTTGTCACGGGCTTTGTGCAGAGTGTGACGGAGAAGGCGGTTGGCGAGCAGGTACTTCGTTCGCTGCGGCCGGAAGAGCAGATTGTTGGGATTGTCCATCAGGAGTTGATCAACCTGATGGGTCCTGTGGACCACTCGTTACCGACACGTCGTGATGGTTTGACGATCATCATGATGTGTGGATTGCAGGGTTCAGGAAAGACGACGACCTGCGGGAAGTTGGCTACGCGACTGAAATCGCAGGGGATGTCTCCCTTTCTGGTGGCTGCGGACTTGCAGCGACCGGCGGCGATTGAGCAGTTGAAGGTGATTGGCAGCCAGGTGGGTTGTCCGGTGTACGCGGAAGACCCGCGGGCCAGCAATCCGGTGCAGGTTTGCCGCAACGGGGTCAAAGAAGCGAAGCGAGTCGGGGCGAAGGTTGTCATTCTTGACACCGCTGGTCGATTGCATGTCGACGCGGACCTGATGAAAGAGCTGCAGCAGATTGACAATGCTGTGGGTCCGGACCAGGCCTTACTGGTCTGCGACGCGATGACTGGGCAGGACGCCGTCAACAGTGCGAAGGCCTTTAATGAGGCGCTTGAGCTGGACGGTGTGATTCTGACCAAGCTGGACGGGGACACTCGCGGTGGCGCGGCGCTCAGCGTCAAGGCGGTCACTGGTGTTCCGATCAAGTTCATTGGTGTTGGCGAGCAGCTGGATCGGCTGGAGGATTTCCATCCGGACCGCATGGCGGGTCGGATTCTGGGCATGGGCGACATTTTGTCGCTTTACGAGAAGGCTCAGAAGGAATTCGACGAAGAAGAGATGCTGCGTCAGCAGGAGCGGATGCAGCAGGGGCGTTTTACGCTCGACGACTTCCGCAAGCAGATGCGGCAGATCAAGAAGCTGGGGTCGATGCGGGACATCATGAAGATGATCCCCGGGCTTGGTGGATTGGTGGATCAACTGGGGGATCTCAACCCCGAAGACGACATGCGGCGGATTGAGGGGATCATCGATTCGATGACGCCGAAAGAGCGTCAGAATCCGGAATTGATTGATCGCAGTCGGCGAGCGCGTATTGCGTTGGGCAGTGGAGTTCAGCAGGCGGAAGTGAATAAGCTGCTGAAAGATTTCTCTGTCATGTCCAAAATGATGCAGGGCATGAGCAATCTGGGGATGCGTGACCGGCTGCGGACGGTGCGTGGCATGACGGACATGGGAATGTTCAACCCCGGAGCGGAGATTGTTGAGAAAAAATTAAGAAGTCAGCGTGGTCCGGCCGACAGTGACGCCGCGCGAGAGAAGAAAAAGCGGCAGAAAAAAGAGGCTCAGAAGGCCAAAAAACGAAACAGGAAACGCTAGAATTCACGAAAACTCGCGCGTTTCTGCCAGGAATCTGCAGGTGGCATTGATCAGAACCGCCACCCGTGGTCGATAATTTAGGGTTTTTCATTCGAAGAGTTCACGAAAATCTGATAGTTTGCACTCGAAGCAGTTCAGCACGCCAGACCGCGACTGAAATGCCTTCAATGCGTTTTCAAGATCAGTTCAGGAGTTGCAATGGCTGTTCGTATCCGAATGAAGAAGATGGGCCGAAAGCACCGACCCTTCTTCCGAATCTGTGTCATGGACTCGCGTGTTCAGCGAGACGGCAAGGCGATTGAAGAAGTTGGGTTCTACGACCCGATGGTTCACGACAAAGCGGCTCGTGTTAAGATGAACATCGAACGAGTTGACTATTGGCTGTCGGTGGGTGCTCAGCCCAGCGAAAAGGTCAATGCATTGATTCGCAAGGTGAAGACCAACAGCTTCGGAACCGCCAAGGCTCCGCCGCCGATGCTGGCCCCCAAGGTTCGTGAAGAAGCACCTGCAGCAGAATCTGCAGAAGCTCCTGCGGCCGAATGATTTGGCCGATCGATGTGACGGGTGACCGGACCCATTCCACAGGCATGTTCTGCAGCGTCTGCAATGCGGTTTGATATCCTTACCCTTTTCCCGGAAATGTTTCAGAGTTATCTGGGGCAGGGACACCTGAAAAGGGCAATCGATCGCGGTCTGGTGGATATCCAGCTGCACAACTTCCGGGACTACGCGCCCGGAAAGCGGCGGCAGGTTGATGACAAGCCGTTTGGCGGTGGGCCCGGCATGCTGATCATGTGTCAGCCGGTGTTCGATTGTGTGGAATCTGTGCAGGCAACCGCTCCGGGCCCCGGACGGTTGCTCATGATGACTCCGCAGGGTCGAAAACTCGATCAGGCTCTGGTAGAAGAATTGGCGTTGGAACCAAGGCTTTTGTTGTTGTGCGGTCGTTACGAAGGTTTCGATGATCGCATCCGACAGGGGCTCAAACCAACAGAAGTGTCGGTCGGGGATTTCATCTGCAATGGCGGTGAAGTGCCCGCAATGCTGATCGTGGATACTGTGATTCGCCTGATTCCCGGTGTCCTGCACGACGAAACAAGTAGTCGTTACGATTCGTTCAGCAACGCCGGGCTTCTTGAACATCCACAGTTCACTCGACCCAGAGAATTTCGCGGAATGGTGGTCCCCGAAATCCTGATCAATGGTGATCACCAGAAAATTGAAGACTGGCAGCGGGAACAAAGCCTGAAACGCACCGCCGAACGACGGATGGATTTGCTGGATTCCAGTGAACGGTCCCAACGTGGTTCTCAGCAGTAGGTTTCGTCCGGGATCCCTAAACCCAACCATCCGGTTTCGACCGGAATCCTGAATCAGAATGCTGAACTGCGTGTTTCACGCAGCTTTGAATTTACAAAACATCGTTGAACGTGTACCTGTCGAAGCAGTTCCGGATTGCTTCCAGTCAAAAGGACCCTGAACCATGCGAAACAAACTCCTGGATATCGCCGAAAAATCCAGTCTGCGAGAAACACCCCTGCAGTTCTCCATCGGTGACACTGTTGACGTGCATACCCGAATTCTGGAAGGTAACAAAGAACGCATCCAGAAGTTCAGCGGCGTGGTCATCGCCCGCCGAGGTTCAGGCACTCGCGAAATGTTCACGGTGCGACGCATCGTTCAGGGTGAAGGCGTAGAACGCTCCTTCCCGGTCAATTCCCCCAAGGTGGCCGCTGTCGAAGTCAAGCGTCATGCTCGCGTTCGTCGCGCCAAGCTGTTCTATCTCCGCGAACGTGCCGGCAAAGCCACACGTCTGCGTGAGCGAAATGCAAAGCCGTGGGAAGTTCAGGTCAGCGACAGCAACAACTGATATTCGAAGGACGATGGCGTCAGGCCGTCAAACCTGCGATTCTCAAACCGCCGATCTCCTGTCTCAGGAGTTCGGCGGTTTCGTTTTTTACAGAAACAGTTTTTGCGAACACTTCAGTCGCCGGCCATGTTCGGTTCAGCAGATCCTGTGAAGCATTTCCGCGAAGCCAGTTCTATGGAAATGTGGGCGAACAAAGCCAGTCAGGCGCATCAGCACCGGGCCCCGACAAGTCCAAAACGCCGCGGACGGCCGCAGTTCGGGTTTTCGCACGATGATCAGCCCACCGGGGATGTCGGCGCAAGATGCGGCGCAACAGGGTGATGGAACGCGAAGGGGGCGAACGCAGATCGTGAGTGCGAGTGCTCCACGTCAGGGTCGCGAAGCCGGGTTAGCGGACGAGATGTAAAATTGGTGGTCAGATGAATCAGGCAACCGGGGGAGCGGGACAACTACTGCGCGGCTATATCGAGCTGCCAGCGACTGTGCACGTGCTGTGTCTGGGTAGCTTCATCAACCGAGTCGGTTCGTTTGTGATGCTGTTCCTGACGATCTATGTCAGCGAAGAGCTCGGGATGGGCGCGAGATTTGCCAGTTACTGCATCGGAATGTTCGGTGTGGGATCGGTGATTTCCGCGCTGCTTGGCGGACAGATGGCCGATCAGTTCGGGCGTCGTTTTACCATGCTGCTGGCCTTGTTCGGCGGTGGCACCATGCTGATGGGGCTGAGCCTGATCCGCAACGGCTGGGTCTTCATGGCGTTGTTGTTTCTCTTCGCCGTCGTGATGGAAATGTATCGTCCGGCGGCATCGGCTATGATCGGGGACGTCACGGATTCCACGCGCAGGCCGCATGCGTATGGTTTGTTGTTTCTGTCATTCAACCTTGGATTTGCTGTCGCGCCGCCGCTTGGCGGATATCTTGCCGCGCGGTCCTTTTACTATCTGTTCTGGGTCGACGGTCTGACAACCTGCCTCTACGGACTGGTGGTCCTGTTGTTCCTGCGTGAAACTCGACCGAAGTTAACACAGTCCAGTGCGGATACGTCGGCCGACGTGGCTGCTGAAGAAGCCCGGCATTCCGGGGATTCACCCGTCGCTGCTGCCGAAGCACTGGCCACGATCGAGACGTCGACTCTGCAGTCTTCGCCAACGGAGCGAAGTGCAGGATCCGTATCGCTGCTGGCCGCTCTGCGGCATGTGGCCGGAGATCATTACTTCCTGATGTTCTGTTTCTGCAGTCTGCTGACGAATATTGTCTTTATGCAGGCCTTTGTCACTCTGCCGTTGTACCTGCGGGGCATGGGGTTTAACGAGCTGCAGTTTGGATCGATGATCTGTGTGAATGGACTGATGATTGTGCTGTTTCAGTTGCCCTTCACACCCCTGTTGAATCGTTTTCCGCGTCGCTACGTGCTTCTGACCGGCGAGTTACTGATGGCTCTGGGATTTGGGCTGACGGTCTTTGCGGATACTGCATTTCTGATTGTGCTGACCATCATCCTCTGGACGTTTGGTGAGATCTTTCAGGCTCCTTACAAGCCATCGCTGGTCGCTGAGATGGCCCCGCCGGCACTTCGGGCGCGCTACATGGGAATCTTCAACATCTCGCATGCCTTATCTATCGCCCTTGGCGCTCCGCTGGGGGGTCTGATCCTGTCCCGATTCGGGCCGACGGTGCACTGGCCTGGCTGTGGCCTGCTGCTGGTGATTACCACAGGCATGTACCTGAGTCTGTTTCGGCGATTGGAGTTGCGGGCAGGGGCAGAAAAAGGGGTCAGGAACCAATAGTGCGAAGCACCCTTCGGGCCATTTGGCTATTGGTTCCTGACCCCTTTTTCTGCCCGGCTATTGGTTCCTGACCCCTTTTCCGCCCTCCCCCTTCAGCGGACGGCCTGTTGCCGTTCCAGCTGAGTTTCCAGGGATTGCCGCAGTTCCCGAACTCGTTCGACGTCCACACCGGGAGGCTGTTCAGAAATGAACCAGCTGGCGTCGTCGATGGCCATCGAGAGACGACCTGTGCGTGCTCTCATTTCCAGCCGTTTCGCACGATACTCGACATTCGCTGGTTCGATCATCGTTAATGTTTCAAGGCAGGACAGCACATCCGCATCGCGTCGCTGAGACTCCGCGAGACTCAGCAGATTCATGAGCATGCGTTCCAGAATCTGGCGTGGCGTCCGAGCCTCACGGAATCTGGATTCATCCGGAAAACCCGCCTCCGCAAGGATCCGCTGAATATCCTGTTCCGACAACCGCTTCCCGCGTTCGAACACGTCAATTGTTTCCGGCTGTGCATCGGGTGCCGTGGGTTGAAATCGGACAACGAAGTGGCCGGGTAAGCCCACGCCAACCACGTTCAACTGCAGTCGCGCGGCCAACTCCATGTAGAAGATGGAAAGAGAAATCGGAATTCCCTCCCGATCATCAATGACCTCATTCAGATAGCTGTTGGATGGGGAGTCGTATTCATAGCGACTGCCTCGGACACCCATCTCTTCAAACAGCCACTGGTCCAGCCGAGCCAGACGTGCTGCTTCCGATGCCTCGGCGGGCAGAGACTTCTTCAATTCGTCTGCCATGCTGTCGATACGATCCAGATAAAGCTGCACATCCACATCCGGATTGTCAATTTTCGCCAGCAACAAAGCACACTTCAGCAGACTGATCCCAGTCGAAGTCGGACCATCGGTCGGAGTGCCAACGACTTCCGGTGACTCTGATGTTCGATTGAGTTCTTCCATCAGTTCTCGCCGGACACCGGCCTGGTGAAGATCGCGGGCCAGAGTCTTCAGTTGTCGGGCTTTCTGCTCAAGCCGTGTTGATTCGGCGGTCATGAAGTCCACGGCGGATTCACCGAGTGGTGCGAGTTCATCAAGTTGTGCCTGCTGTACCGGCACATTCCAGCGCACGGCGTCCGCGAATAGCCGCAGCGTTTCATAGTGGCTGGCATCAGGAGATGTCGGCAGCAGATCACGTCCAACTTCAAATCTGCGAAATTCGGCTACCGTTCCACGAAAGGCCGCCAGCCCAACTTTTCCGGAGCGCAGGGCTGGATCCCGACTTTCCACGACCAGCGTGCCGTTGACGAAGCACTCCATGCGATCACTGTGAACACGAACGGTCAGCGTATTCCATTCGTCGGGGCGCCAGGCTTCATGGGGCTGATTGTGCAGAATGGTCCAGGAATTGACATCCGGACCATCAAACAGCGTCAACCGAAGGTTTCCTGCACTCGGATAGAATCCATAATGGCGATCCAGACCGTCTGCCTGCATGACCAGACCAGCCGCGCCTTCCTCATTTTCCATGCGGACCATCACGCGGACGTCATAAGGCAGCTCCGGAAGTGTTGGCTGGTGAAGACACAAGGTGCGTCCCCCGAACGCGTTGCCCTGACCATTCACCAGAATGCGGCCCGCCCGCTGCTTCCAGTTCCCACCGAAAAGTGGCAGCCACTGCTTCTCATCCAGCGCACCAATCGTACTCCAGCGCGACATCGGCACAGGGTTCGGATCCGCTTTCATGTCTCGTAATAAACGCACGGGCAAAGCAAACCCCAGCTTGTCCTGCAGAGCCGACTTGCGAGTTACAATTCCGACCACCTGTCCCTGTCGATCGAGGACTGGTCCGCCGCTGTTGCCGCGTTCAATGGACATGGCCAGTTGCAGCATTTCAATGCCGTCGATTTCCTGATGGCCCGAGACCACGCCGCTGACAATCGCGTTGCGGAATCCCTCCGGATGCCCAAGCGCCACAATCTCGCGTCCCTGAGCCGTACGGCCCTCGAGCGACAATGGCAGCGGTGGAAGATCCGTCACGTCGACTCGCAGAATCGCCAGATCCAGCTGGCTGGACGACGCAAACACTTCCGCGACAGGCAGCTTGCGACCGTCCGGCAGTTCCACACTGATGTCTCGTCCATCACCAATCACATGGTATGCGGTTGCAATCAGTCCCGGTCCTTCAATCGCGAAACCGGTCCCAAGTCCCGAGTTTCCACCGGTGCGGTCTGACGAACGCACCACGACGAGGGATTTGCGAGCTTGCTCTGCAAGGACTTCCGCTGAAAATGGTGCGGGAGGCGCCACCTGTGTCGTTGGTTCGTCGGCACACGCTTCTGTCGCAGTCGCCTGCAGGACCACGAACACTGAAAACGCCACGATAAGTTCTGAAAACACGCGGCGTAGTCCAGTCGGGCAGGCCTGATGTCCATATGCGGCAGGGTTTGGCACAGTTCACTCCAGTCTGTTCCGGACAACTATCGCGATGGATCGCCAGTGGACGGGCCGTGGCTGCCCACACATTCATCAGGCTCTACGACGTCAGGATCAGGGGCTTTCAGCCGTCTGAGAACGCAGTTCGCCGAGGCAGAGTGTACCGCACAAGCCCATTCAAGGGCCAATTGTTTCGTTCCGGACCGTGCAGAAAATCTCCGTTTGCCGGAAACACAAGATTTATCCCCGTTGTCTGCTCAGTCGGACTTGAAGGGACACGTGCATCAGGCCTGGACGCCGGGGACCAGCAAACAAACACTGCCCCTGTCAATCTGCACCACAACCGGCAGCTCCGGTCCGGGATCACCGTCGCACTGACACTGAACACCGGGTTCTGCGGTCAGCAGTTCGACCCGCACACTGCGGGCCGCCACGCGAGCGTATTCCGCCTGGTCCACGGGCAGTCCGAGTTTCAGGCGGAGTGCCTGCCATAACAGGCCCCAGCGTGTCGTCCCCTGAACCACTCGGACATCAAGAAGTCCATCGTCCGGCAGGGCCAGTGGCGCAAACGGCATGCCGAAGCCATACCGCGGGACATTCGTCAGAATGATGTGCGAACCGGACCAGGACTCTCCCGATTCCTCACAGCGAACCCGGTACTGGCGCACCTGACCGAACAGGAGCGTGTGGATCACGGGCCAGACATAACGGCTGCGAAAGATGCGTCCCCGACGCGACGCGTGCACGGCTTTCACCACATCCGCATCCGGACCTACACTCAGCATCAGCAGGAATCGGCGGGAATCGGCGAGCACCGAATCCATGACGCGTATCCGATTCTGGTCCACAATCTCTGCAAGCGTCCGACCGCAACAGCGAATCCCAATGTATTTTGCCAGCAGGTTCTCAGTACCAAGCGGCAGAACAGCCAGCGGAACGCCGGGATGCCTGTTGACCAGATCGGCCACCGTCCCGTCGCCTCCGGCCGCCACACAGCAGTGGAGTTCCGCCATGTTCTGCGGTTGTCTGAGCCACTGATCCAGAACGTGACGACGCGAGAACATCCGGACTCGATAGCCCAGCCGCCGCAGTTCCCGACACAATTGCAGCAGTTCGGCGGCCCCACGACCACTTCCGGAGATCGGGTTCCTCTGGATAACCACCAGCCGTCTGCTCATTATCAGGTCTCGCAGCACGGGAAGAAAAAATCGCCGCCACACAGGCATCCGGCAGCAATACCTCAGACGCCTTCTATAGGCGAAGCGTGGCTGCCATCCTCTTGCCAGGACCTTAGCGACACAGGTCTGAGAGGATCAGCGTGAGCCGTGAAAGCTGCCGCTGATCCTGCTCTCTGACCGCAGGCTGACGATCAACTACCTGGGCGTTGCCAGCTTGATCAAATGGCGATCACTTCTGACAAACAGGCCCCCATTGGAGACGCCCGGACTGCACAGGATTGTCTCTGCCAGATCCAGTTCAGAGACGATCGTTCCCTTGTCCGCTTCGGGTTTCACGACAAATGCCACTCCAGCCTCATTGAAGGCGTAGAGATATCCGTTGGCGACAACGGGGGTGCTGCTGAAGGCGCCTCGCAGTCGAAGCTGCCAGAGTCGTTCTCCGTTTTCAGGGTTTCCAGCGGTCAATACGCCGGAACTGTTCACCACCAGCGCCATGCCGTCCATCACGACAGGACTGGGCGTCGAGGGGCTGAGATTTCCGGAGTTCCACAGCTCTTCGACCTGTTCTGTCCCCGGACGCAATGCTGTCAACCCGTTTGACGGCACATACACAGTGCCCTTGCTGACAGTTGCGGACGGAATCGTGGACGCACCTTTTTCAAAATTCCACTGGATCTTTCCGGACTGGGGATCCACCGCTGACAGTCCCTTTGAGGACTGCAGGAGCACCAGTGCCGGATGATCGTTTGTTGCCGGGATGACAGAAGGAGATGTCCAGTTGGCAGCACGCGGTCGCTCAATCTGCCATTTTGTTTCCCCCGAAACAACGTCGATGCCACAGGCGAAGGCTTCTGCATCGCTTTCCACCTGAACGACAACAATGCCCCCCACGACAACCGGCGATGACGACATCCCGAGGCTGTTGCTGGCATTTGGAAATTCACTGCCCAGCCCGCGAAACCACAACAACCGGCCGGACGAATCCAGACAGATCAGATCGTTACTGGAGAAGAATGCGAAGACCCGCTGGCCATCACTGGCCATCGTGGGTGTCGCGTTGGACATCTTCTCGTGTGTCATCGTCCGACCGGTGGCGTGAAACTGACGTTCCCACACCTGATTACCGCTGCCGGCGTCGAAACACAGCACATGCAGGCGATCCTGGGAATACCCGGAGCTGCTGGACAGATACACCTGCCCGTTGGCAATGATCGGTCCTGAAACACCACGCCCGGGAAGTTCGGACTTCCATGCGATGGTCGATCCGCTGAGTTCTGTCGGCAGGGCTTCGTTCACCGCGACAGAATCGGTGGCATTGCCACGAAACTGCAGCCAGTCTTCGGCCTGCAGATCCGCTGAAGAGCTGCAGAGAATGCCGAGGCAGAGCACGCCCATCCCGCTGATTCTTTGTCCCCGACTCACTGTTCACCTCCTGATTTTTCACTGTCACCAGCTGCTGCCGGTGCCGGAAGAACCCCGGCGCCCGTATTGTCACAGACTCGCAGTTGATACTGATACTTCTGAGCCCATTCCTGTGTTTGTTCGTTCTGACAGATCTTCAGACAGATGGAATTCTCGCCGGCCTTCAGAGTGACCGGGATCACATACTGATCCATCTGTGAACTGCGATGGTACTCTTCACGCTCAAACATCAGCTTGCCATTGACCCAGAGCTTCCACGCGTTGGGTGTTCCCAGACGAATCTGCAGCGACTGTTCTGCCGGGCTGTTCCACACAGTCGAGGCATACATAGCTGACCCTTTGAAGTTTTCAATCTGCGCCGCGATATCGATCAGGCCGTAGTCATCAGCAGTCTCCAGCGGCTTCCACGTGACCTTGCCATTCATGCCGTCATATTCCGCCGCCAGATTTGGACCCTGTGTTTCGAATTCCTTCTCGGGGGCATACGCCACGGCGAAGCCTTTTTCTTCCCGATTATCGAAGGGGCCTGTAAGCGTCCACCGGGAGACGAAGCCGAAATGCCGACTGATGTCGACCGTTTCTCCGGACTTTCGCAACGCCTCGGCGACCACCTTTACCTGGTCTTCATGAACAGCTCCGGTGAGTGCTTTTCGGTAGAGTTCGACTGCCGCCGGGCCCTCAGCCTTTGCCGCCTCGTCCACCAGTCGGGCCACCGCGTCGCGGCGAAACTCAGCACCCGGATCCAGCAACATCTCCGGAATCATCCGAGACTCGATCGCCGGATCCTGCGCTCGAAGAGTTTCGTAGGCCAATCGACGTGCCGTTGCCGACTGCGTGGTGTCGCGAATAAATTCTTCAAGAGCAGCAGTTGGCAGCGGCTTGCCTGAGGACACAATCCGATCAGCGATCTGCTCGAACGAATTTCGCAACCAGTTGGCTCCCAGAGGCGATGCGTTCTGAAAGCCCTCGAGAATCGGCAGCATCGCTCGCTCACCAGAACCCACCAGAGTGACAACGGCACGCTGCGCGGATTTGCTGTCGACGCCGCCACCCTTCAACGACTGCAGCACCTGGACGGCGCCAGAGACCGCATCACCTGCTGATGCCGAAACAGTCAGCAACGACCAGAGCACACAGGCTGTCAGCAGCCCACGCCATGATCGCATGGACCTGTGCCCCTGCGGATAGAAATAATGTTGCCGAATTTCCATACTTAGTCTCCAGATGTTCACGCTCAGAACTGCCAGCGAACGAGGACACAACAACGGCTGATCCCTGCACAGGAACAGTTCTACTATTCCACTATAAGGCACCGCATTTCCGGACAAGCCGTGTTTCCATGACTGCGGCCCCATCGGCTGCAATTGAGCAACAGCACCTTTCGCACTGAGCGTAATGCAGGCAGCATCGGGCAACCCGGCCTTCTGCTGACGGGACTGCTTCAGAAATTCAGGAAAACGCGGCAACCCGTTACTTCATTACCCGCACTCAGGCTGCGTTCTGTGGCTTACGCAGTGTCCGCACTATACCGCTTTACCTGCATTT
The DNA here is from genome assembly GCA_903924405.1 of uncultured Planctomycetaceae bacterium. Taxonomy (GTDB): domain Bacteria; phylum Planctomycetota; class Planctomycetia; order Planctomycetales; family Planctomycetaceae; genus SXXK01. The sequence goes on along the minus strand of CAIYBH010000021.1, from coordinate 4,920 downwards.
TCAGCACATCCGGTTGCAGGCGGGTGCTACTTCCCTTGACCCGTTTTCTAACGACCACACGTCAAATGTCCAGTGCGCAGCAGGGTTATTCCCTGGAGCGCTGGTTCTGCTGATTACGATGTGGACGAATTCAGTCCGCTTCACTCGGATTCTGTTTGCCTGTTGCCAAAATTCTGCCATGATTCGCCGAAATCCAGACCATTGAACGATTCAAGATCCTGAATGAAGTGAGTCCCACAATCATGATGCTCATGATCCTGCGGGTGGCCTACCTGCTGATCTGTGCAGGTGCGATCCTTGCGTATATCACTACGGAAACCGTGGCCGGTCAAGCTGCTAAATTGCCTGGTATCGTCGAAAACAACAAGACGCTTGCTTTCTTCGGGCTGCTCCTGGTTTCTCAGTTCGTCACCATCACCGATCTGCTGATCCGCAAAAAGCGGATCGAGGTGATCTCGGCCATTTACTTTGGCATTCTGATCGGAGTGCTGCTGGCGTACCTGATGATTCAGGCACTCACGCCCGTTGTCCCGGTGTCCAGTGAGTACCATACGGCCGTCGTCCTGCTGACACTCCTGATCCTGCCCTATATCTGCGTGTCTTTGCTGCTGCAGACCAAGGATGACTTTCGCTTTGTCATTCCCTACGTGGAATTTCAACGCGATCTCAAGAGTGGTCGGCCACTGGTCGTGGACAGCAGTTCGCTGATCGACGGCCGCATCGCGGATGTCGTGGAAACTCAGATCATCGAATCCCAGCTGATCGTTCCGGATTTTATCCTGGCAGAGATTCAGGAGATCGCCGATTCCAGTGATCGCAACCGCCGAACACGCGGTCGACGCGGACTGGAAGTGCTCGCCAAACTCCAGCAAAGCACGCACGTGGACGTCAAGGTCATGGAAACGTCCCGCTCGGACTTTCGCATGATGACCGTTGACCAGAAAGTTGTGGCTCTCGCCAAACAGGTTCGCGGCGGTGTGATCACCAACGATTTCAACCTGAATAAAGTGGCCAGCGTCCAGGGAATCGCCGTCATCAATCTGAACGATGTGGCCAACGCGCTGAAGCCTCGCTACATCCCCGGTGAACGGCTGAATATCAAGGTCATCAAAGAAGGCGAAGGCCAGGGACAGGGCGTCGGTTATCTCGATGACGGCACCATGGTCATCTGCGAAAATGCATCCGGACTTGTCGGAAAAGAAATCCCCGTCGTCGTCACCAGTGTCCTGCAGAGCAGCGCAGGCCGGATGATCTTCGGGAAACTCATGCCGGGGTCATAAAAAGGGGGGGGCAGAAAAAGGGGTCAGGTACCAATAGCCAAATGGCCCAAAGGGTGCTTCGCACTATTGGTACCTGACCCCTTTTTCTGCCCGGCCCGAAGGGTGCTCCGCACTATTCGTTCCTGACCCCTTTTTTCAAGCCCCCCCTGTTTCTGCCATTCATACCTCACTGCATGATCATCCAGACAGCCTTCAGATATTCTGTCTCGGGGCAGCCGGACAGGATCGGATGATCTGCGGCAGCGCCGGTTTTGGCGATGATCTGAAACGATCGCGGACCAGAGGTGCCGCCCATGGCTTCGATGTCTTCTCCACTGGATCGCGCCGCGGCAGACAACAACTGCACAAACTCAGGCTCAGGCAACAATCCCGCACAGGAACAGCTCAGCAGCAAGCCACCGGGTTTGACCAGCCGCATGGCCAGCCGATTCATCGCGTAATGCTTTTTCGTGCCGTCTTCAATTTCTGTTCGTGATCGTATCAGCTTCGGAGGATCCAGGATCACGACATCAAATTGTCGCTGATTACGAATCATCTCCCGCATGTAACTGAAGATGTCGGCCTGCACAAAGCGAACACGTGCCTGATTCAGGTTGGCGTTTTCACGCGCCACACGCAACGGATCCTCATCCAGATCCACGCCGGTCACCTCTTCAGCCTGTCCCAGCGTTTTTGCCTGAACCGAGAATCCTCCGGTGTAACAGCACAGGTCCAGAACCGACTTACCGCCGCAAAAATCCGCCAGGCGGCGCCGATTTTCACGCTGATCGCAAAAGAATCCGGTCTTGTGCCCGCCTTCAAACCGTACTCGAAATCGTGTGCCATGCTCGTGAATAATCACATTGCCGGGACAACCCTCAGACGTCAACTGCGGTGGCTCACAACCTTCCTGCGAAAGAAACTGCGGACTGGTGCGCAGAATCCAGTGCTGCGCCCCCAGCAATTCTCCCAGCATCGGCAGCAGCAGCGCGCCGCGCTGGTACATTCCCAGGGAAAATGCCTCCGCCGACAGAACCCCGGCGAAGTAGTCAATGACCAGCCCGGATAAGCCATCCGCTTCGGCATGCACCACGCGCCATGCCGTCGCCTGCGACGGCAGTTTCAGCGTGTCGCGACGCAGCGAAGCCGCGGTCTGCAGCCGAGCACGCCAGGTGTGTTCGGTGGGTAACTGCGATGTATGCCACAGCAGCCGCAGTGCCAGTTCACTGCGGGAATTGTACAGTCCATAGGCGAACGGCTGAGATTCTTCTGGCGCATAAACGGCGACCAGATCGCCTGCTTTTGCCGTCCCCGCGTTGTCAATGCGCTTCCGATAAATCAGCGGATGCAGGCTGCGACTTTTGACCATCACCGTCGGAATCGCTTCGGATTCTCGTGGTCCCAGTTGTTCCCGCTGGCGGATCAATTGCGACCCGGACTCCGCAGGCACGCTGCCGGAATCCGACGGCGTGCGGCGTGCTTCGTCCCCGCGATTCGGACGTGGCCAGGGATTCTGAGACCATGCATTCTGTGGTGAAGACGATGAGGAACGGGAACCCGGCGGACGGCGGTGCTTCATAACAGACTTCAGAACTTTCCACGGGCTCAGAGAACGGTCCACGCCGCGGCCTGACAGCACGTGCGGGGCATACCAATCACCGCTACTGCCCCGAAGACGCTCTGCGGGACTCAAGTCGGTACGGATTTTTGCGCCCCCGTATTCTGATCACTTTTCACGGATGTGAATATCCAATCCGCACTGGAACCCAGCGATTTCAGGGGGTTTCCCGACGAAAGTAACCGAAAGGCTCGGTTTTCCCTGCAACTCAACGGTAACTCGACGGTGGCCGCGTGTTTCACAACCGGCGGCAACACCGTGCCAACCAATGCGACGTCGGCCGTGAGCACATGAGCCCCCATGACCGCCCCGAACTATCTGCCGGAACCGCAGGTCATTGCAATGACCACAAATCGGCCGACACTCACGTTGATCTCAGTGCACATCCGAGTCCGCTATGACACCGGTTCCACCACTGCATTACGAGTCCGGTGGAAGTAGCGATTGTCGGCCACCCAGTCTTCCCGAGTGTACACGACCACGGATGTATCCGTTTCCTGCACTTCCAGTCGAGCAAGACGGAATCCAAACTGCGTGATTTCCGTAAACAGTTTGTGGCACAGATTCTCAACGCTGGTCGGACCTTCGAACACATTCAGTCGAAGCCGCTCACCAGTGCGTTCCATGTGCCCCAGCAGGGTCTCGTACAGCGGATCATGCATATTGATCAGCATGCCGTGATCGTAGTTTTCCTTCAGCCACGGTTCGATGACGGAGTCGAAGTCGCCGAACAGAGTCGAGATTTCACCATCCCGCTCCACTTCGAATACACAACGCACGCCGTAGCGATGCCCATGCAGATTGCTGCACTTGTCCTGCAGCGTCTCGTTCCTGTGCGCCGCATAGAACTTGTACTGTTTCTGAATCAGCACTGCCCACCTCGTCTCTGAAGGAAAACCCGTACATCCGCCAACCGCTGCCGCGTGTACTCAATCGTGACGCTGCACGACATCAGCCCTGGCCATTAATCAATGCCAGCAGTTCCGATCGACTTGCCGCGTCTTTGCGGAAGGTGCCGCGCATCGCACTGGTAACTGTCATGCTGCCCTGCTTGCGAATTCCACGCATGGACATGCAGGAGTGCTCAGCTTTGACGATCACGCCCACGGCACTCGTGCCGAGTCGATCTTCGATCAGATCCGCAATGGTCTTGGTCATCCGTTCCTGCACCTGCGGACGACGGGAAACCTCCTCCACGACTCGTGCCAGCTTGCTGAGTCCGGTGACGCGACCGTTGGGGATGTAGGCCACGTGCGCCACTCCGCGGAATGGCAGCAGGTGATGCTCACACATGCTGGTGAACTCGATGTCGCGAACCAGCACGATCTCGTCGTAGTTTTCTTCGAAGGTCACGTCCAGGTGACGACCCGGATCCAGATGCAGCCCGGCAAACATCTCTTCATACATCTTCGCCACGCGACGCGGCGTTTCCAGCAATCCTTCCCGATCCGGATTTTCACCCACAGCCCGCAGAATCTGCCGGACCGCCTGACGGATGGCCGTGTGGTCCACCGGACCCGTTGGCTTTGACTTCTCCGCGGAGGGAGTCTCCATACGCACGCAACGATCCGCAAAGTCGTCCTGTTCGAGCAGATCCTGAATAGCTAATGACATTCATCGTTTCCTGAGAATAAAGGCTCCGGTGCATCCGCAGGATGCCACTCGGACGGAAAAAGCAATCAAAGATCCGCAAATTCGCAGGTGCTTCGTGCCCAACCGGCACCTGATTACTGCACCCGATTCTGCAGCCAGCGACTTGTCACGCCCTGCAGGACAAACCTTCTGGCCACTGTTCAATAATGGTCAAAAAACGTTCAGATCGTTCACTGTTCCGCATCATCGGTCAGCGGATAACCTCATTTTAGTGCGGTAAACGCGTTTTCCAGGCAAGTTCCCTGGAAAAACGTTCACATCGTAGAATTGCACCCGGGCCGATCAGAAAAGGGGTCAGGAACCAATAGTGCGAAGCACCCTTTGGGCCAGTGCATAAAAAAGGGGTCAGGAACCAATAGTGCGAAGCACCCTTCGGGCCATTTGGCTATT